>NZ_CP018062.1 GCF_002813755.1 Enterococcus mundtii | reverse complement strand
AACTAGAGTTTATTATTCAAGAAATTTACGCTCGTCTCATTATATACAACTTTTCAATGGAAATTGCTCAGGTAGTGGCGTTATCAGCTCCTTTAAAGCAGTTCTATCAGCTTAATTTCACACAAGCTATAGGCATTTGTAAAAGATTTTTTCTTGATCAAACCGTCAATGTAGAAATTTTGATAAGAAGATATCTCCTACCCATACGACAGAATCGGAGTGACCAGAGAAATATAACAAAAAAGAAATTTGTTGGTTTTTTATATCGTATTGCCTAATATTATAAATCGGACTATACCGTATAGGACGTTTTATTGTGTTGCTCAAAATATAAAATTAGGCAAGTTAATAAGAAAAAAAGCAATATACTTGAGACTATTATTTACTTTTTTTGGCCCTTAACTTAATGACAATTGGGGGTAATACCCTGTTGGACTAAAAATCAGTAATCTTACTGAACCCAATTTAAACGGGCTATCGAAAGAGTTTTAGAAATGAAATAATAAAAAAGGAACAAAAATTTACTAATTTTAACTAATCATCCTCAGCATAATGAATTACTTTTTTGTATATCCTTTGGAAAGATATCGATACGATTTTTTTAAAAGTCTTCCGATCTCAAATAGTATTCCTGCATAAAATTCATCTTCAGTAGTAAATATACTCTCTATGTGGTAAAAAGAAATTTTTTAAATTTATTGGAATCTGTATTCAAAATATTCTCCGTTGAACTTTACATAATCATAATATTTTTCTATATTAATGACTTCTTGAATACTAGTTATTCCTTTCCCTTTTATCTTCGCAGAATATTGGGAATGATGCCCCCCATGACAAATAGAAATACCTGTAGGATAATAAAATTTTATTTATTATATTTTTTTCCCCCTTTTTTTCTATCAAATTCGTTATCTTTTGTGGCAATACTTGTAATAGCGTTAACAACACGTTGGAGCCATCCATGGATTAAGAACAATAGGATTATTTGCTAAATCTATAGATAGATCATAGTCAATTACTTTATAACCTTCCTTTTTATAAGATAAAGTATTTTCTCTACTAGTTTTTTTCAATAGTATTTTACTAATCTTTTCAATTGACTGTTTTGAACCTTTTCCTTCAAAAAATTTTCAAACATATTGCCAATATCAGGATATGGGTTCGAATAAGAATTCATTGCTGCCTTTATTGTTATAATAATCTGTAATTTGCCTTTACAAAGCTAAAAATTGGGTGTAGCTCGTCTTCACAAATCGGTGATTCAGCGATAATAAATTTGGCTTGTTCTATATACTTCTCAAACCATTGGATTATTAGTGTGGTGTTGTAGTTTACTAGAATTAACCTTTAAGTAATCAGACATATTTTCCTCCCTATAAGTTATAAATAAAAGCTTCTGGTAATTCTCTTCTAGAATCCCAACTATTTTAAAAAATCTACATAAACACAAAATAAATAGGTTCATTGTAAAGCGACGTAAAGATAAAACTTCTTTCTCTTACCCTACCTTCTCGATAATATAATTTTGTATTCTTATTAAGTCTTAGGAGTGAAGTTTTAATGAAACATATCAAATTTATTACTATTGGTTTAGCAACTTTATCTTTATTATCTGCTACAGTTCCTGTAGGAACTACTCTTGTACAAGCTGACGAAATCAAAAGCGTTGCTTCAGAAAAAGATCACTTTAAAGGATTAAGTGATAACGAACTACAAAAACTGGGATTTTCAGCTGAAGAGATTGCTATCTATCACGATAACTTAAATAATCCTGTCTATCTTGAAAATGGTATTATTCTAAATAGCAAGGAACAGCACCAAGAAAGAGGTAAATTTACTTGGGCTGTAAAAGCTATTAGAAAAGGCTACAACAAGTTACCAACTTCAGTTAAAAGATATATTGCTGCACACACAGGATTAGAAACTTTATTAAGTTTCATAGAAAATGCAACTGGTACAATTCAAGATGCAGTATACAACGCATGTAGAAAAGTTGGTATGAGTAAAAGTGTTGCTAACATTGTAACAGCAGCTATTATGACTCTAATATTTTAATAAGAAATCCGATTAGTCAAAAAACTAGTCGGATTTCTTATTAATTTCATGTACAAGTAACCAAAAACCGTAAATAGTGAAACCACCCCATGCTAAAAAAAAGAGTATTAAAAAGATATTTAGTTTAGTGAGTGCAAAAAGGACGTACAACATTAAAATAATGATACTAATAAACCAATAAAAGCTTTTCTTTTCTTTCATTTTATTCAAATAATCTCTTCTTTCTTATATATACCTTATATATACGTTTATAAAACAAACTTTAAAATGATTAAAGCAAACCGTGTTTAAAATAATTTAAAGATATTATTATGGTACAAAATTAGTATCCACTTTCTTTTTCATACAGTTGAAATCATTATTCAACTTTTCCAATTCTTTATAAATTTGATGGATTTCTTGTTTAAATCTCATAACTTCTTTTGTATTCACTGGCCATTGCCCTCTTAATTCTTGATTCTTTTTCAACAAGTCATCGACAGAAACACTATAGATTTCTGATAACAAAATTAAGTTATCCATAGAGGGGACATGCTCGATCATTTTCCCAACTTGATATAGATTGACGACTTATGTGTAATTTATTTGCTAATACGATCTGAGATATCCCAACTCTTTCCCTAAGATATTTTAACGTGCTACCTAAAGTCATTATTTAACTCCTTTGTAACTAAAAATTTACTCAAATACATAGTAATACCAATACTAGGAAAATAGAAATTAATTTCATAAAAAGTTGTTTTAATATCATAATTGTACAAAAAGAAAGAAAGTCATTTAGTACAAGACCAATTGACTTTCCTTAATAAGTATTACTAGTTTTCATTTAAATCCTTTAACAATAATTTTGTGCTTTTAATCTTACATCAGTCGCATTTTTGCTAGTAAATAGTTCCTTTCATCCAAACCAGAAAAATATATAATGGAAATACTGTGAAAGATCATGACGTTACAAGTCAAACTGTATACAGAATTAAAAAGACAGCATGCGTAATGACTAAGATTTTTTCATTTCGTTTTTTTCATAATAAGAAGTTCCTTTACCATATTTATTCATAAAACCATCAAAATCAAGAATTTCAACAAGAGTATCTTTAGTCATAGGTGCGACCACCTCATATTCATTAAATCCCTTTTCTTTGAAGGAAGAGATATCAATTGCTTTTTCTGCTTTCATCACTATGACAAAACCTCGCAGATCCTTGCCTGAGAAATAATCAGAACCTATAACATCAACATCTTTCGTAAAAGATACCCAATGACTATTAAATTCAATACAGCTTATATCATTACGTGCCTTCCATAAATCATGCTTTTCACGGAATATTTTATCTTGATAATCTCCTCTATCAACGTAATCATCTAATACAGGTTCATCATACCCTCCAGAATGAACTCTAAATAGCAAATCCCCTTTTGGATATCTATATTCAGGATCACTATTATAGAAGTCTTCCCAATATTTATCAGATTTCTCCCAAGTTTTCTCTCCCATTTGATCCCATTGAATGATTAATCCATTGATCTAACATTAAATAGATTCCTCCCTTTATTTTTCACCATTTTTTATGATTTTAAAACAAATTATCTTTCTATTTGAATAATATATTAAAACATTTTTGGAACAAAAGTGATAGCACTTTTTTCTGTTTTCTTTTAAAAGTGACGTCACTTTTTTAAGCTTGGAATCTCAAAGTCAGCCTTTTCCTGTTCAATCAACAAATCCAAAGCAACACACATGATCTTTGACTCACTTTTATGATATTTTTCCTTCATCTTTTGGAGTTCCTTTTTTCTGTGATCATCTAAAGTAACTGGCAGCCTTTTATTTCCAATTGCAACAGTCATTTTATAAATCTCCTTTCATCGAAATATTCCTATAAAGAAAACTGTAAGGATCGCTTTCAAAATAAACCAGACAATAGCTACTATTAGACGCCAAAAAATTAAACAGAACAATAGTATTGCGATAAACAGTAAGGAATTCATGTGGAATCCTGTGCTTATATGACGCATGATTGTTTCACCTACAAATAATACAAATAGTAATGGAATAATTTTACTCATAATTTATAACCTCTTTCTTTTTCTTAGGGAAATCGGGCTTTGCCCGCTTATTTCGCACCACCTTAACGGCGGTGGCAGGTGGGAGTGTGGTGGTGCGAAATAAGAACGCATCTAATCTATTTTCGATAGACGATATTCTTATTTCAACCACACACTTTCACTTTTCAGTATAAATGCTAAAATTAACTATATTTCTTTAATAAAAACATTTGATAAGCAACTTGTTTTCTCTCTAACTCTACTAACATTTGTTCGGTCTCATCAAAATGAAATGTCTCATACAGTTCTTTACGCATTTCAGAGTTATTGCCCTTTGAATTTGCAACTTCTTTTTTGTACTCATCAAGAAATGATTGAGGTACTGTTAAAAAATATCCATTGCCAAACACTAATGCTAAATCAGTCTCGGCTGTTAGAAATTGAGCAAAAAGCACATAATAATCAAAGTGATTATATTCTTTTTGATTTAGCTCCTCCATTCTTTCTTCCATGTCCTTGCCACTTTCTACAAATGTTACATAGTCATTTTCTGAATAGTATTCTTTCCTAAGAATCACGCAATTAATATAATTTTTTACATACTCGTTGGTCTCTAAAAATACTTCCATGATATAATGGTCGGTCTCAAAACGTAAAAGAGTACTGTTATTTTCCATTTTAGGTAGAAGTGTATAATAATTAACCTTAGCTTCAACTTTTAAAACACTCGTTTGCTTCTCGTTATATAGCTCTTGTTCCACACTATTTACAAAGTACCCTAACTCTTCCATACAACTAAAAGAATGTTTCACTCTTCTTGTTACCTCATTTAAATGTTCCCTATTTGTCAAAAATTGACAAATGTCCTCCGTCGATAATTGATATACAACCTCACTCATCTTCATTTCCCTCCAATTCAAGTGTGTACAATGCGCCATATTCTTTGATTTTTTCAAATAAATCTAGCCATTTATTAGAAATTGTCTTAGCTTTTTTTGTTTCCGAATATTTGGCATAAGTAAGCTCTAACGCCTGATACTCGGAAGGAGTAATCGCACTCGGTTTAACACCTGAATCCAAGCACACCAGTGCTTGAAACAACCATTTTGGATTTTGTTTCTTCAACTGTTCCAAAGTTCGGTAATACGTTTCAATCAAATTGATTTCTACACTAGATTCAATCATTTCCTCGACAGCTACTGATAGCTGTTTTTTGTAATGTTTTTTTTGGCACACGAGTCTCATTGTAAAGAAAGGTCATATCTTCCATTTTTTGTGCCATTTTTTCCAAAGGTAATTTAGCAAATTCATCATAGTATTTTTGAACCATGTTTTATTCCTCCAAGTCATTTTCGATTAAAATGTAGTCGCCACGTACTAATGAATATTTTCTTCCACATGTCTTACACTGATAGCGATATACAGATTTTATAGAATCCGCTTTTTCTCCACAGTCACATGCAATCTGATGTGGTACACTTTTATACCTTATATTTGGTATTGGATACAACACACTAAAAGGTACACCCCAATAATCATATTTTTCTCTCACAGTTGACCCTGCCTCCTCTTAGGGAAAGGTTTTGAACCTTCCGCCGTTTCTTTCTTTATTGATTTGTTGCCCAGAATGAATCAACTAAAACAGCAAAGGACAAGGGCGCGCAGCGTGCATTTTACCTTTGTCCTTTGCTGTTTTTGGTGATAAAAGGCAACTTGTTGCCGGTCTGGCAAATCAATAAA
This sequence comes from Enterococcus mundtii, assembly GCF_002813755.1. Taxonomy (NCBI): domain Bacteria; kingdom Bacillati; phylum Bacillota; class Bacilli; order Lactobacillales; family Enterococcaceae; genus Enterococcus; species Enterococcus mundtii. The sequence continues at coordinate 141,235 of NZ_CP018062.1, read as the reverse complement.
GAAACAGCGGACTGGATCAAATCTTTCTACCAGAGGACGCCTTTACGATCCGTCTTGCGTAGCAAGACCCCATTTCTTTACGAACGCTTTGCGTTCGCTTTTCTCGAACGGCGGTGGCGGTTGGAGTGAGAGAAGGGTTTTACAATTGAGAAGGCGTTTACGCCTTCCTAATAAGGCTGTTTCATTTTTATGTATAAAAAAAGCTACCATTCCATAAAGAAATAGTAGCTTGTCTTTTATCTAAGTTAGATTCCCATACTCTTTGTATAATGGTCTGGATTCAATAAATCCATTGTTTCGATTACTAGTTGTTTTCTTTTATTGAAATGGCCAGTTACAGCGATATTGTATTTATCATCTTCCATAATCAATAACCTATCTGCAATATCGATATTTGCGACAACACAATTAATCGGTCCATTTGTTGTTTGTAACGTAAATCTTAACAGTAAAGGTTGTGTTTGAATTACTCTAATTTTATCAAGTAAACCAATATATTTTTTCATTACGCTCACCTCGTAAAGAGTATAGCAAAATCCTATAAAATTGGAAATTTCAAGTGTGCTATAATGTTATTGCTGTCTGCTACCCCGGCCTATTCTGGCAAGGGGAGGAGGTTATAGATTTGAAAATTCTTTTTGATTTTGTTTTTGCAATCATGGCAGAGGTAGCCGCACACTACATCTGCAAATGGCTTGATTGCAAATTTGCCAAGAAAGACAGTAAGCCTACCCGTTAATTCTTATAATAGAAACGTAAAAGAAAACCACTAGCCCGCCAGCTAGTGGTTTTCGGTTATAGATTGAAAATTCTTTTTGTTGTCTAAATTATAGCATAAACCGTATCAAATGCAACCTGTAGAAGAACCTATTTCGAATGGATAATCTCGTCATAACTGATATTAATTAGACGACTGTCAAAACATTATCTAATTGATAAATAATTTTTTCAAAAGAAAACACGCTAGTATTCCTTAATTTTAGCATTCTCAAAATTAAGCTATAGCATAATAGTCTAAATTTAAAGTATTATATTCATTTTGTTTTAAAAGTCGCTCAGTGTCTCCATGATAAACGAATATCGCGGTTAATAAGTTTTCCCTCAAATAATTGATTAAAGTAATACTTGTTTCATGATCTAAGTTAGCAAATACCTCATCTAACAAAAGTATGTCTGGTTTACTAAGCAAAGCTCGAATCAATTTAATTTTCTGTAATTGTCCACTACTTAAGTTTAAAGAAAATGCATTAACTTTTCGATTTAAATCTATTTCAAATTTGAATTTCCTAATTAAATAAAATAAAAAATCTATTTCATATTCAGGAAGTCCTTTTGTTAAGTTTTCCTTTACTGTCCCTTCAAACAAAAATTTTCCTGTGGTATATAAATAATTTTCACGTTTTTATCTATTTGAATATATCCAGTAAAATTTTTGTGATAATTTATTAAGCATTGCAATAAAATTGACTTTCCTATTCCATTCTTTCCTGAAATTTTTAAAAGTTCTCCCTTTTTTATATTAAAATTAAGCTCAGTCTTTAATAATGGTCTTTTTTCCACGTAAGGAATGAGCTTACTAACAGAGATCAAGCAATCATCAGAGCATAGAAACCTATCATAGATACCTTCTTTATATATTTCAGCTGGTATTTTTACCTCTTTAATTCTTTCAATAGATACCTTCAATTGAGAAATCATAGGGGATATATTCAATAACCTTCCTATAGGACTAAACAGCAGAGCTGTATAAGTATTGAATGTAATAAGTGATCCCAAACTAAGTTTGTTGTTAATGACTAAAAAGCTACCAACTAACAAAGTAATTAATGGCGTAATTACAGCAATTAAATTAGATATATTATTTAAAAAAGATATAATTGTATTTGTTTTTACATTCACATCTTTCAATTGCGTAGAAACCTTATAAAAATAGTTTGTTTCCTCTCTTCTTGCTCCATAGAGATCTATTAAAAGTTTATTACGAACATAACTATTTAAGAATTCAACTAGCCTATCTCGATATCGTTGTAGCTCTTTAGTAAGAACTGAAACTTTTTTTGAAGTAAAATACGCAATTAATAAAAATAGTGGCAGTCCTAATAAAAGGATTCCAACTAAAAAAGGATTCAAAAATATCAATATTGAAAGATATATGACAATCAAAAGTATATTAGGAAAACTATTAATTATAATATTTAATAATTGTTTCCCAATTAATTCGCAATCATTAGTTATTGTATTAATAAATAGACCATTCTTTTTAGAGTTTTCTTTACTATCAAAAAAAGACATACTTACGTTTTTACGTAACTCAAAAATAATTAATTGATTCCATTTTGAGCATAAATAACTCACAATAATATTCAAAGGAACTTGTACTACAATAAGGATCACTGCAACCATTATAATAACTTTTAACTTGTCTACTTGTTTTTTCATTAAGACTTCATCCACAATAACTTTTGTTAAATAAGGATACGAAGCACTTATACAGATCTGAATAACCATTAAACTAGCTAAAGTCAGAAGTAATAACTTTCTTTTTAATAGAATCTTTTTTACTTGAATAATCTTCATCTCCCAATTTTGAGTCACTTATTACAGAAATTCAGCTTGTGCTTTATAAAATTAGGCAGACTTCATATCCTTGAGTTTCTAAATATTGAAAAATAAATTCTCTAATTGAATTTGCTTTTGCTTCATCAAGTATGTCTAATATCTTTAGGCCTTTTTTTATTGATACTGAGTCCAGTGTTTGATTACTAATACTTGGAAGTAAACCTTTAAAAATCAATAAATAAATTTTAGCTTCTACAAATCTTGAATTAGCACTTACAATCTCAAGATGTCTTACAAATAAACTGGCTAAATTAGCATCAGCTCTTTCAAAACCTAAAAAACAGCCATTAATTAAAAATGTACTTATTAAACTATTGTAATGTGCCTTATCTTGTAATAACCACATCCGAGAAATTACATTCTCAAATTGAACAACTATTTCTTCACTATAAAAAATGAATAAAACATTGTTAAAAATGGTAAGTTCAAAATGACACCAATTCTCTACTTTAAATAGATACTCTTTAATTAGTCGGATAGCCTCATTTTTTTCTAATTCATTAATTTCCAATATAGCAGCTTTTAATATTTTTAGTTGAGCAATAATCATTAAGTAAAAATTGTCTTTGTGCTTACTATAGACATCTTCCAATTGAGTTAAATAAACTTCCAACTCTTTCCTATTAAAATTACTATTTATAATCTCTATAAATCTATTTATTACTTTTTCTTTTTGACTCAACAGATTATCACACAATAGAAATTGGAACTCGTCAAATTTTACATTTAACTTGTCTAAATACTTTAACAGAGCAGAAGAAGATAACTCTGTGTTCCTTCGTTCAAATGAACTAAGTGTTGTTCTCGTGGATATTCCTTTTGCTAACGCTTCTTGTGAAATTCCACGCTCAATCCTAAGTTTTTTTATAATATCCCCTTGCTTCACATTGGTCACCTCGAAAAAATCCTTTATTAAATATAACATATAAAAATTTCATACGATAACACTCGACGCATTTCTATACAATTCAAAATAACCAATATTTTTATGAATATACTTCTTAAATAAGGAGGTAAAAAATATGAAAGATACAGAAAGAGATTATTGGTTAATCGAAGCACAATAAAGGAGTATATAGTCATGGAAAATAAAAGAGTAAATATATTTGAACAAAATCGTGTGAAAGATAATTTTTTTATTGAAATACCGCTAGATACAGAGAAAAAACAGTTTGTGACGACTACTTGGACAGAAAAATTACTAAATTTATCAAAAGATCCTGAAATGTTACAAGCCTGTACCCAACAATCTATCAAACAATTTTTCACTCAATTGTTTAAAAATGAAATTTTAAAATCATCTAATGTTAAGAACAATAAAGCAAAAGTCGTTATGGGAGAAACATGGGTATATACGAACTTTACTATTGCTGTTGAAGGCGGAGGAGTTGTCCTTACTCTAGTTGCAGTAGCTGCAGAGATAGCATTAATAGCTGTGAAAGAAGATAACATAGCAGAAAACTCTTTACGTAGCGAAAAACATAGAGCAATTTCTAAATTTGCTACTAAAAATGGCGGTAGTGATTTTGGTAGCAAAGTTACAGAGATTTTCCAAAAACTTGAAGCCGGAGAATCAGTAAGGCTATAAGGAGGCACCTATTATGACCCATGAGAAAGAATTAGTAAATTGGTTGTCACCTACTAACGCAGCGATAATTACATCTTATAAATGTAATGCACAGTGTAAAGAGTGTTGCTTTGGATGCAGTCCCTTTCAAAAAATCAATACTAATCTCAAGGATTACACAACATTTATTGATAGTGTTATAAAATACAAATCTGTTAAATTTATTGTATGGACTGGTGGAGAGGCAACTTTACTAAAAGAAGAATTACTACTTGCTATTAAATATGCAAAAAGTAAAGGATTGTTCTCTAGGTTAGTAACAAATGGAGTCTGGGCTAGTAACTATGATCGAGCGAATAAATTTTTAAAGAACTTAAGAGATAATGGTGTAATGGAAATAAGCTTTTCTACCGGAGACAATCATTTAGAATTTGTTCCTTTGGATAGAGTGATGACAGGTGCATTAGCATGCATTGAAAATGGGATTAGATGCACTATTTCAGTTGAATCAACAAAACATTCTAAATTTAAGCAAGAACACCTTTTTTTACATGAGTTATATCAAAAAATTGAAAACCATCCTAACAAAGAATTATTTAGCTCCATAAGTAGTACTTGGGTTTCTTTCCATAAAGACACAATTTATGAGTATAATGAGCTAAATCCTTTAGAAGTACAAGATGGATGTAATAATCTTTTTGAATTTATAGGTCTTAATCCAAATAACGAATATATTTCATGCTGTGGATTAACTAATAAATATATTGCAGATATGAAACTAGGTCCGCAAAATACTACTGATCTCCAAGATATTTACAATAAACAGAAGAATGATTTTATGAAGCGTTGGTTGTATGTAGATGGACCAATTAATATACTTGACCAGGTCATTAAATGGAATCCAGATATTAAGCCACCAAAATTTAGACATCATTGTCAAACATGTGCTTATATTTATAATAATCCAGATATTCGTAAAACAATTATCGAAAACTATCCTCTGATAGTTGACGTTATTAACAAAAAATTTTATGATAAACTAAAATTAAGAAAATACCTTTATGCATAAAGGAGTTCATCCTATGAACAAGAAAAGTTTTGTTTTAGTTTGCCTTACATTGTTGTTTTTTTTAATTTCATTATTAGTTCTCCCACAAAATATAGTTTCCCATATAAACAAATTTGCTGTACCTACAGCTTTTAGCAACAAATATATTATGTTTCTAATGTTTGCAGTTATAGATATAGTTGGCAGTATTTTTTGGAATAATATAATCAATAAACTTCAAATAATGAAATTACTTCCCATAATACAAGAAAAATTAGCGATATACTTCAGTTTTCTAATGCTAGTGTTACTTCTTACACTTATGGTTTCTACAATATCTTCATTATTGGCTACCTGTTTATTAATAGGTGGACATATCGTATACGTTCTTTATTTGATTTTCAATATACAAAAATATTCCGTTAAATAAGGAATACATGTATATAATATAGAAACTTAAAACCCCATCAGCATACAGACCGATGGGGTTTTATGATATAAAGAATTATTTCTTTGCAATATAATTATAGTAATAGGAGATTGTAATTTCCAATTAATTAAAATGGTAACTCGTCATCGCTGATATCAATCAACCGACTATCAAAAGGATCCTCTACTTGATTAGTATCATCCTGTTTCTCAAAGTGAGTCGTTCTTGAACTATCTTGCTCTGGATTATACTTGGCACGATTTTCAGTGGCTGTTTTACTTTCTAACAACTGAAAATTATCGGCCACAACTTCTGTCACATATACGCGCTGTCCTTGCTGATTGTCATAGGTTCGAGTTTGAATTCGGCCAACAATACCAATCAGGCTACCTTTTTTAGCTAATGTAGCCATCGTTTCCGCTGGTTTACGCCAAATCACACAATTGATAAAATCGGCTTCTCGATTGCCACTTTGATTGGTAAAATTACGGTTAACGGCTAAAGTAAAAGTGGCTACTGCTGTACCACTAGCTGTATACCGTAAATCAGGATCTTTAGTTAACCGTCCTACTAAAGTTACATTATTGATCATTTTTATCTCTCCATTTCTCGATTCATCTGTTGGTGTCTTTGATAAGCTAGGTTTCGTTCTTTTTCTTCGACGTGAATCACTTTTTCCATCAAATTGCTAATCGAATTCATTGTCTCTTCGTACGTGATCGATGCAGCATAAGGATTACTTTTTTGATATTTCTTCCAAGTATCTTTTAGCTCATTACTATTTTTCAGTACATCCATATCTTTTTTATAGTAAGTCTTTAACGGATCAGTTTTTCCTCGACGTGTGAATGTATTTCTCACACTGTCTTTCAAGGTCTTCTCATCGATCTTCTCCATTTTAGGAATAGTATAGAGATCATAAAAATCTTTTCCTCTCGAATTGTCAGTTAAAAAATCAAAGGTTGCACTTAATTTTTCGGCAATAATTTGTTCTGTAGGATAAGATTCCAAAGGAATTGTTCGATCTTCAAACATCAATTTATGACTGTGAGTGATCGTTGCTGGATAGATCGAATCACCTGTAGTTACATCTACCTTAAAATCTGGCCGCATATTCTCTAAATGTGCCAGCACACGTAAGCTAAAACCAGGATAATAATCGGCTTCTTTCGTTTCTTTTATTCTTTGGATCTCAAATTGAATTCCTTCTTTCGTCGGTGTGGAGAAAATATCGTTTAAAACTTTTGTTAATGTCTCTTTTGTCACTTTCATTTCTCGTAAAGTCGTATCAATGTCTTTGGTTGTTCGATTTTCAATGCCATACTTTGATCCAATTAGGAAGCCGCCTTTTAAAACAAAATTTTCACGATAAGGAGATTCTGAGATTTTTTCCAAGAATTTTTCCATCATAAAATGTCTTAAAACGAGCTGCGGATCAACTTCTTTTTCTCTCGAAATATTCTTCACTTTTGCTTTTAACTGCGTAGGTGTCATGTTTCTTCTCCTTTAATTTAAAGCCATAATATAAGAGCGCATCGTTTTGTCTGTTGGCAAAATTCTTCGATACTCATTCAATTTTCTAAGATTTTTTCTATTCGATTCCATGTAGTTTTTGATTGCTTTTACTTTGATTTCATCCTCAACGTTATACCAGGGATTCCAAATGTCACACAAGGTTCTTTCTTGATCATAGGCTATAACAGGATTCCCATAGCGACTTTTTATTTCAACCTTACCTAGTTCATACCATTCTGTTTTTGTATAGTGTAACTCAACTGCGAATTCCTTCAATCCTTTTCCAGAAACGTGATAACCGTAAGGAACAGTCAAATCGATCTGTCTAGGAATCATATCTGTTAAATCATACAAATCTAACGCGGTAATATGTGAAATAATGCCGCGCTCATATTTCTTTTGCGCCATAAACAATTCATCAGGAAATTGGCCAGGTAAAGTGAAAAAACCTGGATACTCTCGATCCAGCTCCCCTCGATCTACCATACGTTTGATCGTTACAGGAGAAATGCCCGCTTTTTTGGCATCCTTCAAAGCCAAAGTTCCATTAAATTCTTCTAGCAGCTTGTATACCATTGCTTTTGTCATTTTCTCCCTCCTTTGTATACGAATAAACTTATAAATACAGTATAACATAAGTCTATTCGTATACAATAGTCAGGAAGATTTTATCGATCTAATTCGATTTCTTTTTGAATCCGCTGCTGATTCTTTAATTGTTGCAGTCTTCTTTTATTGGCACGTAATTTCTCTTGTTCTGAACGAATTTTTGCTTTTTGATTTTCGATTTCTTGTTGTTTGTGTGTTGTATTTCGCATAAGGTAACTCCTCCATTATTTTGTAGTGCGGCGTGTTCTTTTCTTATAGTTCGATTTTTTCTTTTCAGAAAACTCAAAGTCTGTTGTGAAGTCTTCTTTTAAAACGATCGTTGCTTCAAACGAACCTTTCTGACCTTTTAGTCCTCTGACTGGTTGGCTTGTTCGGCCGTTCTGAATGATCTCTTTCAGTTGTGTCGCTGTGAGTTTCTTTTTGGCAATCGTTACCCACAATTTAAAATCACAGGCTTCAGACGTGCAAGCCGCCACCTTCTGATAAAGTATGACCTCTTTTTCCTGGCACTTTGGACAAGATCCTAAATGACGCGCCGCTTCTTGCTTTTCAGTGGCTGCTTTCACCTCTTGTAACGTTGCTCCAAAATCAGTGGCTTGGATTTGTCCTGGGACGACTTCCAACAAGTGAGAGACAAATTTTTGGATATTAGCTAAGAAAGTTTCTTGTGTCCCTTTTTGCTCACCAATCTTTGTAAGATAGCTTTCCCATTTGGCGGTCATTTCGGCACTTGTTAGCAGCGGCTCTTTTTCCACGGCTTGGCAAAGTAAAATCCCTTTATTCGTCACCACAAGCTTATTTTTCTCTACCTTGATGTATTCCTTTTGTTTCAAAGTTTCAATAATATTCGCACGTGTCGCTTCTGTACCGATTCCTTCGACTTCTTTCAATATGGATTGTGCTTCTTCACTATCCACAGTTTTCCCAGCTGTTTTCATCGCAGTGATCAACGTACCTTCCGTAAAAGGTTGTGGTGGTTTTGTTTCTTTTTCCTGGACTTGTAGATCCACCGTGACCGTTTCTCCTTTTGTCACTTTAGGAAGTAGCGCTTCTTCTTCTTTCTCTTTTCTGTCACTCTCTTTGCCAAACAGCTTTTTCCAACCTAGATCTACTGGTACTTTTCCGACTGCCTTTAGCTGAAGCTGCTGGACTTGCGTCAAGATCGTTGTTTCTTCATAGGTATATTTTTCCGCAAACATGGCCACCGTTGTTTTTAAAACTTGTTCATAAATGGCCTGCTGCAGCGGACTTAGTTGTTCAAAAGCCGCTGCTGACATGACTGTTTTTGTAGGAATGATCGCGTAATGTTCCTGGACTTTCTTATTATTCACATACCGACTATTCGGTGTATGAGTAGGAGTCGGAATTGCTTCAGCCTTTAAAAATTTCTTGTAATCGTCTAAATGATCCAACAAATACGCATATTCCCCTTCTGTAATATAAGGGGTATCCGTTCGCGGATAGCTTAGATACTTTCCTTCATATAACCCTTGCATGGCTTCCAATGTATCTTTGGCACTAGCTTTCATGAGTTGATTCATTTTAGACTGAAGGCTCGATAAAGAAAAAAGACGTGGGCTAGCTGCACTTTTTTTCTCTGTTTCGACTTGAAGGATCGTGCCTGGCTGTTTTCCTACTTGAACACCTTTTTCTTTTAAATACGCTTCAAATGTTTCTTGCGTCACTTGGGTTTCGTTGGGATCAAGCTTCGCATCAAATGTGCCATTTTGAGCGGTTACTTGGGCTTTCCCTTCAAAATAGGGTTCTTTCTTGAAGTTTCTAATCTTTTCCTGCAACTGATAAATCATATAAAGCGTTGGAGTCTGAACTCTGCCTAAGGAGAAACTCCCTGGTATGCCTTTTTGCTGTAAGAGTAAACTATATAGTGGACTACCGTTCATACCGATCAACCAATCGGCGATCTGACGTGCTTGAGCTTCCTCAAATTTTGGATAGGTCTCTCCAGCGTCTCGTAACTGCTGGAATCCCTGATAAATCGCTTCTTTTTCTAATGAATTGATCCAAAGTCTTTTATAGGTTTTTCCCTGGTCTGCACCTGCTTGTTGAATGATCGACCAAGCAATCAATTCACCTTCACGATCGCTATCTGTCCCAATAACAACGGTATCGGCCGATTGAAGTTGCTGCTTCACTACGTTAAATTGCTTTTTCTTATCTTTAGGAACATGATAGCGATAATGTGTAGGGAAAATAGGCAAATGTTCTAGTGACCATTGTTTCCATTTCTCATCATACATATCAGGAGAATCTAACTCGACTAAATGACCAAAGCCATAAGTGATTACAATTTCTCCTGAAAATAATTGATCTTGAATTTCAAAATAACCGTCTTTTCGAGTGGCTTTAGAAAAGCTTTCTGCGTAAGCCTTCGCTTGTGACGGTTTTTCTGCTAAAATGACGGTTTTCATCGTGCTTACTTCACTCCCTTTCTTGTTGTCTGCTTTGTTGAAACAACATGGCACGTTTTTGTTTTCTGATTTCTTGTTGCTGGATCTCATGTTTCAATTGATCATTCCAGTCTTTTTTTACTTCAGATACAAATTCATGTTCATGTTTTTTATAGCCCTTATAGTACTCTTCCGCCTTATAAGAAAAAAGAATACTCGCATTCACATCTTTCATATCTGCTTTCTTACTATAAAAACGATCAAAATCATACGTACCATCAGATCGCTCACAAGCTTTTAATTCTTTGGCAACTGTAGTACAGGCTTTCTTTAAATCAATCGTTTCTACCTGTTCGTTGACTGTCAATTTCTTTCCAAATGCTGATTTAACATTATGTGCGGATACTAATTGATTGGTTGGCTCTAAATTATTTTCCGTCTTGTGGATTGCCATAATCGCTTCAGCTGCCACTTTCTCTTCTCTAGCAACTTCTTCATAAATTTCTCGATAGTCTTTAGGTACTTGCCAATCATTGGCAATGCCTCGTTCACACCGAACCCTTTCATTCGTAAACGGATTAACTGCCCCCATCATTTGTTCTTTTTCATAAAAAATATGCCCTGCTCGATCATTATCTACACAAACTTCAATTGATTTTGGAAACTCTTGTTTCTGACTCAGTTCAGAAACAGCTTCTCCAAAATAATGACTTATTACGTTGTGCTTTAAGCCTTCCATAGAAACTAGCCAGGTATCTTGCAACTTCTCACGATTTAACGCTGCATAACTGAGCATATCAATGCTGCTTTCAAAGAATTTTAAGTGCTTCGGATCACCAATTTTTAAATTGAATCCATGATTCGCTGTTGAGTTCTTATCAATATGTTTATACGTTCCTCTTTCACCAAATCGATCAAAGTCTATCTTTGTTCCTTGATAACTTGCTCCAACCGTTTCTTTTGTCTGGGGGTCTTTCCATAAAAAAGCAACGGCATAATCTAAGCGATCGTCTCGAACCAAGAAATTTTGCCGTTCATTTCTTGGCTTTAATTCGGCCAGCAACCCTTCGTTTTCCGCATAATCAATTAACCAACCTGGTAATTTACGTTCTTCCTTTAGATAACTTCTACCTTTTTCTGTAAGTGGTTGGTAATCATTAGGGTGATCTTTATATTGTTCTGTTTCAAAATGGAGATTATCGACTCGTTCTACTTTATTTTCACTCTTTAAAATGAAGTTCGTTGCTGCTTTAAATTGTTCTTTTGGATCTTGAATTTCCTTATCAATAAAGAATAATTTGGTTAATTCAATAATATCTCCATGAATATTTTGACTATTCCAGTGAAACCGTTGTTTTCGTCGATCAAAAACAAAAGAATCATGATCTTCTAACCGATAATCTCGTCCTTTATTAACCACAGCCATTCCATTATTTCGTGCAAAATCTACGATATCGATTTGTTTACATCGTTCTACAATACTCATTTTCTTCTCTGTCATTTTTAAACCTCCAAAAAGAAAAAAGACTATCTGCTTGTTCAGATAGTCTTTCTTGCTTGTTTTATACTCGTTCTTTTTGTGTCATTTGCTGCTCATGATAGATTTCATTTTTTCGTTTCGCCATTTCTGACACTGTTTCTTGCGAAAAATGAAATGGATTACCTAGCGCAAATTCCTCTGAAGATAATGCAGTCTGGATCTCTTTTCCATAACTTTTTCCTTTCAAAATCACTTGATTATGCTGCGGATCTTCAATAAACGCAGCTTCTTTCAAGGATAGCGTTCGTCCGGTATCTTCTTCCATAACTTTGCCGTCTTTCTTGTCGATCCAAAGGGAACCGACACGAACAACATTCTTTTGTTCTACCATTTCTACAGGATTTTTATGATCTTGCTTCACTTCTGCTTGTTGGATCTCAGGATCTCTTTCTCTGTACTGATTGATCTCCTTAGAAATGGTTTGAATGAATTCATTCGCGACACGGCTGACATCATTCATGATTTTCCCGCGTTCCGTTGCTTCTTTATCATCCAAAATCTGACCATTCTTCGTCCATGCTGCAATATAGGGAATTGCTTTTTCAGACATGTCCATTCCAAAGTGCTTGCAAACAATATAAGAGGTCATTTCTGCCTGCAGTTCTTTGGTCGCAGTGTCTAATTCTGAAAATTTGTGCATTCTGGCATGCGCTAATTCGTGAATACTTGTAGCTAAATGCTGCGTCGGTGTATTTCTAGTATTCATGACAATTTCTTCTTGGCCAGTAAATTCGTTATGAACATACGCCCCACGTGCTTGTCCTAATTCTCTTGGATAAACTTCACTCTCTGTCATATCTCGAATTTGTATACCAATAGTGTTGGCTACCGCTTGAATCCCAGCTTGTAGTTCTGATTGTCCTTTTTTATCCAATTGAAAATCAAACACACGGTTCGGAAAGATTTTCGGATAGTCTTCAGGTTTCAACTGTGTTTGTGTGATATCAAACACTTTTTCAATCGTGTAGTAAGGTTTTTTGATCACTTCGATTTGGCCACTTTCGATTCGTTTTTTATCTTCTGGTGTAGCCTCTGTTTCTCGAACAAAGCCACGTCCTTTATCATAGAATCCTTTGACCGTTTTTCTGACAAAGATCTTGTTACCTTGTTCTCCTTTTTTGATATAAATGCCTTCTTTTTTCAACGCGGCACGACCTAAACACGCCGTTGCTCCTGGAAATTGTTCCTCGATCAATAACTGATTTCTAAAAGATCGTTCTGGAAAACGCGACATAAAGTTCAAGAGTTCTTTGACGTCTTCAGGAGAATGGGTATATTTTTTCACCGCGTCCAGTGCCTGTTGGGAAAGCGATTTGACTTCTTGCTTAATCTCTTCTGTTGACCGTTTTTGATAACTTGGTTTCTTTGTCTCTACCTTTTTATCGTGGCTACCTATTTCATTTTTTATTACTTTTTCAGTATTCTTTTCTAATGTTTGGTCACATAACTCCTCTAGCTTTTGATAAATAGCAGCATTCAATTGTAACCCGTCTCCAACGTCTAGTCGTAACTGATTAACAACTTCACCTTCTTTTACTTCTTCAAAATAAAATTTGTGGTAGCTTGTTTTCCCTGTATAGTGTGTGTCTAACGCTTTGATTTGTTCAAGAAGTGATTGTGTCACGATTTCACCCTGATAGTTCCGCATTGTTCCATCATTTTCATTGAATTCTACACGATAATAATGATTGGGTTCTTGCTTTTGAACACCATATTCGGCCATCTTATTTTCAAGTAACTCACTCACAATTCTTTTTTCTTCTTCAGTCTTTGGTTGGTATCTTTTTGATACTTCAAATTCGCCTTGTTCATTCAACTCTAATGCCACTTTACGATACCCTTTAACAAAATATATAGTTGGATTTTTTTCCCACTGAGTAACGCGGCCACTTTCAATAATTGCCTGCGCTTCAGGCAAAATATTGGCTTTTCCTTTCTCTGATTTTTCTTTCAACTGTTCCAATTCAACTAATTTTTTTTGATACTTTTCGATTGTTTTTACTGAAAATTGAGATTTTCCATTCCTAAATTTTTCGATCTCCTCTTTGATTCGTGGAATATTCTCGATTGTAAGATCTAGCCCACCGTATTTGTTATATCCCATTTTTCTAAGCTCAGATTGTCTAGTCAATTTCTCAACATAATTTTCTTGTTTTTGAATCTCTTCTTGCAATTGATTAATTTTATTTTCGATTTTTTCTCTTTGACTAAACCAGCTAGATCCGTTTCTTTTATCATTCATTGGCTGACCATTTGTTAATTTCTGGTGTTCAGCCAGCCTTTCAAATGTCGTAACATACTCATTTCTTAATCGGATAAGCTTTCTTTGTGCTTGTGCAAGCCGACTATTTCCAGTGATTTCTTCTTCGTTTAAAGTGAGACTACTTTTTCCCTTTACCTCTTCTGGCAAAACTGGTGCAGTGAGTTCGCTAGTTGAAACTACTTTGGGGTAGTTTTCCATCATTCCTAACTCTTCAGCTGTCTCCCATAAACTTTCTGGAATATACATAACCCCACTATCTTCATATTGATCTAACCATTCTCTACGGGTTGCTTTGAAGGTGCTAACTTCTTTTTCTAACTCTTTGTATCGTTCTTCCCAACCCTTCCCTACAGGCGTCCCCAATCCTGTAAAAATATTTTCAGTATCCTTTAAATCATATTTCATTAAAGCAATTCTGAAATTAACAGGATTTTGAGAAAAGATCACTATAATTTCATTTTGTGCTTCACGTGAAAGTGATTCCCATTTCTTTAGTTGTTCTTGTACTTCAGGATTTACTTGTTGAGATTGTTCCATTTTGTTCACCATCTTTTCTTAAATAAAAGGATAATTTTCTGCAGCATCGACAAATTTTTTGGTAGTGAGATCTAGTATTAAGAGATCACCTGGTCGATACGCTTTTGCTTCTTTGTCTGTGACAATAAATGTTCTTTCTGATTCGACTTCTTTCACAAACACTAGATTGTCTCGACTCTTATCAACAATCACAGCTGTAATTAATTGGGCCATTTTTATTCACCTCCCTCCTCTTCCAACTAAAAAAATAGTTTGATATAATACGCTTGAAACACAGCACTCAGTGAATTGGCGAAAACAATTCATTGAAAAAAAGAGTCCTGAACAATCACGTTCAGGACTCTTTTACGTCTCCTCCTATTGTCTCTCTTGTTCCAATTGAATTCTTCGTTGTTGTTCCTCATATGTCTTTAAAGCTTGGTATTTTTCTTCATGGGCGCTAATTGTACGATTCAATTGTCGCAAGCTCCGTTGTGTGACCACGCGTTGTTGATATTGCTTTCTTTTTTTTATCCATTCTTCATAACTATATTTATACTCATGAGTTGGTAGCTGCTTGAGTGGTTTAAATGATTGTTGATTGTAAATCATCTGTAGATCGTCTAATCCTTCAATCAACGGCTTTATAGTGCTATCTTGTTTCTTCAATTCAGGTTGATATTGTTTTCTTTTCTTTATCCATTCTTCATATCTGTTTTTATACTCATCGGTTGGTAACTGTTTAAGTGTTTTAAAAGATTGTTGATTATAAATCAAATGCAGCCCATCTAATCCTTCAATCAACGGTTTTATAGTACTATCTTGTTTCTTCAATTCAGTTAAAATGGCATTTCCTGTTCGCTTTTTCAAATCAAAAAGAGCATTTTTTTCTGCATCCTTTGATTCCCTTTTACTTTCTCCGTAAAGACTTTTTGCTTCTTCTTTTAATGCTTTTGAAATCTGCATATATTCCTGATATTCAGGTTCATTTGTTAAAACATATTTGGTTAACTCATCGAGTTTCTCCCTAACGTAAGGTGAAAGCTTGGTTCGATTTTCATCCCCGTAGTTCCACTCAGAACGTTTTTCAGGTAAGTTCTTGTAAACTTCTTTTAACAAATTCAAAGCGTGTTGATCGTAACGTACTGGGTTTTTTACTACTTTTGTTAAGGTGTTACGTAAATCACTTTTCCGAGTCAATAAATTACGTTTCTCCATACCAATCATTCGATCTTTTTCATAAGAAAAACGTTCTAACTCATGTACATAATTGGTTTTCATGGCATCTAATGTTGCTTGCCTTCTCTTCCCTTTCGGTACGATATAACTCATCCCATTTTCAATCTCAGTGTACGGCTTGCGCGTATTTTCTTTTTCAACAATTGCAAAATGAATATGGATATGTTTCGTGTTTCGATGAATTGTTGCCATCCAGTAGCCTGTGTCATTTAGTTTCTCTTTCTCAAATAATGTCTCCATCATTTTTCTTCCAGCCGCTTTCAAACCTTCTTCATCTAAGGTGTCTGTTTTGGGATCGTACAGTCCTATGTTTTCAAGATACGAATGATCATGAGAGACAACATCTTGATAAATGATCGACCCTTTTTGTTGCCCTCTTTGGAAAATCTGCTTGATCTCTTTCAAATCACTTCCTTTCACTTCATCCGAAGCCATAGAAAAAACTCCAGGAAGATTTCCTGAAGTTTTTTGATGTGGTTCTGTTTGATATTTTTTCATTGCTTGGTTCAAGCGTTGGTATTCTTTTTGTTCACTTTGCGTAAGATTATTTTTTTGTTCTAACGCATAGTGACGTGTCATATAAGAAAGATATTTAGTAAAATCTTGTTCCTCTAACTTGTCAAAATTAATCCCATTTTCCATCAAGGATTTAGCTTCATTCGACGTTTCACTGAATTCTTTGTCTGTCTTACTCTCAGAAAAAGTTTCCCCTTTAGGAATATAAAAATCCTCTAAAGCATTCTTGATCAAACGCAATTCTTGTTCTTCTTCAGGTGTTCGTCGGTCTATTTCTTCCAGTGCTTTTTCTCTTGTCATATAGTCAATATACGTAGAAAAGGATTTTTTATTGGGTAATGTAAATTGACAAGTGAGAATAACCGCAGGCGATCTACTACTCATAATACTCTCCCTCTATATTTATCTTTTTAAAATCTTTGTTGGATCAAATGGGTTTACTCTTTCATGATCAGACTCATTCATTGGCTTCTTAACCTTAGGAGAATATTTCTTCGTTTGATTCACTTTTATCTTTCCTTCCACTCGCTCTTTTGCTTCTTGATAAACCGTTGAGTTTGTACCAAATAGTATTCCTGTATCTTTCAAATGAAGTTCAGCAAACTCTGAAACGATTTCCGTTAATATGGAAATTTCTTTGCTCATTCCATTTAACTTTGCTTGATTAGAATTTAATTTTTTCCCCATTTCAGGATCATAATTCATACATAAAAACCGAACAGCTTCACTATAATTTTTTACATCCGCATGAGTTGCAATGATTTCATCTAGAATATCTATATGGGTTTCGTGAAAATAAATGTGTTTGTCTATGACTTTAGACATGCTATATCTCTCCTCTATTCTGTTCAATTAAAAGTTCGATAATTTGATTATTCTGTCGAATATATTCTTCTAAAATTTCCGTATTATGACTTTGAACTACAGAAAATTTATCTAATAACTGATCAAATTTTTCTTGTTTATATTCCATCAAAGGACGATCAAAATCATTTTCAATGAGTAGCTTTAAATAGTCATTGCGACTCCATTTATTTCCTGTTCGATTGCTTAGTTCTTTACACCTTTGATCAATTTCCGTTATATATTTTGGATCAATGTGTCTTAAAATTAAATCCATCATTCATTAGGATAGCAAAGAGGAGCCTATCCTTTTTGCTATCCTACTACCCTCCTTTTACTATCCTTAGCTATCCTTTTACTATCCTAAATTAGATAATTTTGATATCAGATTTTTTTCTTAGAAACGTGGTAGGCACAGCCTACCTAGCACCTTTTTTTAAAAGGTGATATCACGTTTCCTTATGCTCTTTAAAAATTAAGAAGAACTTGAAGTGAAATCATTTGTACGGAATGGCTTCAACGACCTTTTTGATTTCATCAAGTTCTTGTTTATCTGGCAATGAATCGTATTTTCCATAACATTGCACCACTTCATAATTTCCATATTTTCTTTTCTCTATCTCAACTGTATAACGATGCTTCTTTCGTTCATATTTCCAAATAGTAGAACCACCTCTTTGTATTTTTCCTAAATAGCTATACACACAATGATGCATAGTTAATCCTTCTAGTAAGAGTTCCTTATTTGTTTCAATCAAAGTAAAATAAGGATGACTTCGTAAATGTTTGATAAGTAACCTGTATTTACCGTTCTGTTTTAATTTAAATATTTTTATTCTTTTAGCTTGCTTCAAATTATATTCTTCAACAATTTGATTATGTTGTCTTGATAATCCTCGTTCTGTTTTAAAATTGAATTCGAGTTTCTTATTTAAAGAAAAACTCATGTCGATTAAATCAGACAAAATAATTGTTGCAAAACTTGGTAAAATACATTTTTGAACATAACTAATTAATAAGTCTTTTACGAATTCACGACTGTTCTTCCTTGAAAACATAAATATTTCTGAAGGAAAAAGATCATTGTCTTTTTGTTCCATCGCAGCTTCTATTTTTCTAAACTGTTTGCTGGTTACTCTTGGTCTTAACTTGATCAACGCATAAGTATAACGTAGAGGATATTTGTTTACTTTTTTAGTAAATCTTTTTGATGGGTACTTCTTACACAACAATTCATATTTATTTTTTGCTTTTATAATTTCAGCCCAAGTGAAAGGTAATGAATCTTTTTCTCCCATCATTTCTTCAATAAACGGATTGATTTTTTTAAATATTGATTCACAGGAACAATCCATGAATGTGAGAGAACTCTCGTAAGATAATACAATTTGTTTTTTCCTTCTTCGTTCTAAAATAGTAAAACCATTTGCTTCATCTTGCAAAAACAAATGTTGAGAATCATTATAATGGACATAAAATGGTTGTGTGCTTAAATAAATAGATCGACCGATACTTTCAAATTTTAGTTGAATAAATTTCAGACAATCATATTCTTCACCACCATAGATTTGAAATCCTTGATCATCTTCTATCAGTCGTTGCTTTCTTTGATAATTGACTCTTACTAAATATTCTAAATTCGTTGTTCCATCAAATTTTATTTCTGAAATAGTTTCTTTATTTTTACTGATATAATTTTTGAATCGTCGTAAATGGGAAATGATTATTGATTCTTTAGGATCAATAATTTTTCCATCAAGACAAATAAATGTCAGATAGTTTTCTTCTTTTTCTAATTGGAATAATCGCATCAATTCATCGTTATCTTCAAATGAGAACTGTTGAAAGTGATTACTGATATCTTCAAACAATTCGTTTAAATTGATCATATTCATTGAATCTCATCTTCTTCCATAGGAAGTTTTTTAGGCATTTCTAGAACCCCACTTTTCCAATGAAAATAGGATTTGTTTTGTTGGATATTACTTCCATCTAACCTTACATGCCCGATTCCATATCGTAAGCTTGCTTCCACTTCATAAAAATTGTAGACCTTCTTTTGTCGATCAATGAACTTCCTTTTTTGCTCTCCTTGAATAGAGTCTTTGATTTCCTTATTCGTAACTTCTTGAATACTCGTGTGAACGGTATTCGTATGAAGCAACCCGTCATACTTTCCATAGTCAACATAGTACTCATAACCAAATAGTGTTGGTATCAAATCAATATCTATTTCTTTTTCAATTGAACGTTTAATGAATTTTGTAGAGACATACCCTATTAATGCAAGAACACATCCAGACACAAATAAATACATATATTCATTAATAAATTGAATGAACGTTGTCAGAAAGTCCTTCAATCCCTCGATCGTTCTTCCTGATTGTTCGATCCTTTCTGTTAGGGTAGTTAGAATAACGTTCATAAACAGTACATCGACCACAATTTCAAAAAGTCTTGTTATTGTTAGTGTTTCCCTGATTAAGTGGATAAAGAATTGACTACAAATAAACGCGAGATTGACAATGATCAACGTTATTAACACTGTAAAAATATCTGAAGCCGCAATTCTACTGGGATCATTTAATAAGTAATAAGCCGTTCCCAAAATTCCTATAGAATAAATGCTTTGAGTGAAAATAAGACGAGCTACGTATCTACAAATTTTTCCAAATGGCCATAATTGTAATATCCAAAATTCTTTTCGCTTGATATTCTCTTTCAATGGAAACCAAGTATGTTCCATCCAGTCATTGGATTGTATTTCGATTTCTTCTTTAAATTCTTTCTTATTTTCTTGCCAACTTGACGGTGTAAATTTACGAATCTCTAAACATAAAGCAATCAACACAATAAACGACGCGAAACTCATGAACCACTTAGTCGATAAATCTTCAGTAATAAACCAAAGGGATATTGTTCCGCCGATCACAGCCATACTAAAGAAAAAAAGCACGATTCCTGTAGAAATATAGCTAATCCATAAAAAATTTTGATATATTTTTTTCACTTGAATCTTCTCCTTTTACAGTGTCTCTTTGGTGACATGTGTGATTTTTTCTTGTAATTTCTTAATTGTTTCTTGTTCTTCTTTGATTTGTGTTTTACTGGTTTCATTCTCTTCTTGGTAATTGCTGATTTTTTGTTCAGTTGCTTCTTGATCTTCATCCACCTGATAAGTCAGTTGTTCTGACAATTCGGCAATCAGATTTTCATTCAACTCAATCGATGCCTGTAGAGCGTCGATGTTTTCTTGCGCTTTTTTCACTTCTTGTTGATAGTCTTTTACTTTGTAATCTACAGCATGTTGAGCATAATCATGATCCGTTAACTCTTTAGTTACTTTGTCTTGGTGTACGTAATAAACTAAATCTTTCGGTACTTGCATATCGACTTGAGAATCGATTTTGTTTGCTTTGATCGTGATCCGAATCGCTGCATACTCTTCAGGCATGTGTGTCATTTGCACCACAAGATAGTCTTTGGAAACAGGAATCAATTTTGTTTGAATTTCTTGATAATCTCCTTTGGCGGTTTTGACTTCGACCTGATACGTCAAGTTTGTTAACTCTTTTAATAAATTTTGGTCTTCATTTTCAATCGCAAATTCACAAACTAATTCTTGATTTTTTCCTTTTTCTTTCTCAACTAACTTCATTTCTTTCCCGCTTAAAAAGGGATTGGTACTAACTTCATCAGGTATATTGATACTTTTATGCGTATAAATTGGACTGCCTAAAATCAAAAAGCTGAGAATCCCTAGAATCCCCAGCCATTTGATATACTTCCTTCTTTTTTTGAATCTTGGTCTTGTTTCCTTTCTCTTCTTCATAACTTCCTCCTACCGTGTAAAGTAACTAAAATCAGTGACTTGCCATTGCCCATCGACTTGGCTTTCAGAAACTGTCAAACCACCTTTGATGGTTTGCGGTTTAACATCTTTAAACTGCGGATTATTAATCGTGTAATCGACAAATACCACAAACGTTCGTTTTCCTTCTTCTGTTTTAGTTTGAGCATAACTAGTGACGTCTCCTAATGTAAAAGAGTAATTGCCATAATCATCCTGTTGGTGATCTGTGTCTGACGGAATAAGCTTGTTGATGACTTCTTGAGTCGCGATACCTGTCAAGCTTTCCGTCATTTCTTGCGAACTCTTCGATTTATCAATCGCTGCTTTCGCAAAATCTTCAGCCAACTGTTGTTGTTCGGCTGTTAGTTCTTCTTCTGCTTTTAGTCCATTTTGGTTCTTCAGCTGGGCGATTTCTTTGTCTTTTTCTTGAATGTTTTCTTTTAACTTGTTCGTCTCTTCTGCGGCCTTAGAGGAATTTTTTTTGGCCTCTTCAGAGGCGTTCTGAGCGATTTCAGATGCTTTCTGGTCAAATATCGTTTGTTCTTGTTTCAACTGCCAGAACAGCGCGATATTGCCTAATAGGCTCACAATAAGTGCGACTACTAGCACTCTTTTCCAGTATGGATTTGCTTGATTATTTCGATTGATATTCATTATTTCATTTCTCCTCCGCTGCTGTTTAAAAGTGGTAATGGATCAATCCACGTGCCGTCATTGGTATAACCATGTCCTTGTGCTTCTAACCAATCCATTCGTGTAAATCCTAAATGCAAGTGTTCCGTATCTCTAATCGCGATGACTTGACCTACTTTTACCTGATCTCCAACTTTTACTCGTGCATTGCTGCCATTATTAGTAAATTCTTGATACACCATATTTAAGCCATCGTAATTAATCACGATTACACATGCCCCTAATTGTGATATTCCTGGATTACCTACATAGGTGACTGTTCCACTGTGAACTGCATGGATCTCACTCCCTGGGTGATCGACTGATCCAAAATCTAGCCCATCGTGGAAACCGTTTGGACGGAATTCGCCTCCTGGGTTCGTTCCAAATAATTGCCCCCCACTAAATGAACTTTGATCCAAGCTAGTGCCAGGAAATGGATTCGTCCACTCGCCGGTGATTGTTCCGTTACTTGAATTTCCTTCTCCCCAATGTTTGATCGCAAATTCGTCATATTCGGTTAAATGATTCGATTCAATAATCGACATACAGCCTTGATAATAAGCACTATCTTCAGTGATTCCAGCTGCTGCATAGCCACCACGACCCAAGATTAGTAAATCCGCTCCTGGGCTTTTATTACCGACACACGCATTAAAATTAGATTGCGTTGCCACCATGAATCCATAATAAGAGAAGGCTGCTTGAGAAGTAGGAAACTTCATATACCAACCTCCTTCAATTCCACCAACGCCACGAGCCGTTCCTTTTGGAAACAAACAACCATCAAACCAGGTGATCCCAAAATAGTTCAAATCATTCTTAGCAGATAAAGACGTTCCAAAAGCAGACTCATAGCCGTACTGCGAAAGAATGACACTGGGTAATAATTTGTATTTTACTGCTGCACCAACTGCGTATTGCGCTATTTCGTCTGAAAAAGGGCCACGTCCTTTGATTTCGTCATACATTGGGAGTCCTTCAGAATATTCACCCGTAAATGTAACGTCACCAACCGTGCCTCCGGACTGATCAGGAACTCCTGCTGCAAAAGCTATAAATAGTACAAGTGCTAGAACAAGCCCTAATAAAAACAAGCCTCCAGACGTCCCAAAAAGCCACAAAAATAAGCGCCGCTTCATACGACGCTTGATTTGTTGCTTGATCACATTTTCCACTTGCTTATCCATTATTTCCCTCCATCAAATAATTTCAATTGACGTTGGTTCGGTGTAAAGTGAACACGGATCGATTCTTTTGAACCAAAGGCAATGACCGCGTCACCTTGATTTTGTTGCGGAATAGATTCCAACTCAGAATTCGTCATCGAATTACCTACCAAACGTTCAATATGCCGTAGAATCGATTCGTCCATTCGCATAAAGATTTTAGTGGAAGAAAATTCAAAGACTTTTTTCAATTCCGAGAATTTATCTGAAGTCATGTTCTCTGGTACCATTTCCTGTGGCGATTGCGTAGCTAAAACCGTCATTGCTTCGACTTTACGCATTTCTCGTTGGAAATTGGTTACATAATTGACGGTTTCAATAAAATTCGGATTAATGACATTGTGACATTCGTCAATCACCGCTAAGAACCGTTGGAAATCTTCTTCTTTCAGCTTTCCTTCTTTAATTAATCGACGTTGCTTACGCCCTTGAAGTAATGCCTGATTCCAAATCAACGTCATTGCCAAATACATCTGGCATTGTTGGACACCACGATCTAAGCCGTCAATGGAGTCAATATCGAAGAACACAAATTGTTTCGTGTTCAAATGTTCAATCGTACTATGTCCATCAAAAATCATTCCATATGTCTTACATAAATCTTCGACGATCGATTCAATCGCTTCTTTTCGATTCTTTTTCTCCTGAGACGCATATGGTAAGTCGAGTTGTTTGAGATAAGAAAGAAAATCGCTGAAAGTCGGATAAGCTTCTGGCTCAAGCCCAGTTACTTTTTTTTGCGATTGCTCATTGCGTACTTTTGACGTCCCAAAACCTTTTGGTACAGTTCCATAGGCTTCATAGAATTCACTTAAATAAGTACGGAACTCTGATTTCATCGTCCCTTTCATATGCGGACTAACCAATTCAACTTGATACACCACTTTATCTAAATGCGCGCGATAAGACGCTTCTTCATTGATAATCAGTTCATTACTTTTTTCACTGTTTCGCTTCTTCTCGGCTGCTTCATCATACGTACGTGTCGCAAAGATCTCTAGTGGATTGATCATGCCGTCTGAGCCATCTAAACGAACGATTGTACCGTCGTATTCGTTTAGTAATGGAATAAAGTCCTTACCTTTTTCAAAGCCCCAAATCGAATCTCCTTTCGCTAGATGAGTTTCTGTGATCATTTTTAGCACTGTTGACTTCCCAGCCCCCATCATTCCTAAAAGCAAAGTGTTTGTCGATAAACGAACACTGTTCTTGTACGTCGCATTCCACACAAATGCTCCACCAGTCATTGTCTCCCCATAATGTGTTCCTCCTGGATCTTTCAGGGTTTGATGGTGAAATGGAAATCCGCCACCAATATTATTTGATGGCAATGATTGACCACGAATATTTCCAAACCATTCTTCCTGTTCATTAAAGAGTGTAAACAAAGCTTGCCAGTCACGTTTTGTCTTATGTAGATACGTAACTGCGTGATAGTCCATTCCTTTTAAATTCTCAATCAATTCCTGGGCGCGTTCATCGACTTCTTCTAAGGTATTACCATAAACGTGGATACGTACCTTGATTTGTTTTGAGATTTCTCCGTTCGAAGTTAACGATTGAGCGTATTCGGCTAATTCCATGTATTCTTGCGCACTTTTATTTCGATCGGTAGCCTTTCGTTCGTTTTCAGTACGATCGTCTAATTCATCTAAGGCACGGTTGATATTATTAATGATTTTTTGTTTCTCATCCGTTTTAATATCCAATGTGGCAATAGTATGCGGATTATTCATTAAGTTCGCTAACCAAAACAATGTGGGATCTTTCGTATAGCTGTAAACCGTGACACAACGGGAATAGCCATTCCCATAGGTCACATATTCTTCATCAAACTGGAGACCACCTTGCGGTAGTACTTGTTTTAAAAAATCCAGATCATAACCATTTTCCTTTAAGATTTCAATCTCTCGATTACCAAGTTGTTTCAATGGATCAATCACCTTTTGACTTTCTTGAGGTGAAAAAAACGTTTTTATCGCTTCTAGCATGAATAGTCTCCTCCGTTTTTCTTATTCGTCGTTCATATTATTCATTCGGTATAAAATTTTGATCAGTTCTTTTTTAGGCAAAGGTTTTAATCCTAATACACCACTAGCACGTAGTAGCTGTCGGTTTTGATTACTTAACTCCTTGATATCCTTTGCTTCGATTACAAAAAAGAAACTCAAATCTGGCCGTTCTAATTCTGCCCGTTTGAGTTCCTCGATTTCTTCTACTATTTTCTTTTCGTACTTCCTTAACTGTCTTAATTGTTTATTTTGCATTTGTTCTAAACGATTTTTGTTAAGCAACTGACGTTTTTGTGTAATTTGTTCACTTAAATCTGTTTCTGTCGTTAAACTGATCAACTTGATATTTTTAACGAATGTTCGCATGACGATTGTCAACTGATCCATACGTTCAACTTTTTCTTGCTCATTTAATCCTTCAACGTCGGTAGATATAACGCGATAAAAACGTTGATAACGGTTTTCTTTTGTCAATAAGATTCCTTGATCACTACATGATTTATAAGGAAATAAATCCAAAATCGATCGATCTTCAGGTTTTCCCATTCGGAATAGTGATTTTGTAGTCTGTGTGCTTTTTCCTTTTACTCGCATAATCCTTTTCCTTTCTTGGTTCTTTTATGATATATAAGAATATCATTAGGGCTAATAATACAAAATTTGTTGTTTTTTATACTCATAATTTTTAACTCCGGCCATGATAATTCCGGTTTGGATCAATCGAATGATAGTGGTTTTTATCAACAAAAAATAATGATTCAACGATCATAAAAAATTGACGTTGCCCTGGATTGTTATAGGGACGTCTAACCATTATTCCGCCAATGAGCAACCATAAAATATAATCAAGAATTGCAAACACCATTGATAAGTGGAATAAATTATTTAATCCTTTAGCTAATAGAAAGAAACCTATTAGGGTTAAAGCATCTAAAATAAAAACCGCGTAAAATTTCCACTCACCGTTGAAACGTGGCGGATTTTTCATTCGTAAGTACTTATTCATTACATTTGCCCCTTTCAAAAAGAGAAGATCTAATAATTAGACCTTCTC
Organism: Enterococcus mundtii; assembly: GCF_002813755.1. Classification (NCBI taxonomy): domain Bacteria; kingdom Bacillati; phylum Bacillota; class Bacilli; order Lactobacillales; family Enterococcaceae; genus Enterococcus; species Enterococcus mundtii. Next base: position 115,302 of record NZ_CP018062.1, on the reverse strand, counting down.
TTTTTCATTTTTTGCATTATTTAAAATTTGGTTTTTCAGTGCTGCCTCTTTTTCTTGTGTTTCCTTGCTAACAGTGAACTTATGTGACGTTGTGAAATTAATATTCGCTGGGCGATATCCACTGTGCGTTTTCGCCATTGGTTTTGACGCACGCTCTTTGGTTACAATCGATGTTTGATTTGAGCCACTATTTCCATCTTTTAATCCATAAGAAACCGTGGTCATGTTTCCATTTTCTGGTAGGCGACTGCGTGTTTGTTTCACTGAGTCAGCTGTTTTAGTGAAAGTATTATCCGTTTCACTAAAACTATCTAATTGACTATTTAATGCTGGAGTATTACCTGGAAGATTAATTTTTGTAGATTTCATTGATCCTACTTCAATTCCCTTATTTGGTAACTCGATTTTAGTGTCTGAGTGATCTTCATTTCGTTTTGGTAATTCAGCCATTGGAATTTTTTCTGATTTCGCTCCTTCTGGTATCGCTGCATTTGTCTTAAATTTATGTTGTGATAACACTGGTTGATTTTCTTCTTGTTCTTTTTCTACAGATGTTTTTGCACTTTCGTTGGCTTTAACAGCTGCTGAAACTTGTCCCTGTGCAAATGAATCGCCAACTTCATTTTTCAATTGATCAACTTTTTCCTTCTGTTTTTCTAATGCTTCAGAAGGATTTTTAATCGCATTCGCGACGTCTTTTGCACGTGTGTCTTCTAACTTGTCATTGACCGTTTCTTTTGCTTTTTCTTTTACGTCTTTTGCTGCTCCTTTTAGTCCACGTTCATGCAAGTAGCCAGCACCTTGTACGGCTTTTGATAACCCCTCTTTTCCTTTTCCAAGTACTTCTGATACCTTCTTAGTGCTTCTAGGTAAGCTAGTAGAGGCATTTCCGTTATCATTATCACTATCCGTACTTTCGTCATTTTTATTATGCTTAAATCCATTTTTACGGATCTCATTCAATTTACTTAGACTATTTTTACCTGCATTTACAACACTCTTCGCTCCTCCAGCGGCATTCTTCGCTGTTTGAGTCAAAGCAAAAGCACTCATGAGTGAATTTGCGCCATTCTTCAGACTCGTGTCGACACCAAAAATCTTTGTCACTGCCTGTGAGCCTTTGAATAAAGCTACTGTAAGAACAATTAAAGAAACGAGGTATAAGAAGCCATTCAGCTTTCCAGCTGTGTGTAAATCACCGATTCCTGAAAGGACTGTTACATAAATTTGTAGTTCTAAAATAGTAAAAGCTAACAATAAGAATGACTGAGATACGTCATTGATTGCCGTCTTCATTCTTTGCCCTGTTTCTAAATCTGTACTAGCTGCAATTACTAAATAAAATTTCTTGAATACTAGTTCAATGATACAAATCACAATAGTAAACAAAATGAATAAATAAGCCACCGCTAGAGAAATTTCCCCAACTAAGATCGTCCATGACTCACTGTAATATTGACGATAACCTGAAGTATAGACGTACTGTGCAAGTCCTGTATCATCGATTTTTACTGGTATTTTTTTCCCTGTATCATCTAATTCTAATTTGTACTGTAAAGCGTTAATTCGATCAATTTGAGTTTGGTTTAGTTCATTTTTTTTACTTTTTCCTATAATATCGTCAACTTCGTCAGGGGTTATAACCCCATTGATATCGGCGTATTTAAAATTTTCAGCTGTCAATGGATTACGTTGATCCGTTGGCAAACTTGTGACCTTATCTGGATCAGTATCTAGCACCGTGCTTATGTCATAAACATTGTTTTGAATCAATTGAAAGGCCGGTGAGTTACTTTTTTGCGATTGATTCGCTGAACTAATGTCCCCGTAAAAGCTCTGACTGAGATTTAACCCTTGATCGATCAACGAACTTCCACCAACAATAATCAACATGGCTAGCAATAGATTAATAAAAACATTTTTTATTTGTGGTGGATTCTTGCTTACTGAAAATTTGATCCCAATGTAAATCAATGTTACGACCATTAACAATGCCGCAAGTTTACTTATTAGATCTTGATAAAGTGTAGAAACCCCTGCTGCGTTCAACACATCTTTCAATGAAAAACTTTGATAAATCGTATCTTCTAAGGTCTTATTCAAACTGTAGAATAATTTGATCAACCCCCATAAAATCGTGTTACCGATCCAACTGAAGACGTCTTGATATTGGAGATACTGGCTATAATCTTGTAGGACTTTTGTAACCGCGTCACTGTCTACTCCGTCACCAAACAGTCCACTGAACCAATCTCCAATATCTGATAAGATTCCTCCAATCATTCACTCACCGCCTTTTCTGCTTCGATTATCAGTCGTTTACCGATCATTTCGGATAGTTCTTCATTTTTGATCAGCTTTTTAACATATTCTTGAAGACGATCAATTTCTTGATCTTCATACAATTGAAGCAATATTTTTTTTGCTGTTTTGTTTTCGATTGATTGGACAATTTTTAGGTACATATTTTCTTCTATTTCTTCAAATTGTTCATGTAACCCATGATACAGACGACGTGCATACTCATCTGGTAAAAAATAGTCATAGTCAATTTGAAGAGCTTTTAAATCCAAATCAGCATGGGTACAATGAATATTAATATCATTGATATCCCATGAAGGATTAAAATCTTCGATATATTGATAAGCATACGGACTATTGGTTTTTTCAGAATTAAAAATGGGATATGGTCTTATCTTGTTTCCATTAAGATCCCTTCTCTTTAATGGAGCAAGAACGATAGTCTCTCCTTCTAAAAGGGTTGATATCCGTTCTGGTGTCAAAATACGGTCAGAATCAACATTGCGATTAATATGCTTATTCATACCAAACATGTTGATCGTACTATTCTCTTGCTCAACGGTTTTATTTCCCACTTTCCTAGAGAATTCTTCAATCGTATCGTCATCTGTTGACATGATATAAATGTGCGTTTGACAATTTGCTTTTATAATCGCAGCATTTTGCTCCCCATATTTTGCGGTTAACTGTTGATAAGATTGGATAAATAGATCCCACAACATATTTCGGCCAGCAGTCACCGTCATGATTCCTTCCATATTATCCATTGGTGGCATATTTCCAAATTCATCTAAAATAAAATGGATTCTTCGATGACATTCGTCTCCTTTAGTTTTGACACATTGTGTTGATAATTCCTTATAAAGCTGACTAAGAAAGATACTGACAATGATATGGTTTGAGGGATCATAATCAGGCGTAAGCATAAAAATTGCCATTGGTTTATCGGTATAGTGCATCCGTATCGATTCCACCATTAAATTACTTCTTTCTTCCTCTAAAGTAAGCACCGCTTCTTTTTCTAACTCTGGCAAATGTGTTTCACCGCGTTTTTTTCGATACACGATTTCTCCATTTTCATCTTTCATTATCTTTTGAGAGAATTGATACCAAGCAACATAATTTTTGTTTTCATGAGTATACTTCAAACAAATCTTATCACCTTGCTCTAATTGACAATTAAAATTGATTTCACAAAATCCTCGGTATCCTACTTTTACATGTTCTTCATGGATTTTCTTCTCTTTATGATAAAAATCAACAATAATTCGTTGATTTAAGAGTGACTCATGTAGTTTCAAGTCTAAATACTTTGGAAAACCTACTGATTTATATTCAATAGTTGATTGTGAAGTCATTTTTGCAATTTTTGACAAAGTAAATGGATTTAATCCAGTAATAGCTGTTGAAAGAATATTACCTTTCGCCTTATCTGACCCAATTTTTGTTGCCCCATATTGCTTTTTGGCCATATTTCCTGGTGGCAATTGATTCATAAATTCATCTAAGGCATTAAGTTGCTTAAATTCATTCTCTGGATCTTGATAGTTGAACCCTCCAATTTCTGATAACAATTCTACAAGGTTATTGGGAGTTAATTTTGAATAATCACCTGTTTGATCCGCTTGTTCTAACAACGCAAAAATAAGCGCATTGACAGCCTTCTGCGCATTTTCATTAAAGTATTTGTTATCTGAAGCATTTGCGTCATAGTAAATCGTATTGGTAAAAGTATTGGTCAACTGTGTTGCAGTATCAACGTCTCCTCGTTGCCAATATTTAACAATTAACGCAAGCGGATTGTCACTCATTGATTGAAGAGGTTCTGTGATATTAAAGGCATAAACATCATAGCCCCGCGCCTCTAGTTCATCTTTACTAGCCACATACAACTCCGTTTTAGGATCATTTACAATGATAGAGCTTTGAATTTTTGCACGTGATAAGTTATCTATTGTTGCTAATACTTCTACTTGGCCTTTACCAGAACGTGAAGTACCAACAATACATGTATTGACCTGATCTGTCTGGATATACCACCGATTTTTATAATGCGTAATCGGAATCCCACCATATCCAGGAAAGATCTCTTTGGTTTCTGGTATCTCAGGAAAAATTTGTTGAATCTCTTTCAACGTTTTTAACCGGTTATCTCCCTTTTGACCGTCTGCTAAAGGACGAAACCACATATCCATTTTAAAACCCATGATAACGGCTGGTGCTAGACAAACCGATGAGACTAATAAACGCGTGCCTAAACTATTTTGTGCAACAATCGGATTCCAAAAACCTGAAGCATCGAATTCAATTAATTTGGGGAAACTCTCAAGGTCTAACCAATTGATTCCTTGTAAGCTACCAGGGATTAAATGAAAACGACTAAAGACTTCTGTAAATCTTGTGGCAAAATAATCAAGTGGCAAATAAACCAATCCTGTATACATCAGTTTTTGTTTGACTCGTTTGTCGTGCTTCTCTGGTAATCGTTCACCTGCTGGAGTATAACGATAGTAATGAGAAAGATATTTGGTTTTCTCAAGGTTAAAAAACTTGTCTTTTCGTTTCGTTGTTTCCCTGACGCGCATTATTTCACCTCATTTTGTTCTGTCTTTTTCTCTTCTGTCTTTTTCTCACTAGATTGAGTGCTTTGACTTGTTTTTTCTTCTGAATCTTTCTTAGTTTTGTTTTCTTTCTCTCCAGTTTCTGACACTTCTGCACTTTCCGGTGTCTTTTGACTCACTAGTTCTTGTAATTTCTTCTCATAAATCGCTTGTGCTTGTGCCTGGGCTTCTTGAATCGATTCAGTTGTCGCAACAGAATCTGCTTGCGCAGCTTGATGGAAGTGATTAAAAGTAGCGACTGATCCCCCACCGATCAATAAGCTAATACTTGCAATACAACCCGCCATCCAACCATTTACTGTTTTAGGGATCACAGGTTCTTTTGTCGATTCACTTGAGGGATTCGGCGGTTGCTTACTAGGCTGCATAAATTGATTAAGTTGTGCTTGTCTTAATTGTTCTAATACTAATTCGTGTTGTTCTTTCCGTTCTTGCCGTGCTGCTCTCTTTTCTTCTTTAACTTGTTCCAGTTCTTTCTCTTTCATTGCCAATTCTGCTTCTTTTAGCGCGACTTCTTTTTGTCGTGTTTGAAGCTCTTCTTGCTGTTGCTTTTCCTTCTGCACTGCCCTTAGACGAGCTTCTTCCATTTTTTGTTCTTTTTCGTGAGTCATTTTCCACTCAGGAGTTTTTTTAGTTAGTTCTTCTTGTATTTTTTGGTACTTTTCAAAAACAACCTGTAGTGTTCCTTGATACGTACGATTTAGTTCTTCACTAAGTGTTTGGCTGATTTTCGCTTTATCATTGGCAAGTGAATCATAATATGATTGTTTTAGTGCCATCATACGTTCCTGAAGTAATGCGTTCTTTTCTTTTAGGAAAGAATCCTGATTGTCGGATATAAATTGATTGATTCGTTCCACAATCAACGCATAGGTCTGTTCACGCTTTTTCTCGTACTTTTCCTTGATTTTACGGGTTTCTTCTTCAATAACACGTTGCTCTTCTTCTATTAGTGCAGCCTTTTTTTCTTCCCATGATTGATTCTGTTGGAGAGTATAATCATTGACTTCCTGGTTCATTTCTTCTTGTTTCTCTTCAAAAGTAGCCAGTAATTCTTCCTGTGCTAATTCATTCCAATTGATTGACTTCACACTTTCTAACTGTTCTTGTAACATACCTCGACTTTGTGCGATCAACTCTTGTTGTGTTTCAACAAATACTTTATAGGCCTGTCCTAATTCGAGCTTTAGATAGAGGTCATTTAAAAAGATTTTTTGTTTTTCTTTCATCCATTCCTCTTCTACTGGAAACTGCGCTTGAATATACTCTAGAAAAGTTTGTTGCTTGATTTCTTCTTGCTGCTTTTGTGCTTCTTCTAAAAAGAATGGTTCAATGAATTGTTGGATTTTTTCTTCTGTCCAATCTAACGGATCGGATTGAGACAAGGTTGTGATTGTATCCATGCTTTCCTCTTCTTGAGAAATTATCTCTTCTGTTTCCTCAAACGGATCTTTAAAATCACTCCCTCTTTCTTCCTGTTCAACATTTATATCTTCGAATTCATCGAATGAGGAATCGTCTTTAGCTTTGATCTCTTTGATTTCACTTTTTTCTTCAGAAGTTTCTTCGTCTTCAGTTAGAAAAATAGGTCTTTCCCACGGAGCAGGTTCTGTGGAGGTTGTTGCTTCGGTGTGGATATTTGAAGAATCCACCTGTGCTTCAGACTCCAAGGTTTTTTCCAATACCGCCATGATTTTCTCGTTCCTAAAAGATTCTTCAACACTCATATTTTCATCAGTATCCTTAAATAGATCTTCGCGGATTAAATCAACCAAAGTCGGATAAAACCCTTCGCTAATACGGAAAACAAGCGGTTCAAAGACATATGACGTTCCAGCTTTTTCAATACTGCCTTCTTCATCATGCAGTGTGATCACCAACTCAATTTCGGTTTGTTTTGCTTCTTCCAACACACGTCCTAACGTATGTAATTGCTTTTCGAGTTCAGCTGCTTTATATTTGTTCTTTTTACCAAACCCTAAAGAGCGGCCTTCTTCCTTGATTGCTTGTTTTAAAAACTTTTTCCCCTCTTTGGTTACTGCACTAATTGTAAAAATCATACCTAGTCTCCTTTCAAAAAAAGCCAAAAGTAACTAGCTACTTTTGGCTTTTACAGATTTATTTAAATTCCTGAAGGACTCATTCCAAACATTGAACATACTGATAACACAATAGATGTAGCTGCCACTGCAATAATAATTCCCAAAATCGTATTAAAAATTCTTTCCTTCCCTTGTTCGACCTGACGACGACCAATAAAAAACATGACACCACCAATTATGATTGACACTACTGCGATAATCGGTGCAATCACCATCAAAGAGTTTTTTAAATTATTTGCAGCAGTTGTGATACTTTGGAAAATATCTACAGCTCCTAAAACTTGCGTTTGTAAAAATAATTGAATCATCTTCTTCCTCCTACAATTCCTTTTTATATTTTATTGATTTCTTTTAATATGATTTTTTGTCGTTCTCGATTTAATACATACTCTTCTAAATCCTTATCTTGTCCGCGGAAAAATGCAAACTGTACTTTTTCAAGTGTGTTTTTTCGCCAATCCGTTTCAGATTGTCCACGTTTTTCTAGTACACGTGCCGCAGCTTCTTCTAAGGTTGATTTCTTTTTGGCCATCTTCTCACCTCCTTTCAAGCAACAAAAAAGACTAATGAGCATTCACTAGTCTTTCTACATAGAATATTTAACTTAAATTTATTTTTGCAATTTGTAATTATCACCGTATTTTCGAGAAAATTCTATTACTTCATCATGTGTTCTTCCACCTTCATTTTCTTTAGATGGTACAGCACCAAAAGATATCTGAGTTATCCCGTTTTCTTCTATCGGGATAACAAAAAATTCATGAGTACTACTAGTAAACTCTTTTACATCTGCAGAATCAATAATTTTGTACGTTTCAAAGCCAGTGTAATCCTCAATTCTTTCCACACTAATTTGTTTGCTAACTGGCATTGGACTATCTTTCGTATATTCCCAGGTACTATCGTCGATCACTTTTAATGTACTATTGTCATCTTTCCAGACTGTTCCTGGTTTTAGTAACGTAGAATCTTCTTTCTCGTTTGCTGCCGACGCTTGATTGTTTCCACATCCAACTAAAATAACAGCCAACGTTACTAATGACATTAACGTTAAAACTATTTTCTTTTTCATTTTAAGCCTTCTTTCTCAAACATTATACATAACAAAGTATATCAAATAACAAATTTAGTATCAATTTGATTGTAATTCCCCTTGTATAATGACTCGATTAGGCGTGTCTTGAACCGTTTGGCAAGTCACCAATGTGACTGTTGGCTCTCGTGTAAGATTTAAACAGGACGTATCCTGATAATCGACCACTTTATTGCTGGTGACTTGATAATGAAAGGTCTTTCCTGAAGAATCAGTTAAATAGATACTGTCGCCTTCTTTCAATTTGTAAATAGACGTAAACATGCTGCCTTCAACCCCCATATTATGCGAGGCAAGGGCGTAATTAACTTTTCCTATGGTTTGATTAGGTAGTAAGGTGGTTGCGCCGTATAACATCTTTTGGAACGTTGTTCCTTCTAAAATATTCAAGCTGAGATCAATCGAGGGGATCTCAATCTTTCCAACAAATTGATCCGAAACTTCATTCAAATGTTTTTGAGCTTCGTTCACTTGTTCTATTGTGGGACGCGCCATTGTTTCAAAATCTTCATTCGCTCCACCATTTTCGATTGAAGCGGGTTTCTGACTCTCTTTTTCCTTCTCCTCTGTCGAATCATTTCCTGTTCGATTATATGACCCGGTTGTTGCTTGCTGAGAAGAATCTGAGCTTTGTTCAAATGAATTTGACGTAATCACCTCTGTCTCAGAAGGACTCTCTATGTGAGTCACCCCATACCAACCAAGACAAGCAAAAGCAACGGCACTAAATGCCACTGCACTCCATACCGCCACTTTTTTACTTCTCTCTTTTTTAGTGATTGTTCTCATGGCTGTTTCCTTGTTTGCGTTTGATATAAAGAACGCCACCTAAGACTACTGCACCAATAACCATACCACTAGTTATTAGTAAACTTGGATTTGAGTGGTCTGTTGTTGCCCCTGTTGGTGGTAAAATACGAGGTTTTTCTTGTTCTACCACTACATTTACTTCGTTGGTTGGTTTATCTGTTTCACCAATTACTTGGTGTGCAACATTAGGGATAGTAATATTCCCTGAATCATCTACATAACTTGAAAAATCAGCCTCTTCTTTTACTGTACCACCGATCGTTAATCGATATTGTTTTCCAGCTAAGAGTGATCCGTCATCTACTGTCCAACTGACTTTTCCTGTTTTATCGTCCGTTGTCAATGTCCCTTGATCGGTCACATCTTTGAATTCTGCATCTTCACCTAAATCGGCCACTTCCATCTTGATTGTTTTATCTTCTAATTGTAAAACGTCTTCTAAATCATCGGAAATCGTCACTTTTTGACCAATTGCAGAATAAGGAACGCCTTCTGGATTTGAAATGACAAACTCAACAGTATCTCCTTGTTTAGCTTGAGTTAAATCAACTTCCTTACCTTCAGAATCAATAATTTTCTTAATTGGATCTTTGTCTGGCGTTTCATCGACATCGGTGTCTGTTTCGTTGGTTGGATTCTCTTCCCCATTAATTAAGGTTTCTGCTTGATTCGGGAAATGGTACTTATTGTCTTCCTTGTTATAATACTTCTCAAGACTCATACCCTCACGAACTTTTGCGTCAAAACTAAACGTGTAAGTATGACCGTAAAAATCTTGGCTTTTTAATGCTTCTTCTGTGGCTACGACATCAACCGTATTATCCTTAGATTTATCGGTAAAAAAGCTTGTACAATCTTTTCCCGTTTCATCAACAATTCTTACATCAGACGTACGTTCTAATTCAGGAATCAATTCATCTTTCATTTCAAATGACGTGTGATAGAACTGTGGCAATTCACCTAAAATATTTTGAGTGATATTAAAAGTAAATGTGTCACCCATAGTATCTAAATGGTTATTTGCCACATTCGTTTCATCTTTATCAGTCACTGCTTTTGTAGGGTTAGGGTCTTCTGATTTTGCTGGTTTTACGGCTGTATTTCCAAACCAATCCCATGCTCCCCAATCTGTTTCTACAGGTAAATCAGTTACTGTGTCCGCAGCACCAAAAGAAACATCAAACTTCGATAAGTCTTTAAACAGAACTGTAAACATAGCTGTTAGATCGTAGTCATCACTACCTTGGTTTTCAGTTTCAGCGAACGTTTTTGATCCGTCTTCATTTTCCGTCAAATCAAGCCAACAAGTCGAATCAGCAAGAATCCCTGTCGATTTGTCTAACATATCTTTATGAAGCGTGATATATTGCGTCCAGTCAATATCAGAAAAGGTGTAGAAACCATCTAAACTAATTGGTTCATTTGTACCTGCTTTTAGAAACTCAACCGTGTACGTGGCTTCATTGATTCTGTTTTGATATGCTCCTACCTGATCCACAGTGTTAAAAGCAATTGTTCCATCTGAAGCTGTGTTCCCATCGACATCTTTTGCTTCTTTATAGTCTTTAATCGTAAACCGTGCATCGACATCTTGACCGAATGCACTGACATGGTGGTAAATTACACCAGTTTTTCCTTTAACAACCTTATCTACAGGAATACTGATCCCTTTAGAGTCTTTTTCATTTTCTGCGGTGTGTATACCTTCGGTCCAACCCTCACCGAACGTGTCTACCGTTGTTTTACCTTTAATAAACTGAACAAAGAAGCTATATTCTGGTGAAATCATGGTGTCATCAGAAACAACTGTCGTATTGTCATCATCGACTAATTTCGTGGTATTTTTGTTCTGCGTTACTTTTCTGGCTTGTTCTAATTGCTCAGAATTAAGCGTAGTGCCTTTTTCTAAAGCTGTGGGGTTATCGTTGGCATCTGCGTAAACTACCCCTAGGTTGGTCGTTACGACCCCTAATAAAGCAGCAGATAGCATTAAACTTGATTTCAATTTAAAAGTTTTATTTTTTGAACTCACTATTTATCCTCTTTTCTCTTTTACTTGATAACAAAAAAAGACACGGAAGTTTTCCGTGTCGATTAGTACAAAATTATTTCTTATTTGGGAGTACCACGAATGAATTTCATTATTTCACCACTTTTTTATAGTTAAAATATTTTATTTTTGCTTCACTTGAATCATTTTAGTAAAAAAATTTTACCCAACTTACTCTAAGTTTGCTTACATTTAATTACTTTGATATACTAAAGGCAAGAAAAAGGAGCTATGCTCTAACATAGCTCCAGTGTAGACCCGTTAAAAAGACGGTGACATAGGTTTATAGTTTTTTTTAACCATCTAACTCCTAGCCAAAGTGTTTAGATGGTTATTTTTTTTGGTCTTTATGGTCAATAATCAGCAAAACTAACGTCGCAAAAGCGATCATCAGTTGAATTGCTTCAAAAGTTGACACTTGCTTACTCCCTTCTAGGGATAAAGCTATGAACCATAGGCATCACCCCTTTTTCAAGAGATTAGCCACCATCTTTTCACTTTTCTACTGTTTCACTATAACATAATTTTGCCTTCAATTTAATCAGCAAAATAGACAATATTATTCTTAGACTTTTTCTAAATATAGTTGTGTGCATCTTCCTTGTTTGATATAGGTTCTTTGTAGATTCGTAAACCCTTTGAAAGCTCCAAGTAATCGTAGTTTTTGTTTCGCTTCCTCTTGTCTCTTTTTCTTATCTTCCACCGATGATAGAAGAATACTAATGTACTCACATACTGACATACGTTTAACATGCTTTTGATTCATCATTTCTAAAAATTCTTGTTCTACTTCCTGTGCAACTTCATTACTTCTTTTTGATTCTTTTTCCATCAATATCATTCCTTTCATTGAAAAAATTGAAATAAAAAAAGCCTATGTAAAACATACGCTCAACGTTTAATATTCCTTTATTCTTGTTGATTTCAGATCTAAAATACCATTACCTTTACGCCAATAATCAAATTCCTCTCGTAGAAGTTTATCATCCATATTTGATCCTTTGGATAGCTCTCTAAATATATCTTTTACTGAGTACCCTTTTCTTAACAATTCAATATAGTTTGATCTTGTCAAAGTATCTATATTTATTGCTTCTAAAACTGGTCTCCCCATCTTCAGCATTCCCCCTCCTACTCAACAAGTTCTAGTAATTCTTTAACTAACAGTTCATACATGTATTTGAAGGATTTTTCGTCAATCAAATCAATATGTTCCAGATTACATTTATGATCTTCTAGAATTTCTGCTAATTCATTTTTAATAGTTTCTTCTGTCATTTGGTGTCCTCCTATACAAAAATCACTCCTTGCTAGAGCTGGAATTGCACTTTCATACTTAACATTCTTCGTTTTTATAGCAGTTATTTGTTTTGTTGTCCTCACATAGCGAAATCATTTAAATTAGAGCGTGATCAATGGCTAACACACAAGGTTTGTTGTCATTGACTATTTTAAAAATCTTGTTTGTCGATTCTTCTAAACCGATCGGTTGTAATGTTTCTTCACTAACTGATCTCGAATTTTTCTGAATCGCTTCATTTCGATCTAATTCTTGTAAACATTTAACGAATTCCTCACGATCTTCTATGTCTGTTACTACTCTCTCGTATAGATCCATACACTCTTCTTCATTCTTTGCTGCGATCAACGCATAATAAAATGGCTCTTTTACTTTGAAAAATCTCACTGTCTATTTCCTCCATCTATTGTTTTTATTCAGTCTTGATCAGCTATAAAATCAATAACTTCTACACCAACAATATAATCACTTAACTTCAGAATTTAGTGAATGGATATAAACCGCTCTTTGATTGTTTGAATTTGTTATCTGAACGGTGTAATTTTTTTTCCTTGTATACTCCTTGGATATACCTCCGTAAAATTTGTTAAGTTCATCTTTCATTTGTTGATTAGTTTCTGTTTCAATTTGAATCGTGACTGTGTCTCTCATTTTATTTTCTCCTTTAATATTTTGTTGATATTTTATCGTTTGCTCTTAATAATCAAAGTTTAAGCAGGTGATTTTTCAGCAATTACTCTGACTCATAATTGCTATTCCACCATCTTTTAGCCGTTCTACAATTGCTACTCCTCCATTAAGCAAACAAAATTCACCAACTTTATCGTATAAACCTTCATTTTTCAAAAAATCGATTTGCGCTTGTATATTGTGGTTCTTTTCAAATACATTCTTATTCAATTGAATAAAATCTCTTCCGGTCGTTTTTACGGGTATTCCACGCGCATTTTGGATTTTTATTATCATTCTCTTCAATGTTTTCAATGATTGTCCTCCTATTTAAAAAATATACTTTCTAACAAACTAAATAAAAAGTTAGAAATATACCATGAAATTAAACCGCCCACTATTACACCAACAAAAATTGCTAAAATCTCTAAAATCTTCATAGTAAAGACGATAATATTTATCATAGACGTTCTACTTCCTCCTGCCCTTTGATTCCTAACACAACATACCCATCTTTTTGCGCATAATCTGTGACATAAGTAATCGTTGCTTTGTATGCCCAACCTGTGAACTCCTCACTGTTCCATTCTCTTAATAACAGCTGTTCACCAACCTTATAATCACGATCATTTTTGCGGATCTCAAATTTCTTTTGCCCACTTGTTATTGCTCCAAAATATTCTGGTAGTATTTTTAGTTCGTGTTCGTTAATTACTTGGTGATTTGAAGTAAACATACTTTCCGATAATACACTTTCTAAAGCTACACTTACTATTAGCTCACACCACTTACTAAGTACTTCCTCCTCTTCAGGTTCTATATCTCCACAATCCATCCCAGCTTGAGTTAATACAAAACTAATGTCGCTGAAAAAATTTTTATTACGAGAAATTATTTTTTTCAATGTTTCAATCGTGATCTGTTTGCTCATTCTTCCACACCTCTTCTGCATCCAAAATAGTTTTACTTCATACCTAATATTTTTATCGTTTTACGTTTACTTAAAAATAAATAAGTCGACTCGTTTATGGCGTCCGATACGAGAAACCCTAGTAGACAACGGTAAATGCTCGATTGATCATTCGATCAATGTCCTGGCAAGTGCCTACATGTATTGCAGCCAACGACGCAGCGTGAGATACGCTACGCGTCCTCCCCATTACGAGAAGACCTACTCCCTCTTACATGAGTTTGCGTCAAAGCCTAAACCCCTTAGTAGCTGCTCTGATTAGTTTAGGCGCTATTCAAACTTGTCTAACCCTTAGATTTGCCCTTGTTTACTCCGGACATGTCATTTGTACAGATTCATTTCATCGACCTTCAACAGTCAACATTTACTCGACTGACCAATCTTTTGTGATATCAATCGTGAAAAACTACCCCGTTCACTCTCTTTCGAGAATTGTTGATAGCTTAAGTCTACTGAGCAATTTCCACTCGATTCCAAACGCCTCTAAGAGTCTCGACAATATTTTCAAGCAAGCGTAAAACGATAAAAATATTCTGAAGTCATTTTTAGCTAATTCTTTTGGCCATTCCTTTTGCAGTCGAACGTAAGCGTCCATTTCTTCTTCGTGCAATCAAAACACCGTTAGCATCATATACAAACTTAATTCGATCATATAAATCTTTCAGTGGAACAGGTTTTCCTAAAAGGAATTTTTTTTGTTTCCCAACAAAATAGTGGCGTTCCTCTAATGCTTCCCCATTTTTCAAAACAAACCGTTTCCCTTGTGGCACAATCCTGGTTGATCCATCTGCTAGTTCTTTCACAAGTCTTTCTGTGACAATAATACGTGATCCAAATTCACGTATATCTGCAATACTTACAATGCCTGTATACATTGAATTCACCCTTTCTAAAAACAAAGAATTGATTTCGTTCACAACAAAAAAAGAGGGAACGCATGCCTATGCGTTCCCTCTAACTCCAGTGTATAACATAGCAACAAATCACAACGACAACTTTCTAACAGACTGCATACGCATAAATTCATCAGCAAATACACTTTCAATTGAGTTCAATAAAAAGTGGTATCACTTTTAAATTTCTGTTATACTATTGCCGTTGCAGTTATGCTGCAACAACACTGGAGGGTTAACGCATTAAGGGTCGAGCTTAATGCGACGTGTATGGGCGCTGACGGAGATTACCAGTCTCCCGAGTCCATACCGCCTTCTATTTTGTTTTTAACTGTCACGATATTTCATCCGACGCTTCGAACGAAATCAATTCGAATAAAGCGTAGCAGACTTTTTAAATTATCGCAACTATAAAAAAACAAAATAATTATATAAAGATATTTTATACTCGGAAGTGACGCTTTTGTAAGGTGTCACTTCTTATGTTTTTTAGTATAAAACTTCACGAACAAATATTCCAATATTTTTATGACATTTATAATCCTTGTTTAATCCGATAATGCTTGTTTTAAGCATTATCTTTTTGTAACAATTGTGATATTTAAACTTTAATAAGGAAATAGAATCGTAGCTACTAAAAATCTATTTTTTCTTGATTTATCAATAAAAAGACGGCTAATTTTTCTAGCCTTAGTCTTCGGTTAGAATATTGATGCTTGTTTTTTTTAGATTTTTATTTATTGCCCAGCAATTTGAGCATCTGTTGGTTTTACTCCAAAAAAATCAAAAATATCAAACATTTTTTTCACCTCTTTTGATTAATATTATAAATCTGTATTAATACACCGATTTATGTTATAAAACTACCACCATTTTTTGAAAAAAAAAACTATTTTTTTGATTATATCAATTTTTAATATCGTTTATGAAAGGCTGTTAATCTATGTATAATTCAAACTTAATCTTTATCGACGGAATCGAGAAATTACGCCTTGCACGCAACATGACACAAAAAGAATTAGCTCAAGGGATCATTACACCACTCACTTATAGTCGAGTCAAACAAGGAAAAACTCGGTTAACGATTGTTGCTATCGAGCAACTAGCATACCGCTTAAATGCACGTATTGAAGATATTATTGATTACAGCAATTTCAATGACGATCCAGAAACAGCTTTACTTATCCAAGAATATGACTATATCATCGAAAATAAAGCTTCTGTACCGATTACTCGTCCAGAAAAGCTCTACAAAACTTTAGTGGATCAAAAAGAACTCGTTCCAGCCTTAATCCGCTTTAAATACTTATTGCAGAAGCACTTTTCAGAGCAAAGTTCTATTATTCCTAAGGTCGACCAACTTTATATCAATGAAAACTATAATCGAATCAATTACAGCACAAAGTTAACCTCCTACGACTTAGAATTTTTAGGAGATTTCACTGCTTATCTAAGTATGGATCAAATCAAATCACTTTACCCAAAAATTTTGGATCTAGATATCAACGTACGTAAATTTCACAACTCTTACTACTTGAAATACACAGGGATTTGTTTCGTCAATTTTGCAGATATGCTTATTGATAATAAAGACTTCGCTATGGCTCAAGAATTACTGAAAAACGTAGAAAAATACGCCACTACATTTGGACAAGCCAGCTATCACATTTGGTATTACTATTTTACTGCCATAATTGATATTTACAAAGAAAAGAAACAAGAAGAAAAACAAAAAAAATTAACTGAATTAGGTACCTATATCGACGGACTAAAAATTGTTTTAAATCACACTCGATTCTATCCTTTTTTCAAGAGCAGTTACGAAAGAATGGTAGATCGAAAAGGAAATCCTCCTCAAGTTCAAAAAGTGCACTATCTTTTGAAGGGATAAATTTGTCAATAAAAACTGTCCCTTGCTAGCGTTAATTAATAAAACAGGCTATAATAAAAAAGAGCTATGCGCGAACATAGCCCCTACGTAAAACCGTTAAAAAGACGGTGACAGTTATTAATTGTTTTTTTCAAACCATCTATAACCGGCCAAAGTGTTAGATGATTATTTTTTTGGTCTTTATGGTCAATAATCAGCAAAACTAACGTCGCAAAAGCAATCATCAGTTGAATTGCTTCAAAAATTGACCTTTGTCTACTTCACATTTGCGAGTTTAAAATTATTTTGCTATAATAGCAATAACAAAAGGAGCTATGCGTCAACATAGCTCCTATGTAGAACCGTTAAAAAGACGGTGACTGCGATATAAATAGAATTTTAACCATCTAAACGCCGGTCAAAGTGTTAGATGGTTATTTTTTGTCCTTATGGTCAATAATCAGCAAAACTAACGTCGCAAAAGCGATCATCAGTTGAATTGCTTCAAAAATTGACCTTTGTCTACTTCACATTTGCGAGTTTAAAATTATTTTGCTATAATAGCAATAACAAAAGGAGCTATGCGTCAACATAGCTCCTATGTAGAACCGTTAAAAAGACGGTGACTGCGATATAAATAGAATTTTAACCATCTAAACGCCGGTCAAAGTGTTAGATGGTTATTTTTTGTCCTTATGGTCAATAATCAGCAAAACTAACGTCGCAAAAGCGATCATCAGTTGAATTGCTTCAAAAGTTGACACTTGCCTACTCCCTTCTAGGGATAAAGCTATGAACCATAGGCATCACCCCTTTTTCAAGAGACTAGCCACCATCTTTTCACTTCTCTACCTCACGATTATACCATATTCAAACGACATGAACCTTGCTATCTTTCACGAGATACTAATTTACTAAACTATAATTACTAAAAGAAGCTATGCACAAACATAGTTCCTATGTAGAACCATTAAAAGACATAAAAAAGAAGCCATTCTTTTGACGAACGACCTCTCCTTTGATTTGTAAAGTCCAAAAATATTATAGCACTTTATTTTCTGCTGCGTTGTTTTCCTGAAAAAATTTATGATTTAGCAATAGACAAAAAATTCTACTCCATTCTACGAAGACAGACACTTCTTGTCAGTTGATATTCTTTGACTGCTCATAGAAATTTTCATGTGTTCCACATAACAATACAGGAATAACCATATTTTCTTGAATTTCATAAGCAATTCTATAAGTAGTTTCTGCATAGTTAAATCCCTTAGACCAAATACCTGCTAAATCCCCAGTCTTTTGACTTCCTGAATATGGATCAACTGCAATCTCATCATAAATCATATTTAAAAATTTCTCTTTTAAAGGTTTTTCTTTTATCTTTTTTAGATACTTAATCACATGTTTTGAAGGAACGATCTCATAACCCAACTTCTTTTGCCAGCTCCTCTTTAGACATAGCCTTAGAATTAGTAAGTGCATCTGTAGCAATATTTCTAAAAGAAGAGACCAAATTGCTTTTTCTATTCTTAAACTCTACAAGGATTTTATCTTTATCGTAGCCTTCAGCGATTATATCAGACAAAATATCTTCACTAAAATCAAAGAATTCCTTTTGTGGTTCAACAAATTCATAAAGAATGCCATTTTCTACAAGTTTTGCCTCAACTTCTACTCCATTCGGAACATTAAAGTCTTTAGGAACTGTCAACATAATAGAATTACCTTGTTTTCTTTTTTTTGTAATCATATATACTCCTCATTTCCAATATATAGTAATTACTTAGTAAGTACATTGTAGCAAAAAAGTGAGTAATTACGTGTAATTACCGAACGATTGAACACGTTAGTTATTTAGTTAGTTAACATAATCCCGAAAACATAGTATTTACCACTGAAGCACCAGGATATTGTGGCAGTTTTAGTAACTTCTTTTAATTGTCTATGAAGTTTAATTTCGATTAAGGATTTCAATTTAGGAACTTTGACGAATTTATTATCAATCAAAGCCACTGTTCCTTTTTGGTTATTAGTGATATAGCATTAAACCGGATTCTTCTTACTTTTGAACCGAGAAAATCCAACGGATTCATCTCTAAATTTATATGCTTTGAGGCGTTCCATAAAGTTCAACTCTATGTGTAATTGTTTCCTTGATTTTGAATATGTTTCGTTATATTTCTTGATGACTTAGATCGTGTACCAAGAATTGTCAAAAAACAAAAACTTTTAGAACAAAACATTTCTTTCAAAAGAAACTATTTGCTCTTGGAAAATCACGTTTTATCAATCATGAACTGGCACGTTAATAAGAATTGATAAATTTTGTCAATCCTGTTTTAGGGTAGACTTTGAACATAATACACATATAATCTTTGTCATGACTACGCTCAATTAAAGTAATATGATACGATTCTGATCTGAAATTCTGTCAAAAGGAGAAGATTTATTGACTCCCCTTTTTAACAAAATACCTCAAATCCCCTTCATCTTTTTCCGCCCCACATAATCTTCTTCTAACTCAAGAAGATCCAAATAAACCTCACTCATATTTTTACCAGCTGCTAAACTAAGCTCATAAATAAAGGAAACAGGTAAATTCTCTACAGACCTATCTCTTGAAATCCAACTAGCCACCGTCCCCTGCTTAAACCCATACAAGATACAAAAATCATCTACAGTCATCTCTAAATTACGAATAATAAAAGCATTGATCGGATGAGAATAAACATGAAAGTTTAAAGACATAATAGTCCCTCCTGATATTATTGCATACGTAATAATACTACAGAACAGTATCGGTAGCTAGGGAAAGAACAGACAAGTATCATAGATATATTGTAAAAGGCAATTGACGTGTTTTATTTTTAACCCGTATCAATCTCGAATAATTCCGTTTGAATCATGTCATTGGTTGTTGCGGCCAACTGTTCTAGTGTATGCTCAAGTTCTTGATCTTGAAGCCCAAACATGTCACAGATCTCTTTTACGTAGGCTTTTTTAGCTTCATCTTTGCTAATAATACTCTTAGCTAATAATGCCTTAACTGAGGCTAATACAATCCCACCGTTTCTTCCTCTTTTAATACGATAGAATACTTTATTTTCTTGTTTTAATTCTTCCAGAACGCGATCTAAACTGCGACTAGGCATACTTAACTCTTCAGACAACTCTTTTTTAGATAGCATGATATAAGGATTAGCTTGATCACTTTTTTTGGCTAAATAGCTGATTAGATCCTGTTTCCATTCATGCTTATGACTGTATTTTCTTTGTTCTCTTGGTTTCTTGAACTTCCACCAGCCACGACGTTGAATAAATAAATCTTTTTCTTGCACTCCTGAAGATACCCATTGCTGGCACAACTCTAAAATAAAATCACGTTGTGCTGCTTGGTATGTCCCAGAATAAGCGCTCATAACAATTTTTCTTACTTCCCCTTCAGCCAAAGGTTCATTTAGTCGCTCATTAAACTCAAACATGTTGTATTCACATGTTTCTAGCGCATATCCCGAAGAGAAATAAGCAAGAGCCAATGTGAAAATCACATTGTTTCGACCTAACCGGCCACCTCCACCGATAATATCTGCTTTACGTAATAATAGATCGAACCAGGGCTCGTCCACTTGTCGATACTCTTTTTTCTCAGGGAAAACAACAATTTTAGCTTCTCGTTTCGCTTCAGTTTTTTGACTAGAAGCTATTTTCATTGACCAATTCAACCATTCTGAAAATGCGTATTGATAAGCTTCTTCGTAAAAAACTATATTTTTTTTGTTTGGAAACCGTGCAATTCCAAAGTGATTACAGCCCACATCGATTCCAGGTAATTGCTTTGCTAACTGTTTACGAATCGTTGTAGAAATACGTTTTGCAACTTCGACTACCTTGAAGTTGCTCTTTTTCGTTACGTAAGCTGGGCTACTCAATGAAAAATACACTTGGTAACCATGATCAGATTCTAAAATCAATGTTGGCATATAACCAATTTGATCTAAACAAGCAAGGACGATCTCCCCTTCGTGATTAACTTTTGTATCGATATCGACAACAAAGGTATTGATTTGGCTTAAATTGTTTTCAGAATGTCCTTTAACGACTGATCGATTCTCGTCAGCATACGTTCCATATCGATACACATTAGGAGTCCAATGTGTAAGCTTGCTTTCGTTTTCAAGAATCGCTTCTTCAGATGTGATCACCATTCCACGTCCAGCATTCATCAACTGTTTCGTACGGTACGCAAAGATAGCACCATTCCTACTCGTATTTTCATACTGAATAGGCTTAATGGTGCTGTTTCGATATTTATATGTTCGAATACCGCTTTTCAATAGCGCTGTATATAAATTAATCAACATCAACTTTACGTCCTTCCCCAAAATTAAAAGAGAACACATTAAATATCTGCCGAAACAGCTATACTATGTGTTCTCTCATCAATGTTGATTAATATACTCATAAAAAGTACATCAAATAAACGTTTTTATGTTGAGTTGCTCGCCTTTTTTTGTTAGAATAAAGGTAATCGGAATTGATTTCCGAATCCTTTTAAATATAAGTAGTTGGTAGCTACTTACATATTCTTGAGACGAGCGTGAACACATGAAGTATGGTCATGTGATTCAGAAATAATAGATTTTGGTAGAATCTTTTATTTCCGTCTCTTTTTTTATGTAATTTTCTAATATATCTTACCGTATAAATCTTAAATCTGTAAATAGCAAGTTTAATGGAAAAACATCTGCTATAAGAAAGAATGCCTACATATCAACCTTTTCGTAACCTAAACATGTGGGTTCTAAATAAGGGATATGATTTTCCGTTAATAGAACATGACTATTGGTGTATATTTTGATTTTTAAAACATTGAATATGTAGGTTATTACTTAAAGCTTCTTAAAAATCAAGAACATTAGCACCTTTCAACCTAAATAGCTCCAATTCTTCCTCTGATTCAATCGATTGAATTAAATGATCAACCTGCTCTAACTCAAAAGAATGATTTTTTAGAAGCGGAGCATATAAACTAAACATTGTTGTTTCTAATTTATCTAACGCCTCTTCTCCAAAACTTCTAGATCCGTTATAAAATTCTCTTACATAACTTGGCGCTAAGCCAATTGCTTTGGATAAATCAATTCTGCTTATATGGTAATTTTGTATTAAAAATTTTAATACAAATCTATCGTATTCATTTCTAAATTCTTTTGTTTCTTTCTTCATAACTTCAATCTCCTCATTGTTGAAAACAACAACACTAACTTAGTGTTTATTCTAGCATTATCTTTTTTATTTTACAATCAATTTTACTAAATAAATTAACTATGATGGTAGCTGAAACTGTACAAATACAGGGTTATTTTGGATAGTAATATAATATATTACTATTACCTTACTATTATATTACTTATAGTAATAGTAATATAATATATTATTAAAATCAAAATACTTAGAAAGTTTACTGTTGTTGTTGAATTTAACAATGGTTAATGGTATCATCTGTATAAGTAATACAATATATTACTAAAAAGTAATATATTGTACGACCAATTTATTATTTTATACATTACTTTTATATTACTATAAATATTACTATTATATTACTTTCGAATTTTAGGAGGGATTTTTATGGCTGTAGCACTAACAGTAGCTGCAAACAAAGGTGGGGTTGGTAAAACTCTGATTACATTAAATCTAGCAGGAGCTATTAGAAGATCATTTCCTGAAGCAAATATTCTTGTAGTTGATACTGACGCTCAGGGAAATAGTACAAAATCATTTCGTGTGAAAGTTGGGAAAAATCAAAATACCATTTACGATGTTTTTATGGGAAATGCCACAGTTGAAGAATCGATTGTTCATACATACGATGACCACATCGATGTTCTACCTGCAAATTCAGATAATAATTATCTTGAATTTGATAAGATGGAAGAATTTCGTGATACTATTTTGGAATGGTTTATTTCCTTATTAAAAAAATTTAAAGATAACTTATCTGAAATTATGACTATTTCTGGCCTTAAAAAGAGAATGAACAAAATGATTGATCCAAGTGCTAATTATTTTAATGCTTTAGATGGAAAATTTGATGGTGTAATGGACAAATATGATTATATTATTTTTGATACTCCGCCCGAACTTAAACAAGTGACATCATCCGTACTATCAATTGCCGACGTGGTAATTGTTCCTTATGAGCCAGATCTTAACGGTGTTGACGGAGTAACTCATTTAATATCACGTGTAAATACATTAAAAGAAAAATACAATCCTTCACTACGTATTGGTGGTGTACTAGCAAATAAAGTATACAATACAAATTTACACGCAAAAATGATTAATGCAATGATGAAATATACTAATCGAAACAATTACCATTACTTTGATTCTGAACTACCAAGATCAATTACGTTTGCTGACAAGTTAGTTAGAAATGGTATGCCTATAACTATGAGTACCCCTGAAAATAAGTTTGCTCAAAATTTTTACAAATTATTGAACGAAATGAATGATTTAGGGCTACTTTCTAAAGAAGGAAAAGTACTTGAATTTCCTCAACAATTTTACATCGAAAGCGACGGTGACGAATAATGCCTAGAGTACCAAAAAACAAACCTTCAGGTGACTTTGAATCTTTTTTTGACGATGAATTAGAAGATTTAGATACTCCAGAAGACACTATCGATAGCATTTCGGAAAATGAAATAGAAACAAAAAATGAAATTGTTGAAAGTATATCAGAGAATTCTACTAACTCAACTCTGTTACCTACTCAAAATGAAAGTCTTGGTATTACTCATGTTGCAGCAGATAAATTTGGGTTAAGTAAAACAAAAAAAAATCAAGCAAATGAGCTTGTCGCTA
Organism: Enterococcus mundtii; assembly: GCF_002813755.1. Taxonomy (NCBI): domain Bacteria; kingdom Bacillati; phylum Bacillota; class Bacilli; order Lactobacillales; family Enterococcaceae; genus Enterococcus; species Enterococcus mundtii. The sequence continues at coordinate 91,753 of NZ_CP018062.1, read as the reverse complement.
GAACTTTAAAATTTGATACAGAAACCTTAAGACGTGTAGAAGATCTTATTTATAAAGATCAAAGACACTCAAAAAAAATTCCTGGAACAAAAGGATTTCTTTCAGATTTTATGGATAATGCAATCTGGCAACATCTTTACCAACTAGGTTTAGCTACTGAAGAAGAAGTAAATGAACATCTCAAAGACTACAGCAAATATCCTTTAAATTTTGATAAAAACCAAGAGAAGTAGCTTTTTAAAAGCTACTTCTCTTTTAGTAATATAATATATTATGTTACTATTATATTACTAAATGTATTACGTTACTTTTAGGTAAAACATTGTAGATAAACGTGGTCATATACGTGTTTATGTTTACTCAGCTTTGTGATCATTTTTTTTCCTTTGTTACCAAAATAATAGTAAGTCAAATACAAACTTGTCGAAGACTAATCTGTTTCTATGAAAGAATAAATCAGGTAAACTTAAATAGTAGTGGTAAAAGTTTATTTGTAAAATAGATCTATAATGGATGTTTTAAGCAAGCAATCATATTAATGGAGGTGAATGTTTTGTGCGGACGATATTTTTTTGATTTAGAATCTAATGAACTTAAAAAGTATCACGATCAAGCGGAAACAAAAGTAGCTGACAAAGATATACGACTTGCTACCAATGAAGTGTTTCCTTCAAATCATGTAGTGACCCTAGGCCTCAACAAAGAAGCCGAAGTTGTTCCTGATATCACCCGATGGGGCTTTGAGGGATTTAAAAAAGGACAGTTGATGATCAATGCACGTTCAGAAACAGTAGAAGAGAAAAAAACATTCTCGAAAGCCTTTAGAGAATCCCGCTGTATTTTTCCAATGTCTGGTTTTTATGAATGGGATCACAATAAACAAAAATTTTTATTCAAAGGAAAGGAGAACAGTACTTTATTTGTTGGTGGCTTTTATCGAATCCATAAAACTGAATCAGGATTTGAAACAGAATCAATTATATTGACGACCAAACCAAATACGTCAGTAGCTTCAGTACATGATCGTATGCCAGTAATTATAGAAAGATCCTCGATCAATGAATGGCTAAATAATCTTGAATTTGCAAGAAAGCATGTAACCAATGACATGCCAGAATTGGAATGCACAATGGTGGAAAAAAAGTAACGGTTCATAATCACGAAAACGCCCTTAGAGAATCTCTACTCTCTAAGGGCTTAATTTAGTCTTATTACTATATAAATTTGAAGCTAACAGAAATAACTATTTTTGCCGATAAACAACTTAGAAACTGAATCAATAGACGATAGAAAGTTATCTTTATTATTTACTACCATAATCATTAGTTCTGGTAGTAACTTTTTCACGGATAATAATAGTAGTAGATAATATATTCTCTTAGTACTATCGTACCAACGTTTCTACAAGTTACAATAGGACTACACTTATATTTAATTAAGGTAGTAGAATATAATATATTATTACTAGGTAAATTTTACATGAAATAACTTAATAGTAATATAGTAGTAATATAATAAATTACTATTATATTACTACTATAAATACTTTTATTTGAATATCCGCTTCAATACTATTTTTATAATTAATTCGATTACTTATAAAGCATTCAACGCATCAATCGTAGCAGCATTATCAATATGCGTATACAAAGTCGTGGTAGTAGTATTAGTATGCCCTAATTGCTGAGCTGTAAGAACAAGTGAATTAGTTTGTTTATATAACCTTGTGGCTAAGGTATGGCGTAGTTTATGAGGACTAACTTGTACTTTGAATTCTTTTGAATATTTCGCTACCATACGCTCAATTGCTATTCCTGTCATTCTTTTTGACTCTCCTTTATAAGTAGTCAAAAACATGGCTTTCTCGTTGTCAGGAGCCTTATAGCGACTACTACGAATAGCCAGATAGTTTGCCAAGTACTCCATAGCAAAGGCTGCTATATTGACCGCATCTCTTTTATTTCCTTTTCTGATTACCACAACTTTATTCTTATCTAAAGACAGATCCTCTACATTTATATTTACTACTTCAGATAACCGTAATCCAGAGCCTAAGATCAATGCATTGATAGCAAGATCTCGCTCAACATCTCGTAAGTAATAGGAGAGAGCCTTAGGACTCAAAGAATCCTTGTATTCAAACTCAATGTAATCTAAATAATTTTGAGTATCTTCATCTAAAAATAGTTGTTTTTCGATTGAATTTGCTCGAGCTGCAAGTGTCGTTCTGTCTGTTATTGTCGCAACATGTTCCATAGGGTTAGTATTGAGATAGGGCACACCATTAGGATTATTGGAACTAGAGGAGAGATACTTGAATAAAACCTTCAAGGCAGTAATATTTCGATTGATCGTTGCAACAGACAATCCTAAATTATTACTATCTTGCAAATAGTGTTTCGTAGATACTTTTTTTATATTCTCTTTAGAACGTCGTTTTAGATATGATTTATATAAATTTAATTCATAAGGAGTCAATTCTCTCAATGAATGAATAGAAGTATCTGCTACAACAGCTTCACTAATTAACCATTGAAAAAATAATTTATAATTTTTCAAATATTCTAGTGTAGTTTGTGGGGATTGATCTTGGTCGTCACGAGCCTGTACAAAATCTTTTATATAATTTGGCATATGACTTAATAATTCATCGATTTTTTTATATGCGTCTTTATAATTCATTAAAATCAACCTTTCTTTACAAGTAGGGGAGGGAATCGCTATAATTGGACTATACCAATTATAGCGGGGTATGTCAACAAATAGAGTGCCTTTTACGAAAAATAAATTTTGTATCACTAACTATATAGAAAGACTCATCTTTCTATATAGTTAGTGATAAGAGAGTACGGTTGATTTAATATCAACAAGCGTATATACAAATAAAAAAAGGAGGAGAGAGAAGACTATAGCAATTGAAGAAAGAAAATTCAAAAAAGTGGGGAATTCAGTAGTAGTATTAACAATTTCAAAGGAGTTTCTTAAAGAAAATGGGTTACATCCTGGAGATACATTTTTTTAGATTTTTAGATAAGAAAAAATTCAAGCAGCAATGCAAAAAACAAATCTTAATTGAAGATGGATGTATTAATATCTCAAGCATCAACAGAGTACGATCCTGCCTTTCAAGAGCTTGGTGATAAATGATTATTCACTTTTTTCATCAAAGTGGTAATGATAATTCGTCTATTATCTATTAATTGTTTTTTTTAGTAGATATGGTATAATTGTTTTAACGAAAAGGTAATTCATGATACACCAAAAACCACTAGCTGGCGGGCTAGTGGTTTTCTTTTACGTTCTATTCAGATTAACGGGTAGGCTTACTGTCTTTTTTGGCAATAATTTTGCAATCAAGCCATTTACAGATGTAATGCGCGGTTACTTCTGTTACGATTGCAAAAAACATATCGAAAAGGTAATTCATAATACAACCTCCTCCCCTTGCCAGAATAGGCCGGGGTAGCAGACAGCATAAATATTATACCATAACTGAAAATCTCATTTTAGTACATTTCTATATATATATTGATAAACCATCACAATAAAACATACCATGAGTAAAAGAAAAACTTCTTATTAAACTCAATATAACTTATAAAACATCCAATTGTATAGAAAACGGTAATTTTCTATACAATTAAAAAGGTTAAATTAATTACTAAAAAACTATATTATAAGCTTTATGCTATAATTTTAGAAAACACATTAGGAGATGTATTCTATGTTTTTATGGCCTATAGCCCTACAATATTTCATATATACAATTTGTATATTACTCATCGATCATCAAATAATACATAAATCTCTTTTTCTAATTGTTACTTGTTTAAATGCTATCCTATTAAGTTTCTTGTACCCAATATTTGGTATTTTTTCTACACTAATAGCAATTTTTATGTTAGCTATGATATTCCATTTTTTATCTTCATCACATCGACAATTAGTTTATGCTTTAACTTTGGGATTATTATCTTCTCTGCTAGGAGATCATCTAGCAAGTATAGGAGACTTTATAGTACTTGGTTCTTCCGTGATCGAACCCGGAGACGCCTCGCAGTACTTTCATATTGCACTTTCAGCTCTTTTGTCTTTTATCCTTGCTTATAGTTTTAGAAAAGCCCTTGATAATTGGTCTTATGCAATTGATTACCAAATAATCGGTACAATCGGTGTATTTATTCTTTCAACTTATTATATTATTATCTTATATACTCGTTTTTCGGGAGGAAATCCGGAAGTACTTGCGTTAAATACTACTTTTTTTATTCTATATTTATGTATTGGTTTAATTATTTTTATTTATTATTGGAAAATTTCAAATGCAAAAATGGAAGAACAACTATTGGAGCAACGTATCCAGCTACAACAAGATTATATAAGAGATATTGAGAAAAATTATCAAGAACTTAGGGAATTCAAACATGACTATCAGAATCTATTATTTTCGATGAATAGTTATATTATTGAAGGGGATCTGGAAGGGCTAAAAAAATATTACGATCAAAATATATTGCCTACACGTGAGATAATGAATCTTTCCCCAGCAAATCTTAGTTTATTGGATAAAATAAATGTACCGGAAATAAGAAGTGTATTGTCATTAAAATTAATGATGGCAATAGAGAAAGGTATCTCTCTACAGATAACCATACCTGAAGAAGTCAAAATTGATTCCAAGCATGCGGTCAATTTAGTTCGTATACTTGGTATTGTCTTAGATAACGCAACAGAAGGAGCTGCTGTGACAAAAAAGAAAAAAATCGAATTGTTAATTTTAAAGAAAAAGAATTCGTTAGTTATTCGAATAGTTAATACAACTATCAATACACTGCCACTTAACCAATTAAAACAAAAGGGTTTTTCTACGAAGAGCAATCCTAAAAATGAAGGCCTAGGTCTGCATATCCTGGATGAGTTGGCAAAAACGAACCCTTATCTATTGATTGAAACTTCAATTGAAAATCAGCGTTTTTCTCAAACAATTTATATACAAACACATTAAAAGGAGCTTTTTAATGATTCCAATATATATATGTGAAGATGATCCGAAACAACTGGAGTTGATAACTACTGTCATAAAGAATCGAATCATGATCGAAAACTTAGGCTGCTATATCCATTTCGTCACTTCAAATTCCCAAGATTTACTCACAAGTGTTCAAATAAATACATCTCCTTTCGGTATTTATTTTTTAGATATCGAATTAAAAGACAGTGAATTGAATGGGATTGAACTCGGTAAAAAAATTCGTGATCTTGATCCATCTGGTAAAATAATTTATGTCACTTCCTATACTGATCTTTCGTTGATTATTTTAAAAAATAATATTGAACCTACTGATTATATTATCAAGGAAGATATTTTACATTTAAAAGATAATATCGAACGTATTTTAAGCAAGCTATTTAAAGATCTTCAAATAGCTCCTTTAGAAAAAGAGATGTTTAAAATCGAATTCAACGATGAAATCAAATTTTTACCTGTTAAAGATATCCAATACTTTTCTACTTCTCCTGGTGTACCTCATAAATTAGAGGTACATCTCCCTTATAGTCAATTACAGTTCTATGGCAACATAAAAGAGATTGAAGATAGAAACCATCACTTTATTCGTTGCCATAAATCATTTGTAGTAAATACCCAGAATATTCAAATGATTAATAAAAAGATACGGGAAGTCACTTTAGAAAATGGGGACATTATTCCAGTATCCATTCGTGGTCTGAAAAAACTAATTACTTGAAAATTAAATTTAAGTGGCTATTTATATAAAATACCACACAAACTGAAGTTATCATTCAGTCTGTGTGGTATTAGTAATTTCAACAAAAGATACTCTACTCAACAAAAAATTTTATTATTTAGAGACTAATGTTGGTATATTCCACGTGAATTATTGCGAATTAATTCAAAAAATAAATTGAATAATTTAATATAGTAGCAAATATTACCCATAGATAGTAGGGAATCATCAATAGCACGGCGTTACGCCTATTCACCCACAATTGATAGAGTAAAATCGTTAAGAAAATTAAAAGTAAACTGATATCAATAGCTGCAATAAAACTATTCTTTAAATTAAAGAATAGTATCGTCCATAAAAAATTACAAACAAACTGAATCGTAAATAAGATTAATAATTTGCCTTTCATTTTTGTAGAAGGCAGATTTATTATTAAATACAACGCGCCCCCCATCATAATATATAGGAGGGTCCACATCGGTCCGAATATCCAGCTAGGCGGTGCAAATGGTGGTAATTGTAAAGAATAGTAATAGTCTCCTGGGTTGCCACTAAAAATACTTGATAAAAATCCTAACCCAACGATTCCTACAAGACATAACCATAAACGATAATCTTTTAAATAATTCATGTTTGAGAAATTCCTTTCTATTATTTAATCACTTTCTATCAACTTTTTTACATCATCTTATCTTTATCGAGTAGAAATTCCAGCAGTTTAAATGATATGTTTTTCTTTTAACCTATTTACACTATTTTCTTTATTTCCTTCCTTTAAGAAAATTATAATATGAATATAAAAGGATAAACTATTTTTTTCATAAAGTGTTCTTTTTAGAGCATAATCGTATCTTACTCAAAATTTCATTCATTAAATATGAATTATCCTACTAAGTAAAAATTATATATATTAATAATTTATGTAAGTTCAAACTTGATCCTTCTAAAAAAACTAAAACGAGTTTCCCTGAATTTACTCCTATACAAAGAAAGGAAAGAGAACGATTCTCTTTCCTTTAATTACCAGGAACTGCACTTAATTCCCATGTCAGCGTTGTCGAATAACTAGTTGCTTCTGGATTCGTTCCTCTCGGTACATAGAGACCGACACTTTTATTTGCCGTTTGTTGATTCCCTAAACGATAGATCCATGTTCCCGTCCCAGATTCTTCATCTGCTTGTAACAAGATTTTTTTTGTATTTGGTATGATTCTTTGAGTAGTTTCTTCTTGTAACGTAGGCGCCATTCCACCTTGTGCAGTCACTAATTCTTGATTGAATAACTGTATTTCAGAGCCAATTAATTCATGTCCGCTTTCATTACGGAATTGTTCATTTTGAGTAACTGATAACTGCCAACCACTGCGTTCATTGCCGGCACGACGATCACTGATCTGCACAAAGTTTGGTCTTTCCTCGCTTTCATTCACTGTTCCATCTTCATTTAATAATCGTTGCGGTTGTGCATAATACGTTTGATCACTAACAGATATTTTTTGCGTATCAAAGTTAAATTGAGACACAAAATCTAGACTCAAACGTCCTTGATCTTCTGGTATTTCAGGCTTATTCTCTGGGGCAATTTCCGTTTCAGGATCTAATGGGTCCACTGGTGCCACCACAATTTTTTCCTCTACAATTGTACTAGCAGTATCATTTTTTCCATTTAAAAAAGCATAGGCTGTCACGGTATTCCCAGCAGTAAACCGTCGATCTTCCGGTAATTCATAGCGATAATCTCCATTCTCATCTGCCGTTGTATGATACTTTTCACTTTCAGAAATATCAGGTGAAGTAATAGAGCCTGAAGGAATCGCTGGATCGCCTGAGAAGCGGATCACACTATTAGGATTCGCCTTTCCAGTAATCGTATGAGAATTCAATTCATTCGGATCTTCTGTTAACGGATCAATTGTGACTTCGACATCTGGAATTTTTTCAAATAAAATCCGTTGGACATTTTGCGTAGTGAAATATTGCTTAAAACTATCTGCCGTTTCTTGTGAAATCGAAGAAACAGTCTCAATACGAGGAACTACTCCTGTATAGCGTAGATTCAAATTAAAGATCGGAGTCCATGAATGATCGGGTGTCGCTTCAAAATTCCCTCTTGCCCATTGTTTCAGTGATTGGACATCGATATCTAATAACCCGGTGCTTCCTGCGATATTAATCAATCCGTTGGCGGTCGACGTTCCGGCGATCGTTCCAGTTCGTTCTAGATTGACTTCTTGAGCATCAGAAAATTCAAAGGTTGAACCCGCAGAAGCGAAGTACATCAAATTTTGAGCGTTTGAAGTACTGTCACTTTTTATATTCAAGGTAGCATCTTTGCCGATGGATACCGTCGCATTCCCATTAACATGTACAATATTTGATGGTGAGGCAGCCATTTCAGTGGCAACAATATTCAATATACTCCCACTTTCTACTAGTAGATTGCTTCCTGCCGCCATCCAAATAATATTATATAGAGCCCCATTGGCATTCGCCTTTGTTCCTTTAGAATCGATGGTAAGAACACCTTTTTCTTTTATTCTGAGCGATGAGTTCGCAGTACGTAAAGAAATTGCTGATCTTAGATTTTGTGGTACTAAGTTCAGCTTTGCACCCTCATCTATTTCAACACTGCCTCTTCGAACGAGTAAACTTGTTCCATCAGCTTCGCCAGCATTTCCTTTTGATACAGCATTTAAAGATGAATTTTTTTCCATTCTAAAGTTGTTATTGGGGTGTACTACTCCTCCTAAATCTAAATTACCTGCGCTAATTGTTTCTAATTCAACCTCAGCATCTTCAACTATCGTTAAATTTGAAGCATAGATATTCGTTTGATCTAGTGCATTGATGCGCCACGTACCAAAAGAGGAAGTATACTCTGATACTTGTTTACTACTTGATTTACCTGAGATTTTAATACTACTGTAAGGTGAATGAATCAGTTGATTTCCGTAGTTCGTAATATTATGGTAAGTGATCTGACTAGCAGTTTGATTCGTAACGTTCAAATCATTGAAAGTCAACGGTCCATAATAGTTTCCGTGGTATATCTCTAAATCTTTTAACGCGATATTCCAAGGAGTTGAAGAATTAGCCGTAATATTGTTAAAACATAAAGTGATTGCGCGAAAATCAATTTGATGGCCATTTCCTTCGACCGTTAGATTTCTAGAGATATTAGCTACATTAAGATAAACAAATGCTGTTCCACCATTAGGGTTATTCGTTCCACCTGTCGTAATATCCGTTAGATTGAGTCGAGGATTATCTGGTGTTTGGAAATCAGAAATAACATTAATCGTTGTTATTGACGGATCTACAAATGCACGGATGAACTCTTCCCAATTCGCCACATCTTGGACACTTGCTTCTTTTGTTGACCGAGCGCTTTCTGTTACTTGTTCTGGATCATTTTGCGAAGTATCTGTGGGTGATGATTTTTCATCACTTGATACACTCGCTTCTTCTTCGACTGTTGATTCTTCGGTCTTCGCTATTTCTTTTTCTTCCGAGGAAGTGACTCCTTGTTCACTTGTTTCTTGGCTCTCCTCTGCTTGAATGTTAAGCGTTATTTTTGATTCTCCGACAGCTATCTCATATGCTCCTGCTTTTTCTACAACTAGTGGAATGGAAAAGGTCATTTGTGGAGAATTCGTCCGTACTTGCCACTGGTTTCCTTCTATATTATTGAACTTACTATCAGCAGATTGCTTGTCTTCTACGATACTGACTCCCTCTGGGAGATTCAACACAAACTCGGAAACATTTTGACTGGAACGTACGACTAATTGAAACTGTTTATTTGCTATAGGTGGCTCTTGATTTTCTTCGAATGAGAAAATAGGCGCCTTTGTTTCTGTTGTACTGGTCAGTGGATTTATCAATTCTGATTCTCTCGATAGTTCCACAGAATTCTCAATGGCAGACACAGGAATACTCGTTGAAATCACTGGGAAAAAGAGCGAAGGAAAACAAAGAAGACTAACACTTGCCATGACCAAGACCTTTTTAATTTTCATCTCGCTGGTCCTCCTTATTTTTAGCTCTTTGCTTCTTAATAAGTAACCAAACAATAATCAACAACAAGAAAAGAATCAGGATGACCGCGGCAACGAGCCACCAATTGATACTCGTATCAATCGTGACATCTTGCTGATTCAATGCTCGGGCTTCATCTGCTTCAATAGTAAATTTCCGTTCCCATTGCCATTCCTCTTCTCCTGAACGTGCCATCATTTTCAACAGATACTCGCCACTTCGAAAGCGATCACCTTCTAAAGAGATTGGAAAGTTGAAATTAGAATTAGGTGCCATTTGCATCTGTTCTTGCTTGGCTCGATAGAGAATATCGTTCTCCCCCTCTTTTTGCACCGTTGCTTCTACTTCTAAGTGATTGACAAAGGTAGGTGTAAAGTTCTGTAAGTTCGCACTGATCACATTGCGATAGTTGAGTTGATCGGCAAAGACATCCAATAAATCTAAATCAGGCTTTACGGCAGAGCGGTCATTACTTGCCACCACTCCTACGACATAGGCAAATTCATTTTTAATCGCCACACCTTCTCCACTTGTTTCTGTTTCCTGTGGCTCTTCGCTCACCTCTGCGATTCTTAAGCCACCCGCTAAAAATCCTGAAAATGCTTCTTTAGGCATATTTAGCGTGACTTTGACAGTCTTCGTTTCGTTTCCGGCCAATTCAATAGGCGTCGGGGGTTCAATTAAGTCTGCTAAAGAATAGGGTAATGTTGGGTCTGCCTTTTCGGCATCTTTACCATATTCCACCACTCCTTGGACATTAGTAAATGCCGTATGAGCCGTGATTTCAATCGTCTTTGCTTGATCATTGGCATTTTGAATTTTCAGTGTCAATTCCTCTGTACTTCCAGGTTCACTGTTAAGGTCGAAGTAACGGCCACTTCCTTCTACTTGACTGTCTGGAAACTCTGGTGTGACATAAAAACTTAAATTTTCTTCTGCAGAAACAAGAATTGGAGAGTACAAAAACGATAACATAATAAGTAATAGCCCCCCCCATTGAAACCTCCTCTTTATTTGATATGTCGTACTTTTTATCATCAAACACACTCCTTCGATGTTTCATTCAAAAAAGCAGCGCTACACATTATGTAACGCTACTTTAGTCATGTGCGACTTACGCCCTAATCCTTCATTAGATACATAAATCTATTAGGCCCCTACATCGCTACCTGGTGTAGTCGTTAATTCCCATGTCAATGTTGAGGTATAAGTGGTCGCGTCTTTGGCTGACGCGCCAGGTACAGATAATTGAATGGCATTGTTTGTCACAGGCGCACTTGCATTTGCCTCAACTTGGGCATCTAAGTCTGCTTGATTTCCCCAAACAACAGATGAGCGTCCCGCTCCTTTGTTTGATTCAGCGGTCATAACTGAAACAGCACCACTATTAGGCACCAATTCCAAATTATTTGCATGTGCAGCTGGAGCTAACTCTTGATTATTCCCCGTGTATTGAATTTGTGGATCCTTTAAAGTAACTTTGGCTCCTCGCAAGATAGCATTTTGCGTATTTTCCGCTTGAAAGTCACTTAGACTGACTTTCAAATCCCAACCTGCATTGCTTCCTCTAGTATCAGAAACTTGTGCAAAACTGACATAAGGAACTTTATTCTCATCACCAGTCGTTCCGGTCTTCTGTTGTCTTTCTGCAATAATATTGTACGTTTGATCTTGATTTGAAATCACTTGTGAACCAAAATTCATTGTCGCAGCCTTTACAATTGACAAAGGACCCGTGGTTCCAGGAACTTCTGGTTCAATCTCTACATCCGGTTCTTCTACTGGTGGAACAACGATTTCTGGTTCGTCTGTACTAGGTGTAAATTCGATATTTCCGTTGGTCGTCACTTGACGAGTCTCGTCGGCAAACACAGAAGCCGCTCCTCCGGCGAAAATAGTAGTTGATAATGCTGCAATGGTTGCTAATCTAACGAATTTCATATATTTAAATCCTACTTTCTTTGTTTATTTTTTCTTTTTGTTTTTTCCAAAACCAAAAGCTAAGTGTGACTACGGTGATCAGAAGCCCCAACATTTTCAAAATATTCATATGATTCTCATTCGTTTGCGGTAATCTTTTGTGCCTACTCTTTCTCACTTCTAATGGTGATTGAGCGATTTCTTTGGGAAAAATTGTTTTTACCTCAACTTCGGGTGCGGGCTCTGGCAGTCCAGGTGTTTCATATACCCCAGTGAAACCAATTGTTCCTTCAGTTTCCACCGAACGTACTTCTGTCCCATAAACACCTAGTGGTGCATACACTTGAATGAGTAAGATCCCTATACTTAGAATGTATCGTTTTTTGTGTTTCATATCCCTCCCCCTATAACTTTTGTTAGATATCTCAAAAATCTTCGTTTTTAAGGAGACGACAAAAAAAGACATCCGATCGCATCAGATGTCTTGAAAAAGTGATTAAATTAGGTTTTGTTATTTATATATAAATAACAAATTAAAATTACTAAAAACGAAGATTTTTGAGAAATAAAATCAATCCAATAGCTATTATATATTGATTTCACTTATATTATACTATACCAGAAATATTTTTAAAAATAAAGTGATATATTTATTTGGTCACTAAATAGATACTTGCCATGAGCATTAACTCTATTAAGAAAGATTCCTCTCTTGTTTTAAATAGCGATAAAAAGTTGATTGTTTAATCCCAGTTTTTTTACAAACTTCTGAGACAGATAATCCTTTTATAAGATGTAATGAGAGTGATTCTTGAAGAACCTCTTGATTTACTTTTGGCCGTCCACCAACCTTACCTCTTGCTCGTGCAGAGTTTAATCCTTCAAGGGTCCTTTCAACAATAATATCTCGTTCAAATTGACTAAAAGCTTGGAAAACAGTGATCATTAATTTCCCCTGGGGAGTTTGAGTATCAAAATTTTCTTTTATACTGATTATTTTAACTTCTTTTTTCTCAAAAAAATAAACAAGGTTAATTAAATCTTTTGTGCTACGTCCAAACCGTGAGAAGCTCTCAATGACTATTTGATCACCGGACTTTACACGTTTTTTTAGTTTATTTAGTTCAGGACGACTTGCACGGACACCACTAATTTTTTCAGTATAGATTTTTTCACAGTGATAAGTTTCTAATAAATCTAATTGCCGCGAAAGATCTTGTTGTTTAGTTGAAACCCGAGCATAGCCGTAAATTTTTCTAGTCATATAATTCCTCCAATAAGTTATCTAATAAAAAACTCATAATTATCAATAATATATTTATAGAATAGATATGAGTAGAGACAATTATACAATGACTTAACTGTAAAAATTACTACTGTAATAAAAAAACATCTAACGAGTCGCTTATGGATACCGTAACTTTCTAAATTTCCGTAGTATTTTTGCTTGATTCAGAACTTAGTTTAACAAAAACAATTCAGAACAAAAAATAATCAATCGAAGTCTTTCACCATAACCATTACATAAAATACAATACTCTCAAGAGTCGAATAAATCTATTTACTTTTTTTAAAAAATCTACTTACAATCAACCATAGAAGCACAATAAATAGAATAGTCAGTATAGTAACGATATACATAAAATACTTTTCAATGAATTTTTCTTTTTTATAAACAGAGGACTTATTCAATTTCTCGGCTACTTCTGCTTTAATTTTAAAGTTTTTCGCAAATGACCATTTATTTCCTTTTCCATCAGTTAGATTAATATTATAAGTATATTTTCCAGGATTAAATTGCTTATTCCACTCTGTCATAAGATTAAATTTAGAATTGGGAGCAAAACTCAATTGATCTTTTGTTTGTTCAAGAATAGGAGTTTTCTTCTCCTCGTTTTTTATAGATATTTCTGATTTTACGTTTGAGATGATGGTTGGTGTAATGTTTCTTAATTCAAAATTAACATTATTTCTCAAGTTTTCTTGAGAGATTATTACTTCTCCTCCTTCTAATTTTGGAACAATGTCTTTAGCTGTTTCCGCAAGCTGAATTGCTAATGTTCGTGTAAATACATTGTTTACCCCTTCAGATCCCTCTTCTGTAGTGGGTTCTACAGTAATCCCGCCTAGAGCTATGCCTTCAAATGGGATTTATGGAATAGATAGTTTAAGAGAAACTTCTTTTTCACTATTTGCAGGAACGTCAACATATTGTTCCTTTAATGTTAAACAATCTTTTAAAGATAGTTTCAATGACTCATCTTTTTCAAAATCAGTGATAGAGTAATCGATAATTCCTTTTTGATTGGTAGTTGCTGTATTTACATATAGGTTGTATTTCACACTTTCATTAGAGTTATTCTTAATTCTTATTTTGAGCGTTTGTTTTTGATTTGGTGTGACAGTTAATTCAAAATAGCTTAGAACATCAGGATTCTGATTTTCTGTTAATACAGGTACAACAGAGAAATCATTGCTATCAGCTAATGCTAGTTGTTCAAAACTGAAAGTTGAGAAAACAAACATAAGGACTAATGCAAATTTCTTTATTAATATTCTCATCATTTTCTCCTCTGTAATAAAAAGCCTCCTGTTATGGAGGCCCTTTATGATTTATACTTTATTTGGTTCCTGACCCTTCAGCCAAATTCCATACGATAGTCGTTGTATAAGTAGTAGCTAATTGTTTTTCTGGAACTGTTAACTTAGCATTCAGACTAACATTTGTATCAAAGTCTGTTTTCTTAATGTCAGCATCTGCAACTGTTGCAATCATCTGTGGCTGAGAATTTAAATAAGCAGCTGATCCAGGTTTAGCTACTGTGGCATTTGATTCAATCTTTGTTGTAACATTTAATCCCATTCCTTTAAAGTTTTCATCCTTTAATTTAGCTGTTAATGTCCACCCTTTACTACTTGAACCACGTAAGTCTTCAATGGTAATACTTGATTTATCTTTTTCTGTCGCTGTTGTTCCACCTTTTTTTACGGTTACATCATTGAAATTAATATTTTTAGTGTCAGAGATTTTAATCCCTCCAGATTTAACTAATACAGAAGCTGTGGTTTCTTCCGCATGCACTGATTGTCCTAATCCCAATACACCTATTGTTGCTAAACCTACTACTAAACTAATCTTTTTCATTCTTATCTTCTCCTGGGGTGAATGTGATTTGATCCTCGGTTGTCATCTGATGGACTTCGCTTGTTTATTCCGATTCCCCCATCAGCAAAAGCTTGAACGCCTCCAGCTAAAATGGTAGTAGATAATGCAGTAACAGTTTTTAAAAGAAGAAATTTCATGTATAATTTCTTCTTTTGTTTTCTATTTTTTGTATTCTGGGTGTTTCTTCTGACACCGACGATGGCTGCTAGGGTAACGAATAGCGCTCCTATCCGAAGCCAGTGTCATTGGCATGCCGTATTGGTTTGAGGCATTTCTCGGCTATCAGATGGATTGGATGGTGGTGGACTCGGTATTTCTTCTGGTTCATGGAGTACCGTAAACCGAATCGTTCCCTCCGTCTCTGTAGATTGAACCGATGACGCATAGCCGCATTCCTAGGATCAGGCCCCCCATAAACAGACAGTGACAATCCAAATTTTTCTTTTCATTCCCCTCCTCCTCTTTATGGAGTGGCTCATAATTCATGGATTTTGATAAATGGAATCGAATAATTGGAGCACTGATCATTGTGTATTATACATCTACTACTTTACCTGAATAGTACATTTAATAAAAATCATTATTGTCATTTCAAAGTTTAAATATAGAAACCTTTATATTTTATATGAAACAAGGACCTTAGTATCACTACATCAATGTTTCTTCTCTGAATATGCCGAAAGTAAATGCTAAGCAAAATATCAGATAAATTTCTCTATCTTCTAAGAATCATCATAGTTTTGTGTTAGAGTAACCTTAAGTTAGTAAATAAATGTGCTTTGCGTTTACAGAAATTTCAGGAAGGATTCTATTCGGATAATTAATTATTGAAAAAAATTGAAGTTTCTTAACCTCACTGCTTACTCGAAGAATACAATGTAACAACCAGATTAAAATAACTGAAAATGATTATATGGTTTCTAAGCTATGAGTATAGCTACCTGGGAATTATAGGAGGAATGATATGGAAAAATTTTATCAACGAACAATAAAGGAAACATCAAAGTTCTTTAAAACAAATCAAAAACAAGGACTTACCGACGAAAAAGTAAAAGAGAATTTAGAGAAATATGGAGAAAATTCAATACGGCAACAAAAATCACCATCGGCATGGAAGTTATTGTGGCATAATTTGAATAATTTGATTGTTTATTTATTATTTGCTGCGGCAGTACTCTCTTTTACAATGGGAGAAATTACAGAAGGAATTGCTGTATTAATTGCTGTATTAATTGCTGTAGCTACTGGTTTCATTACTGAATTACGCGCTCAAAAATCAATTGATTCTTTGCAAAAAATGATTTTTACAACTGCTAAGGTTATTCGTAATGGACACCTTATGGAAGTAGAATCTTCTACGGTTGTTCCAGGAGATATTTTATTTTTAGAAGAGGGGGATGCAGTAGTTGCAGATGCCCGTTTGATTGAAAGTAAGAATCTTGCTTGTATAGAATCTGCGCTTACAGGAGAAGCAGAGTCAACTGACAAAAATGCAGAAGATATATATACGGAAGAAACTCCACTCGGTGATCGATGTAATGTCATTTTTGCTGGAACAGCAGTTACCCGTGGGAATGGATATGCTATCGTTACTGAAACAGGTATGCAGACAGAAGTTGGTAAGATTAGTAATATGTTGACTGGTGATAAAAACAGTAAAACACCATTAGATGTTGAGTTAGATAAATTAGGTAAGGCAATTATTATTGCAGCATTAGTTGCGGCTTTTGCTGTTTTGATTGCAGGAATACTAACAGATCAACAATTTATTGAAATGGCACATATTGCAATCATTTTAGCTGTAGCAGCTATTCCTGAAGCTATGCCGGCAGTTTCAACAATCACTTTGTCACGTGGGATGAAAATCATGGCTGAGCATAAGGCATTGGTTAAAAGCCTTTCTGCTGTAGAGACATTAGGTGCTACTAGTATTATCGCTAGTGATAAAACAGGTACATTAACTGAAAACCAAATGACTGTGACTGCAATTACTTTAAGCAGCGGTGAAAAGTATAAAGTTACTGGTAATGGTTATGAACCCAGTGGCAGTTTTATGGAAAATGGCAAAATTATTAGTGTGAATGATCATCCCGATTTAGCTGAAATTATTCTAAATGGAGCATTATGTACTACATCGACTTTAAAAGAAGATAATGGACATTTCGAAATTCTAGGAGATCCAACTGATGGTGCATTTGTGGTTTTGGGTCAAAAAGAAGGAATTAGTCGACAAAATTTACTAGAAAAAGGCACTGTGAAAATTGGAGAATTACCTTTCAATTCAGACAACAAATTTATGATTAGTGTTTACGAAAAAGATGCAAAGAGGACTCTTATCATAAAGGGAGCACCAGATGTCTTAATCGAGCTTGCTCACCCTGAGAAACAAGAAAAAGAAAAATTCTTTCATATCAATCACGAATTGGCGTCAAGTGGGCAGAGAGTAATGGCTGTGGCACAGATTAAAGACTATACAGGTGGATTAACAGAAGATGAGTTGATACACTCTTTTAATGGCCTTAAGATACAAGGCTTTTTTGGAATTGTTGATCCACCACGGAAAGATGTTAAAGAATCAATCAAGATAGCTCAAGAAGCAGGTATTCAAGTCAAAATGATTACGGGCGATCATCCTCAAACTGCATCGATGATAGCGCGTGAAATAGGATTAAACGGTTATGCTAATACTATGACAGGTATAGAAATCGACCGATTTTACAAAGACGGGAAACTCAAAGAGCACATAGCAGATACTGCAGTTTTTGCTCGTGTATCTCCAGAAAACAAACTACAATTAGTAAAGGCTCTAAAAGAAGCAGGAAATATTGTTTCTATGACTGGCGACGGAGTTAATGATGCACCAGCTTTAAATGGTGCTGATATTGGAATTGCTATGGGAGTTCGTGGAACTGAAGTTGCTAAGGAAGCTTCAGATATGATTTTGACAGATGATCGATTCGGTACAATTATCGATGCTATCAAAGAGGGGCGTATTATTTTTGATAATATAAAAAAATATGTTTCATTCCTTTTCTCGTGTAACATGGTAGAAATTATAACAATATTTTTAAGTGTTATTTTTTTATTACCAATGCCAATTCTTCCCCTTCATGTTTTATTTCTAAATCTAGTCATTGATATTGGTCCAGCAATGGCTTTAGCTTTTGAACCAGCTGAAGACGACATAATGAAACGACAACCAAGAAGCAGATTTGATAGTTTGGTGAATAAAAAATTCCTAGGACGTATTATATTAAGTGGGATCGTTATCGGAATAGTTGCATTTGGATTTTTTAATATTCTATTACACACTAATCACACTCTTGAGTATGCACAAACAGCAACATTTACTTTTATGGCCGTTGCACAACTAATGCATATATTTAATGTTCGTAAAAATAGTGGTTTTGGGTTGGATAAATCATTTTTTAAAAATAAAATATTGATTTTTGCAATACTTATATCTATTGGTCTTCAATTAATTGCCGTGTACGTACCTTTTATGAACGATTTACTAGGTACTACTCCTATTCAAGCTTCAACATGGTTAATCATCTTAACAACTGCAATCATTGTGACATTTGTTGTTAAGGGATTAAAAAAAATGTTCCAATTAAAGTAAGATCTCTATTTCATAAACTTTGTTATTTCAATTATTTATGGGAAATAATATGAGATTTATACAAATTTTTCTAGGAATAAAAATTTTAACTAGGACAGAGCAAAATAAGTTCTGTTCCAGTTTTTTTTATTCCTAATTACATATGTTTTTTTAGTGAACTACTCACCACTTAGCTAAACATGACGGTTCTTAACGCTTGAAGTGGGAGGTTCTTGGGAAAAGAGCATACTTGATAGCTTATTTCGTTACTAACAGCGGTGTCACTTATTGACCAAGCTACCCCCGTAGTTCCTACGGTTCTTGTTTATTTGATCTAAGCCATTCCCACAGAATGTAGCCTTAGACCTTCGGTCAGAATATTGATACTAGCGTTGATATCTCGTTCATGATGAGTATGACAAATAGGGCAGTCCATTCTCGCATTTCGAGAGATTTCTTGCCGTCTTTATGTCCGCATTACGAACAGATTTGACTAGATGGAAACCACTTATCCACTTTGATGATTTTCCGACCGTACCATTCAGCTTTGTAGTGTAATTTAGTCACAAAACTAGACCAAGAAACATCCGAAATACTTTTCGCTAGTTTATGATTACGCAACATACCTTTTGTATTTAAGTCTTCAATACAAATGATATCGTGATTTTTGATCATTTCTGTACTCAACTTATTCAGAAAATCAGTATGTTGGTTCATTACTTTTTCATGCAAGCATGCTATTTTTCGTTTTTGCTTTTGATAATTCTTAGCTTCACAAAGTTCTATGCCTTTCTTTTTAGCTAACAACGCACACCTTGACAACTTACGTTGTTCACGTTTTAGTTTTTTCTCCATCTTAGAAGTAAATTTATTATTATCAATTTTTTGACTGTCAGAAAGAATTGCGAAATCTGTAATACCTAAATCAATATCAAAATTAGCTTTAGGCAGTTCACTAATTTCTTCTTTACACAACAGAGAAATATAGTATTTACCACTAGAATAACGTGATATTATAGCAGATTTGATCAAACCTTTAGGTTATCTATGAAGCGTAATTTTAACTAACGATTTCAACTTAGGAAGTTTGACGAATTGATTCTCAACCAAAGCGATTGTCCCATTATGATTGTTGGTTGTGTAACTTTGAACCGGATTTTTCTTGCTTTTGAAATGGGAAAATCCGACGGATTTATCACGAAAGAAATTCTTGTACACCTTATCTAGATTGAGTTGTGCATTCGCTAAAGCGAGACTATCCACTTCTTTCAAGAACGGAAAATCTTGCTTGTATTTTACAGGCGTTGGAATACTCATTTTTTTTAGAGGAATCATTCTTAGTTTCTTCATAAGCTTTTAGTCGGTCCATAAGATTCACCTACTCTCTATTTGAGATTATTTCCCTGACTTTGAATATACTTCTTGATGACATTGATAGGTGCGACAACAGTTATCAAAAGGCAAACACTTTTAGACCAAAAGATTTCTTTCCAAAGAAACTGTTTAACTCGTGGAAAGTCACGTTTTATCAGTGGAATCCTCCATAACAGATGAACGTCATCTGGCACCACATGTCATTCTAATATTTCCTCCCTCTTATATTTACGTAACCATTTAATAATCTCTTGAATACTTGCTCGATATTAATTATCTATGATTTTTCTTCTATACTTTAGTGTGTATACAATGTGGTATTTACATAGCTATTTTGTATAGGCTAAACTATTGGCTTTATTAGCCATTTCTTATCCCTTCCTTTCGTTATCAATATGACCTGAACAATCATATTTTAACGATATGAAGAGCTTTTTGGTAGAACCATTGACTAGCTCTTTTGAGTAATCAAGCATGTTTTTCTCCCCCACTTCACATATCGTAAACGTACGTTTGCATTCGCAGCGAGGATCTTCTCTAAACAAAAAAATAGCCAGACAACTGTCTGACTATAATAAACCTATTTATTTTTTTCGTTTAATAGTTGGAAGTCTTGATCAATAAATTGGTAACAATTACCACAATTTTTACAATGATATTGTTTCGTTTGAATATTGAGTTGAATCAATTCACCACAAGCACAATCAATTGATACAGCCGTTCTTCGTTCTAAGCCATATAATGGACGACCCCAGAAAGTATAGCCTACTTGTTTTTCTTGCACATGCTTTCTCCCTTCCTAAAAAATTTCTATCCGTAGCAGGTAGAATACTGCATTCAACCAATGATACGTCTCAATGGGTGAACCTTACCTTAAAAATGCTCCTATAAACTACATTTTTTTGAATAAAAAAATTCGTTCCTATAGCGAGCTAATACTCAAGGATTTTTTAGCAAGATAAAGATAATAGGATCTTGCTGTCATATAAGGGACACTTCCATTAAATTTAGTGAAAAAATAAGCTGGAATTAGAAATCCTCAAATAATTTTAATTCGGTCATACTTAAACCAACTGAATTATCTGTATTATCCTATATATAACCAAAAGTTCTTTTTGAATGCAATATCGTACAGATTTTGAATTTCAGGCATCAATATACCCCACAGCAATTCGAGTTAGTAGATCTAATAACAATTGGATTCTTAGAATCAATAAATAAATCGACTAAAATCTCAGATAATTAGACATACTCTATTATTTCATAATCTGATTTATTCTCTATTGTTTCAAAACTATTCTTGTCATATAAAATATATTCAAAACCTTCTGTTTTCTTGACGATTACATATTGTTTCTTTTCACCATTTTTATCCTTAGCTAGCTGAACTTCTTCATAAATAACTTTTAAATCCACATTATGTGCTACAGCATTGCCTCTGTTAAAAAAAACTGATTCTTCCATTGAAAATCACCCTTTCCTACTATTTTTCCTTTGATATTGAATTTAATTTGCTATCTCTAATTCTCTCTATTTCGTATGAGATTTTCGATAATTCAGCCGTAAATATCATACATATAACAATAACAGTTTAATAATATCACTTTATCATGTGAATTTAAAAGTTTTCAATGATATTTAAATCCGTATATGGATGCACAATGAAAAATAAAATAAACTACATCCATTTTATACTGTCGCAATGAACGTAGTTTATTCTAATCAACTCACAAATTATCAATAACTCTATATATATTATCTGGCAACAAACTCTTATAAAAATAAACTTTATTTTTTTTTGATTGTAATACCATTAATATTATTTTATCTGTACACTCCTTTAAGCATTGTTTTAAAATTGCTTCTCCTTCAGAAATTTCGCTTGCTCCTTTGTCTTCATCAAATCCCCTACAAGACAATAATGCAAGATCAAATTGATAGATGTTTAACTGGTTTATTGCTGTAACTGAATTTACTGTAAATTTTTTTTTAGTGACCGTTCCCCCAATAACGGTCACTTCAACATTTGTGTGTTCGGAGAGAAGTGTTGCTGTTAAAACGCTATTTGTTACTACCCGTAGACCATGAAATCTGTTTAGATAAGGAATTAGGTGGAGTGCTGTACTAGAACTATCAATGAAAATAGTCATATAATCTTCTATATATGTTATGGTTTTTTCAGCAATCGATCGCTTTTCTTCATCGTTTACATAATTTTCCACTTTTGTAAGATAGGCAGCGTCAACTTTTTCAGCATCAATTAATATTGCTCCCCCTCTGGTACGTCTGATTTGTTCCTCGTTTTCTAGTTCAATTAAATCTCTTTTAACAGTAGTACTACTATAATGCACAAATTCAACCAATTCCCCTAAAGAAGCAAATTTGTTTTTGTTCAGATATATCATGATTTTCTTTTTCCGATCATCTTTTGCTGTTCCCATGCCAAAACTCCTTTTGAAAAAAATGCGACGACAATAAATAAAGAAAAACAATAATCTATTAATATACAACTATTCTTCAATATGACCAACGATCACCGTTATTAAAAATAATCTCTCAATGATAGTTAGTGTAACAAATTGCTGTCACAATTCACTTTTTTCATTACCAAATTCTCGATAAGCATTGATCCATTTTAGGACCTGATGAATTTGATTTCAGCCCATATTTCTTTGATAAATAAGATGCGCTTCCTTTCTTCTCAAGATACTCTTGAACGATTTTTAGCTTGAATTCAAAGCTATATTTTGCCATAAAAATACCGACCTCCAAAAGTTAGATTTTTTGCTCTAACTTCTGGGGATCGGTACATTTGAAGTGTGCCCCTTAAGTTAGACCACAAAATCTATCTTAGGGGTTATTTTAGTGACTAAAATTATAAATACTTTTAATTACCAACTCTGCAGTTAAACTGATAAGTGCTTATCTATTAATAAATAGATTAAATAGATTAAATAGATTAAATAACTCCAGTATCTCCTATATATTCTTTATATACGTGTCAAATTTTTTCTTGTCTATTAAAAATTAAGCACGTTTTACTGGAAAAGTCATACAATGTGGACCTCCACCAGCTTTTAAAATCTGTTCTAGTGGCAGTTTAATAACTTCTATTCCTTCAGCTTCCATGGCTTTATTAATAGATTTATTATTTTCGATTCCCAGCACTTTACCATTGCCTATAGCCTGAACGTTACAACCATGCTTAAATACTAATTCACTTGGTATATCGATAATCTTATAATTACGTCGTTTTAACATTTGAATAAAGTTATAAGGTAATTGTTCTGTAGCAGCAATGCATATTTTTTCTGCTATAATGTTAAAGACCATATCTAAATGTAAGTTTTCTGGTGGGATTGGCACACCTACCACAGTATAACCAAATCGTTCTAGTTGTTCTCGTAAGTTATCTACTCCGGCTTGATCTGTTCGATCAACTAAGCCAAATACAAGAGTATGATTATCAATCATCCAAAAATCTCCACCTTCAAAACAACCAGCATTGACACGAGCTATAATTGGAACACCTAATTCTTTTAATTTTGCTTCATATATATTCGTTTCTTTTTGACGTTCTGGATGACGGAAATTTCCAATAATCGCTCCTTCTTTTACCATAGCACCAAAATCTCGAGCAAATGTCTGTACCTCAAGCTCTTTATGAGCTTGTACTTCATGCACAACTACACCATTATCTCTATACGCATCTAACAACGTTTGCCATTCAGCAACCATAAGTTCATTTTGCTCAACTTCTCCTTTTTCCATCCATGATTTAGTAATCTCATTAATTGGATTGAATACATAGAACTTAGGAGAACATACAATTACTTCTTTTAATACATTGGTTGCATTTCTTACATAAATATCTTTGCTCAATTTTAAATCACTCCTTTAAAATTATTATTCTTTATGAAAATATTGTGATATCTAATAACAAAAGTCCGACGCAAGCTATAAAAAGTATTAAAATATATTTTGCACTTACCTTAATCCATGTACCATAATCTACATGAACAGCTTGTGTACAAGTCATTACAATAATTGAAGTTGGTGCAATCATTTTTACTAAGCCTAATGCAAAATTATAAATAACAATCATAGTAGATTCATTTACCCCCGAAAAAATTGCTAACGGTGCCATAATAGACATTGTTGCTGCTGCTAATCCTGTCGAACTAGGAATAAACATAGCTAATATAATATAAACACCGAAACAAATAATTACAAAAGCAGTTGTAGGTAAACTACCTAAAGTTTTTTCGCAAGCATTTAAAACAGTAGCCATGATATTACTATCTGTCATAAGAACTTCAATTCCCCGAGCTAACGGAACAATAAAAGCTGTTGATACTAAAGCTGCAGATCCTTTAATTAGAATTTTGATAATTTTATCTGCATCGTACCTCATAACAAATCCAGATAGGAAGGTCATGATTATCAACAAACCATTAATTTCATTAAAATACCACTCTCCAAAAGGCACTAAATTATTTCCAAATATTGTACCTACAACTATATTGTTATTCATCCACTTTGTAGCATTTTCAAAAAAAGTAAAATTTTTATTTAATTCTGTCCATGGAATTAAAGATACTATCATAATTAAGAAAGTTACTAAAAATATATAAAATACTTTCTTTTGTCTTTTGTTTAGAACTTGTATTTTTCCTTCTGTATTCGTAAATTCTTCTAAATCTTGTTTATAACGATAGTATTGTACTGATTTTTCTGGATATTTTTGAACTTTTTTTGCATACTGACAAATTAAAAATGAACATAACGACATTAATATAAAAAAAGAAAATGTTCTAAAAATTATTCCTTCTCCTGGGCTAATTCCCGCAATTCCTGAAGCAATTCCCGTTGAAAATGGGTTAATAATAGATGCTGCACATCCAGCCTGTGTGCCAAAAATAATAATCATTAAAGCTGTAATTGTATCTAATCCCAAAGATAAAATAATTGGTAAAAACATCAATAAATAAACGAATCCTTCTTCATATGCCCCTTGAACTGTACCAAATATCCCCATAATAAAGGTTAAAATTGTAATTAATATAGCAGTTTTATCTTTGTATTTTGTTGCAATACCTTTTAGTGCAATATTTATAGCACCAATTGTATCCATCATTTCTAGAAATGCCCCAAATAGCATTACGTTTAATGAAATAGTAATTGCGCCAGTAATTTCTTCATTTCCGACCATTCCAATAATAGGTGCCATGACAACATCCCATAGACCTTGACGATTAGCTGGAATTCTTGAATAAGTTCCCGCAATATTTTGTCCAGCTTCATTTACTTCATAGCTTCCTCCAGGTATAAACCATGTCAATATTGCTATAATTATTAATATAAAGAAAATAATGACATACGTGTTTGGAGATTTAATATTTTTCTTATCCTTTTCCATCAATTACTACTCCTTTACAACTATAGTCTCCTCTTTGCCTACCAGACATTTAGAAAGAAAATCAATCGATGTAATAAAGCCTAATAAATTTTCTTGGAATTGAACAAAATCAATTATCGTTTCTACTTTAGACAGCAGCGAATGCTGACTAAAGTGTTTTTTATAAAATGACATTAATAGCTTAACGTTTACATTCTGTAATGTATCTTGATTATTTGGTAATTTATATATATATGTTAGGGACAGCTGTTAGAATAAGTAAAATATATGTCTCTAGTAATCATGCGTTAGCAAGATTTTTATTTATCACATCTGAAATATCTTGATATTAATTAAAATTTTTGATATAGAAACACCAAGCAAGAAAACGTTTACATATTTAAAATTATTTAAAATACCTTATTCAACAATATCCCTTATTAGTATCTTCTTTAAATATATAATAGTATTGACCAAAAAAGGTATTTTTTTAATTAAATCACCGATATATTTAATTTGATCAAATGTATTAGCAGAATCTGAAATGATAACTATTTGAGTAATAATTATTAGCATCATTTTCTGAATATTTCATTTATAGCATTGCATTACAGAAAGGACTTTGGATATGAATATTTAGCGAGTGATGTTACTTCATAAATACTAAATTAATCATCCTATCTTTCCGGTCACTTCCATGAGTAACAATTAGATGACACCATTCTGCAACTAAATTTGTTAATGATGTAATTATTTTCTTATTCTTCAGCATTATCTCCTAAAATATTTTATAGTAAATCAATTACTATCTTTGCCCTCTATTCACTTAATTACCTTATTTCTCTTTTTCAGTATTTTAAACTTTCTTTATTCTATTTAATTAGCCACAGCAGCCAGAATTGCTTTAATTGAATGCATTCTATTTTCACTCTCATCGAATATAACCGATTGACTACATTCCATTACTTCATCAGTAACTTCTTCTCCACGATGGGCGGGTAAACAATGCATAAAAATAGCATCTGATTTCGCCTTATTCATTGCCTCCATTGTAATTTGATATGGGAGATATGCTTGTTTTAAACGTGCAATTTCTTTCTCTGTTTGTCCCATACTATATTGAGACATTCCATATACAACGTCTGCCTCTTTAAGTGCTTCATCAAAATCTTGTGTAAATACAATTTTAGCTCCTGATAGTTTAGCACGTTCTTTGGTTTCTTGCCATATTTGATTATCTGGTTCTAATCCTTGGGGACAAGCTATATACAAATCCATTCCTAATGTGGCACACATAATCATAGTTGTATAGCATACATTATAGAGATTTCCTGAGTAACAGATTTTTAATCCTTCAAATTTTCCTTTTTTTTCTTTAATTGTCATCAAATCTGCAATCCCTTGAGTCGGATGTTCTAATGAGGTTAAGCCATTAATAACAGGATTTTTCATCCAGTTAGCACATTCTTCTACGATTTCATGACCAAAAGTGCGAATAAATAATCCATCAAAGTATCTATCTAAGACACGACAAGTATCTTTTAAAGGTTCTCCCCGAGTCATTTGCATCTCATCGGGGCGCAAATAAACAATTTTAATTCCTAAATCGGCTGCCGCACGTTCTAAAGCATTTCTTGTTCGCGTACTGTTTTTTTCAAATAGTCCTGCCCAAACCTGTCCTTTTAAATATTCATGAGGTTCTTTTGCTGTCCACTTTCTTTTAAAATCCAAAGATAAATCTGTAATAAATTCAATTTCTTCACGCGTCATATCTTTGAATCCAAGATAGTCTTTTCCTTTGAATCTATTTCTCATATTAACAGCTCCTTATCTATTCATACTTACATTTTATTACAGTTATATTAATAATAAAATTGTTCTAAAGTACAAAAGGAAACAGAAGATTTTGTACTTTAGAACAATCGGTAATTTATTCAGTTACTAAATGATATATTTGAAATGATATATATATATTCATTAAATTATCAGGGTGTTTTATATCCACATCCAAAATTTGTTCAATTCTTTTTATTCTTGCTCGTAAAGTATTTTTATGGATGAAAAGTTTTTCGCTTGTTCTACTATAAGAAAAACCACAGTAAAAAAATGTTTCCAATGTAGATAATAATTCTGTTCGATTTTTATTATCGGTTTCCTTAAGTGGAAAAATATATGTCTCAAGCATTTTATCTCTGTACAACTGATTAATTTTCCCCTGATCATCAATAAACATTTTTAATATTCCTAATTTACTATATAAAAGATATCTTTTAGAAGGATAGTTAGAAACTAATATATTTATTGACTGTTCTGCTTCCTTATAACCAAGTGATAATCGCCAATAAGGATGACTCTCACTGACACCAATGAAATAATTACTATGTTGATAAAAATCATCTAACAAATTAACCAACGACTTTAAAAATTCCTCCAGATCGATATTTGTTACTGGCATTAACAAAATCCAATAATTTTTTCTCGAAAAAATGAGAAAACTATCATTAATATATTTTTGATTAATTAAAGAATTTTTAAAATTAATAAAGTAAGCATCTCCTTGGCTAAATGTATAGTTACTCTTGGTTGAAATCTCTTTAATCATTACCACTCGGTAGAAATCCAATACTTTAGTGCCCAATAAATAACTTATTTTTTCTTTTGTACTTTTATTTGCTTCATTAAGTTGTAATAAATCTTCAAAAATTATATTTTGGTAATGACTATTTATCAATTTATAATTCATTTGAAAAGATATTTTTAACCGATATATTAACAGAAAACTTTCTATTTTGGCTAAAAGATCTTCTGATAAGGTTTCTGTGTTTTTATCTTGCTTTAATATCATATAAGATTTTTTTTGAAAAGCTCCTGAAATAGGGATATAAAAAAATTTAAGATTATTTTCTGATAAGTTTTTTCTTTGATCTAAAATACCTATGACATCTTTTCCTTCATATGAAGTTCCAATTTTGTCAAAAACATTGAGAATACTTTTTTGTGTATTATCAATGTAATTTAACCAATTAAATCCTGAAGAATAATTAAGTAATAAAAAATTTTCATCAATAATTGCCACAGGCCAACCTATTAATTCGTAAAAAATTTCACATATATCTTTATGCATGCTCTTATCCGATACCGCTAACAACATTGTTCTATGAAAATGTTCAACATCTACTAACATTTTACTTTGATTCCTGATTATTAATGATTGAATGGGAGAAATAATATCACTCCAACTATATGAATTTTCTACAAAAATTATTGGTACATGGTACCTAGTACACAATGTTACATACTCTTTCTTAATATAACATTGATATCTTTTTTTTGTGATAATCCCCCCTATTTCCTTTTTTAATACTTTTGAGAGATATTTTTCAGTAAAAAATATTTTGATATATTCTCCACCAACAATAATAATTTCACCTTTTTTGATCCAACTGTCCATGTTATTAGTATCCATGACATTAATTCCAGTTATACTAATATTAATATCTTCTAAATTCATAGTACAATCTGCGGAAGATAATTCCTTTAGTTGAATAATTTCTAATGGTTTTACCATTTCGTTTACCTCCTATGGCTAATCATATAATATTTATTGATAGATAATACTTTTTTACAAGAAAATTTTAGTTTAGGTTAGGAGAAACACACTTTATCACATCATTATTTGCAATTATAAATTTCATCAATTCTATTTTCAATTGTACTTTAAACATAAAATTAATATGGTCTCTATCATGATTCCACTCAACTAAAGTTAAATGATGTGATACTGCAATTCCTCTTAAAAATTATTGATATTTTATCATCAATTGCCTATATACGATACTTAGTTACTAGTATAAGATGATAACAAAGAAAAAATATTGAATGATTATCAGTGTCTAATTTGACTTTTGTATTAATCTTTATATATATATATTAATTATATCACTAGATAAAATTAGTAAGTCAACAAACCTTATATATCAGTTTTCGAGTTGAGAATGATCAGCCTCACGTCGATAGTCATTTGTTACATCTGTAGAGAATGACGATGAATGCCCCTACGTCAATCCAAAAATTAGGAATATTTGGGTAGACATTGTTTTGATAAGTCCAACAAATAATTAGACCTGTTTTTTAATTAAATCTAACAAATTGGTTAATTATTTCGAATCTAAGGTTTCGCCTCTTAAGGCTACGTCACTTAAATAAGAATTTATTCTTTGAAGAATAATATCCATTGTTAATGGATCGACCGTGACTTCGACATCTGGAATTTTTTCAAATAAAATCCGTTGTACATTTTGCGTAGTGAAATATTGCTTAAAACTAGTTGCTGTTTCTTGTGAAATTGAAGAAACTGTCTCAATACGAGGAACTACTCCTGTATAGCGTAGATTCAAATTAAAGATCGGAGTCCATGAATGATCGGGTGTCGCTTCAAAATTACCTCTTGCCCATTGTTTCACTGATTGCACATCGATATCTAATAACCCGGTGCTTCCTGCGATATTAATCAATCCGTTGATTGTCGAGGTTCCGACAATTGTCCCAGTTCGTTCTACATTGACTTCTTGAGCTTCAGAAAATTCAAAGGTTGAACCCGCAGAAGCGAAGTACATTAAATTTTGAGCGTTTGAAGTACTGTCACTTTTTATATTCAAGGTAGCATCTTTACCGATTGATACCGTAGCATTCCCATTAACATGTACAGTATTTGATGGTGAGGCAGCCAGTTCAGTTCCCTTCCCCTATAATCTTTCTCAGATATTGAATCTATCTCAAAAATCTTCGTTTTTAGGGAGACGACAAAAAAAACATCCGATAGAATCAGATGTCTCGAAAAAGTGATTAAATTAGGTTTCCTTATTTAGGATATAAATAACAAATTAACATTACTAAAAACGAGTTTTTTGAGAAATTGAATTTAATTCAATATCTATTATATATAACTTCGACTTATATTATACTATACCAGAAATATTTTTTAAAAATAAAGCGATATATTTATTTGGCCAGTAAAAAGATACTCACCATAAGCACTAACTCAATTAAGAAAGATTCCTCTCTAGTTTTAAATAGCGATAAAAAGTTGATTGCTTTATCCCAGTTTTTTTACAAACTTCTGAGACAGATAATCCTTTTGTAAGGTGTAATGTGAGTGATTCTTGAAGAACCTCTTGATCTACCTTTGGCCGACCACCAACCTTACCTCTTGCACGTGCAGAGTTTAATCCTTCAAGGGTCCTTTCAACAATAATATCTCGTTCAAATTGACTAAAAGCTTGGAAAACAGTGATCATTAATTTTCCCTGGGGAGTTTGAGTATCAAAATTTTCTTTGATACTGATTATTTTAACTCCTTTTTTCTCAAAAAAATAAACAAGGTTAATTAAATCTTTTGTGCTACGTCCAAACCGTGAGAAGCTTTCAATGACAATTTGATAATCTGTCTTTACACGTTTTTTTAGTTTATTTAGTTCTGGACGACTTGCACGGACACCACTAATTTTTTCAGTATAGATTTTTTTGCAATGATAAGTTTCTAATAAATCTAATTGTCGCGAAAGATCTTGTTGTTTAGTTGAGACCCGAGCATAGCCGTAAATTTTTCTAGTCATATAATTCCTCCAATAAGTTATCTAATAAAAAACTTATAATTATCAATAATATATTTATAGGATTGGTATGAGTAGAGACAATTATACAATGACTTAACTGTAAAAATTACTACTGTAATAAAAAAAATCCAACGAGTCGCTTATGGATAACGTAACTTTCTAAATTTCCGTGAATATTTTTGATTGATTCAGAACTTAGTTTGCCAAAATCAATTCAGAACAGAAAATAATCAATCGAAACTTACTTCTGCTTGGATTGATTAACGGTGAAATTATTTCAATGGAATTCATCAATGGTTCTTGTGCTTTTTTAATTTCGCTATCTTGTGTTTTAGTTTCTATATTCCATATACCCTAATACCATGTCATTTTCTATATAGATTATCTAACTAGGACTAATAGACAACCCAAATTTCGTCTTCGCTAGATCAATATATTTTAATGTAACTTGATCTGAGTTTACAAATGTTAAGTTATTTAAAATTTTTGCCACTTAATGATATAAATATATGCTAAATAAATAGAAAAATGCTATCAATTTTGCTTTTCCCAAGAGTGTCTTTTTACGGTGTACCCTAAATAGACAAAAGCGTATCGCAAAAAAATCTAGATGTCATTTTTTTAGAGGCAAAATATTACACAAATTATTATTACCTACGTAACCATTTTACTTATCAAAAATACCTGACAAGAGTTATCCTGACAGGTATTTTTGATAGCAACAACCGCTTTTAATATATTTAGTAAACTGAAAGTTAGTAGATCCGCAGTAAAATCATCATATTCAAAAAATAATAATTCTTAAATTTGTTGTGAAAGAGAGATCATCTCAATTAACCCTTGAGCAGCTTCACTACCTTTATTCCCTGCTTTCGTACCTGCTCTTTCAATTGCTTGCTCAATAGTTTCTGTGGTTAATACACCAAACATCACTGGAATATTGGACTCTAGGTTAATATGTGCGACTCCTTTGGCTACCTCATTGGAAACCAATTCATAATGAGTAGTTGCTCCTCTGATAACCGTCCCTAACGTAATCAATCCATCATAACTATCCTTTTTGCTAAGTTTTTTGGTGATAAAGGGAATTTCAAAAGCTCCCGGTACCCAATAAATATCAATTTGCTCTTCTTTCACACCATGTCTTTTTAAATTGTCCAATGCTCCTTGCAACAATTTTTGATTGATAAATTCATTAAATCGCGCGACTACTATTCCTATTCGAAGATCCTTTGTAGAATAATTTCCCTCATAAATCGTCATGTCTTTACTCCTTTATTTTTATACTGATAAATAATGATTAAACTTATCTTTTTTTGTTTTTAAATAGGCTTGGTTTTCCTTTTGTGGAAAGGTTTCAATTGATACTCTTTCTACAATCGTAATTCCATCTCGTTGTAACTCTGTTACTTTATCGGGATTGTTTGTAAGTAACCGAATAGAAGTTGTACCAATTGATTTTAAAATGTCTGCTGCAAAATGATAATCCCGTTCATCCGGAGCAAAGCCCAATTCAATATTTGCTTCATAAGTATCAAATCCTTGTTCTTGCAATTGATAAGCTTTTAACTTATTTCTCAATCCGATCCCACGACCTTCTTGACGAAGATAAAGAATAGCTCCAGTACCCTCTTCTGCAATCATTCTCATTGCTTCATGTAACTGTTCACCACAATCGCAACGATGAGAACCAAAGACATCACCAGTTAAACATTCTGAATGAACACGGACTAATGTAGGTGACTGACTATTTTGAATATCTCCTTTTGTTAGCAATAAATGCTCCATTTTGTCTCCATCTTCATAAATAGTCAATTTGAAATCACCATAATCTGTCGGTAAATTTACTGTTATATGACTACTTTCTTCTAAAAAATTTACCAACTCATCAATAGTGATCAAGGGTAATTGCCATTCTTCAGATAAACGTATCAGATCTTTCATCCTTGCCATCGTGCCGTCCTCTTTCAGGATCTCACAAATATAAGCGGCCTCTATACTATTAGCTAATTTGGCTAAATCAATTGCAGCTTCGGTGTGTCCTCGACGTATAAGCGTTCCACCCTCTACACTAATCAAAGGAAAAATATGACCTGGTCTAAGAAAATCACTTGATTTCGAATGAGGATCAGCCAATGCTTTAATGGAAGTAGCTCGATCAAATGCTGAAATACCCGTCTTTGTATGTTTATGATCCACACTAATCGTAAAAGCTGTACCAAACGCATCCGTATTATGAGTTGTCATTTCTTCTAAAGATAAGTGTTGCGCAATCTTCTTCGATATTGGCGCACAGATTAATCCTCGACCAAATTTGGTCATGAAATTAACCGCCTCAGGTGTGACATATTCGGCTAAACCAACCAAATCTCCTTCTGATTCTCTATCTTCATCATCAGCTACAATGATTAGCCCCCCCTTTTTCAAAGTCTTTATTGCCTCAGTAATATTACTCATAGTAAGTCCTTCTCCTTGTACATCTCAAATTTATTTCTCTGTGCCTTTACATATTTTCCAATGATATCCGTTTCTATATTCACAAGATGTCCCACACCTAAATTCCCCAGATTTGTCAAAGATTTGGAATGTGGAATCAGACTAACTGAAAAGCTTGCTATTGTTGTATCCGTAACGGTTAAACTTACTCCATTAATTGCAATTGATCCTTGTGGAATGATTTCACCTGCATATTTAGTTGGGTAAGCAAATGTCAAAACTAATGCGTTTTGATTCTCTATTTTCTTGATCAACCTTGTAACAGTATCAATATGTCCCGCAACAAAATGACCTTCAAAGCGTTGCATCATGGAAACTGCTCGTTCTAAATTTACCCTATCTCCAACTTTTAAGGTGGAGATAGTGGTCCGTTTAAAGGTTTCAGGCATTATTTCAGCTCTAAAAAAAGTACTTGAAGTCTCAATAGCAGTTAAACATACCCCATTAACTGCCATACTATCTCCAATTTTGTAATCACGTAGGACACTGTTGGAAGCTTGAAAAGTAAGTTGGATCATTTGTTGGCTTCGTCTAATTTCTTTGACTGTTCCTTGTTCAATGATTAATCCTGTGAACATT
This sequence comes from Enterococcus mundtii, assembly GCF_002813755.1. Taxonomy (NCBI): domain Bacteria; kingdom Bacillati; phylum Bacillota; class Bacilli; order Lactobacillales; family Enterococcaceae; genus Enterococcus; species Enterococcus mundtii. The sequence goes on along the minus strand of NZ_CP018062.1, from coordinate 57,819 downwards.
GCTTTCGTTTCCCCCTAACTCGAATGTCTTCTCCAAGCTGTTCAACTTCCAAAAATGCTAATTGTTGTTCTTTAGAAACTAAACGTTCACTATGAAAGGACATCGGACTTTTTCCACCAAAAAGTTTGGGTGCGATATAACTGATGACTTCATCCCAGAGACTTTCTGCTAAAAAAGCATCATGGATTTTCGCTCCACCTTCTACATACAACGACTGAATACCTTTCTTTCTCATGGTCTCAATAAAGAACGTAAAAGAAAACTTAGGTGTATAAAAAATGGTTACATGAGGAAATCGTTCCTTTAGCTTAGAATTTTCCGTAAATATCCAGACCGGACTTGTTGTCGTTTGAAAAAGATCGAGTTTAGGATTTTTAAGGATCCGTCCTCTACGATCCAAAACAATGCGCACTGGTGAAAAGCTAGTTTCGGCATCAGGTAACAAACGAGGGTCATCAACTAGAACGGTTTCGCTCCCCACAACGATTCCTTGATATTCTCCTCGCTCTTTGCGTACTCTTGAGATTGACTCTGAGCCCGTGATTGAGTACCGAGAATCTTTCTTTATAGAAATTTTCCCATCTAGTGTAACGGCTTGTTTCAATATGATATAGGGACGATCCATTTCAAAAAAATGGTTATAAAAAGGATTCAGTCCTTTACATGTCTCTTCTTCGACACCTACAATTACTTTGATTCCATGCTTTTGTAAAAATTTTCTGCCTTTTCCTGCTACTAAAGGATTTGGATCAAGTTGCCCTATGACTACCGTTGTGATACCAGACTGGACAATGGCTTGCGTACAAGGTGACTGCTTTCCTTGGTGGTTACAAGGTTCTAAAGTAACATATAAAGTTGAATCAAACAGTTCTTCGGGGGAACCACAATTTTGAATAGCATTTACTTCAGCGTGAGCCTCGCCATAATGTAAATGCGCACCTAGTGAAATTAGCTTTCCTTCTTTGACAATCGCAGCGCCAACTAATGGATTGGTAAAGGTGTTTCCCTTTCCTTTTTTTGCCTCTTCAATCGCAGCTAGCATGAAAGACTGGTGCATATCAATTCCCCCTTTCAACAAAAAATGCCCTGCGAAATTAATCACAGGGCATAACTAAATAAACCTAAAGATAATCGATTTTAATACAAATAAAACCGATCTTCAGTCGATTTTTCTTCTCCCATCCAGACTTTAACTGTCGGTGCCAGATTTTCACTAGCTCAACCACAAAAATGTGGGTCACGGACTTCGAGTAAACTCGTCACCGTCGGTCGGGAATTACACCCTGCCCCGAAGAAATATTTAATTCGTTTAGAGTATATTCTTAAATCTCAAATGTGTCAACCTAAAAAAGTAAAACGTAGTATGAACGTAAGCATTGCATTAATGTTGAACGTATAAATAAAATAAGAATATCGTGTCCAGAAAATGGTCCGTTTCTGGACATTTTATTTTTTTACCTTAAATTTAAATTTCTCTATACTTTTAGTGTTCATAAACCCATATCAAAATCTATGTTCAATTAATCTATATGGAGAAAGTTATGTTACAATAGATTTTAGTTAGGAGTGATTTTTTTGAAAATAGGATATGCCCGAGTATCCACTGGATTACAAAATTTAGATTTACAAAAAGATAGTTTAAACAAATTTGGTTGTGAGAAGATTTTCACCGATCATATGAGTGGAGCAAAAAGTAATCGACCAGGATTGGACATGGCCATCGATTTTGTTCGTTCTGGAGATACTCTCGTAGTTTGGCGTTTGGATCGGCTGGGAAGAAATATGGAAGATCTGATTTCGATCGTCAATCGTTTGAATGAACGTGGTGTGAGTTTTCATAGTCTTCAAGAAAATATCACAATGGACAAATCTAGCTCTACCGGACAACTTATGTTTCATTTGTTTGCGGCTTTTGCCGAATTTGAACGCAATTTGATTTTGGAACGCTCGGCTGCTGGAAGAGAAGCTGCACGTGCAAGAGGAAGGTTTGGTGGCCGTCCTGAAAAGCTAACTTCTCAGGACTTGGAATTACTGAAGACTCTAGTAGATAACGGTACGCCTATTAAGACGATTGCCGAACGTTGGAATGTTTCTCGAACAACTATTTATCGTTATCTTAGTAAAATAATGGAAAAGGAAACACCTAAGTAGTTATTAGGTGTTTCCTTTTCTTAGAAATTTATACTACATTAAATACCATTGAATATTTATTATTTGCACTCAGATCATTGCCACAAAGTTCCTTAAAATACGTACGGTAGTCCGTCTCCACAAGCCGCGAAATCTCTTTTATTGGCAATTTACTATAGTCGTAACAAATTATTTCTGCCATTAGTGTTAGTTTCGCATCAATCCCTATAATTTTAGGGAGATTTTCCCAAAAATTATCTGGTGAAATCGTGCTTATCAATTGATTAAGTTCCTCGAACTGTTGCGTTAAGTACGCATTCAGTTCTTCATTTTCTCTTTTGTCATGTGACATTCTTTCTTGAAACTGACGCAGATATTCATCCTTTGTTAGAGTGGTTTCATCTTACATTCTCCTTTCCCTTTGTCTTTATTTTTTATGGATATAGCTACAGTATTTAGATCATCATTCTGGATAGCAATTTTTGGATTTATCAAAGTTTGTAAAGTTATAGCAAGAGTAGAGAAAATGGAATGCTTTTCTAATTGTCAGGAACACTACTTAATTCCCACGTCAACTTGGTCGAATAAGTAGTTGCTTCTGGATTCGCTCCTTTTGGTACATTGAGTGCCACACTTTCTTTTGCCGTTTCAGCATTCCCAAAACGATAAATCCAAGTACCTATCCCTTCATTCCCTTGTGCTTTTAATAAGATACGACGATTCCCTGGGATTAGCTCACAGGGAGCAGATTGCAGTCCAGGCGCTGTTCCCCCTTGAGCAGTAACGACTTGTTGGTTTAACAGAGTTATACTAGCGCCATTCAATACTTGGTTTTCTTTCCCTTTAAATTGTTCTTGTTGTGTGACGGCTAATTCCCAACCATTGCGCTCAGATTCTGGGCGTCGATCACTAATCTGGACATAGTTTGGTCGTACTTCTTTTTCATTGACCGCCCCATCTTCATTCAATAGCCGTTGTGCTTGTGCATGATACGTTTGGTCATGAATAGAAATAGCTTGGGAGCCAAAGTTAAAGGAAGAAACAAAGTCAATACTTAATAACCCTTGATTTCCAGGTAGATTTGGTTTATTTTCTGGGTCGACTTCAATTTCTGGCTTTAATGGATCTACAGGATCTACTGTGTTTTTCATGTATCGAAAAATGATAAGTTGTTCTTCTTCAGCAAATCGACCGGAAGTATTATCTGGAATTTCTTGTAACGTATACCCTTCAATTGCTTTTTCTTCAATTTGAAATGGTTCACGTATCCCACCAGTAATGATTTCTGGAGCGATAACTTCTTGATCATTGATATCTCTGTAATGAACGACTACTGATCCTTTTTTTTGCCACTGATAAGTACCTGGATTACTACCATCGTATTCCCGCCAAAAATTAGTTGAAGAAGAGGTAATATAGGCTTCAGGAATTGTATTTCCTTGATTCAAATAATAGACCCAGCTACCAGTATAGTTATCTGAAGAAGTAATGATAGGCATAGTAGGAGGACTAGCCAAATGGTCAAATCGGGAATTTGTTCCTAGACGAAGATCTGAAAGATTGGTCGTATTAGAAAACATATTGGTAGCTACAGAGACATTTGCAGTATTCCAATTTGAGATATTTAATGATTCTAGTCTACGATTACCAAAGAACATCCATCCCATATCGGTAACATTCGACGTATTCCAGCTTGAAACATCTATTGCTGTTAGACTTTCGGTATTCTGGAACATCGTTGTCATACTGGTAACATTCGATGTATTCCAATTGGAAACATCTAGGGTTTCTAGATTCCTTGCACCATTGAACATCGTTCTCATATTGGTAACATTCGATGTATTCCAGTTCGAAACATCTATCACTTGTAAACTTTCGGCATTCTGGAACATCGAGTTCATACTAGTAACATTTGACGTATCCCAGTTTGAAACATTTAAGGTTTCTAGATTACTATTAAGATTGAACATAAATCCCATATCAGTAACTTTCGATGTGTCCCAGTTTGAAAGATCTAACGTTTTTATGTTGTTCGTTCCACCAAACATATTATGCATATTAGTGACATTCGAGGTGTCAAATCTCCCAGCATTATCAATACTTTCCAAATTTGGCAATGCCCAAAATAAAGCGGTGGAATTTGATGGTAATATCACTTGATCTTCTACGATAATTTGTTTGACCGAAGAGTAGGTTTTCCATGGAGCATCTCCTCTTGCGCCAGCTTCCCCACCATATAATGTGATTATTTCAGTTCCTTCCTCATACGACCAAGGGACCGTTCCCCATAGATTCTGTTCAGGCTCATAAGTATATACAACCGTTTGTTCTTCTACTCCAAAAGTTCCAGAGGCATTTTCAGGAATCTTACTCAATTGCCAACCACTAATGTTTAGAGCTTCAGTTGTATAAGTTTGATCAACTAAACCAGTCAGCACGCTAGAATCAGCTAATTGATTCCCTGCCTCATCTTCATGCTTTACAGTAACATTTCCACCTTGAACTGGCTCAAAGACTGCACGAATCACAGAGTTTCCAGGTTCTCTTTGGCTTACACTAAGATCTTCGCTATTTGGACTAAATATAAATATCGGACCTGAGGCGACTTCCCAGTGTAAAAATCGATAACCGGGATTGGGAAATGCTCTCATATTCCCCAGATTATCTCCTACCCGGAGCCATACCACATTCGATCCTGCAGAATCAGTTCGTCTTGGGTTGCCACCGGCTGGAGGGCTTGCAATTAATTCTAAACGATATTCAGTAGCACGATTACTTACCTCTTCACTTTCGGTTTTTTCTGATTCTTCTTGCTTTTCTAAATATTCCGAAGTCGCTGTTTCTTCATGATTATCAGAAGAGCTTGAATAATCATGTGTATAAGTTATTGGATCCAATAATTCTGCTTCTTTTGTTAGCTCCACAGAATTATCGATCGCAAACACAGGCATACTCGTTTCAATTACTGGAGAAAAAAGCAAAGGAAAACAAAGAAGACAAGTGCTTGCCACGACCAAGGCTTTTTTAATTTTCATCATGTTAGACCTCCTTGTCATTTTTAGGTCTTCGTTTTTTAATAAGTAGCCAAACAATAAGCAATAACAATAGAATAATCAAGATAATCGCTGCAACGAGCCACCAATTGAGACTCGTATCAATTTTGACATCTTGTTGATTCAATGTTCGAGCTTCATCTGCTTCAATGGTAAACTTCCGTTCCCATTGCCATTCCTCTCCTCCTGAACGTGCCGTCATTTTCAATACGTAGTCACCACTGCGAAAGCGATCACCCTCTAAAGAAATTGGAAAGTTGAAATTGGAGTTTGGTGCCATTTGCATCTGTTCTTGACTGGCTTGGTATAAAATATCCTCTTCGCCAACTCGTTGAACCGTTGCTTCAACTTCTAAGCGATTCACGAATGTTGGGGTGAAGTTTTGTAGATTCGCACTGATCACATTGCGGTAGTTGAGTTGATCGGCAAAAACATCTAACAACTCTAAATCAGGTTGCACGGCATCTTGATTGTTACTCACCACCACACCGAGGATATACGCAAACTCGTTTTGGATGGCGACTCCTTCTTCCTCGCTTGTTTCTTCAGTTATGTCTTCTTTGACTTCGGATACCCTTAAGCCACCCGCTAAGAATCCTTCAAAAGCTTCTTTTGGCATCTTCAGATCAAGTGTCACCGTTTTCGTTTCATTGCCACCAAGTTCAAGGATTTCGGGTTGTTCGATCAATTCATCCAGCGAGTGCTTGAGTGTGGGATCTGCTTTTTCCGCGTCTTGCCCGTATTCCACAACCCCCATCACGTTCGTATACGCAGTATGTGGCGTGATTTTGATTTTCTTTGCTTCTGCATTGGCGTTTTGTAGTTTCAATGTCAGTTTTTCTGTCGCATCCGGTGCAAGTGTCAACTGAAAATAGCGATTATTTCCTGACTGTTGATTGTCTGAGAACTCCGGTGTCACATAAAAATTCAACGTTCCCTCTTCTGCCCCCACACGCATCGGTGCCACCAAACTGACCAACAACAGAAGCAGTATCATTCCTGTTTGTTGGATTATATTTTTTCGATATGTACTGACTTGTTTCATTCATTTACCCCTTCCTTTAAAGAAAGTAGCGCTACAAAATTGTAACGCTACATCTTTTGTTTCTATCAACTGAAACCGTTGGTTTCGTCATGACTATACGCCAAAATTTTACTCAGGTTGGTTTACATCTTCGTTATCGTCATTCTAAGGAGTAGAAGATAATTCCCAAGTCAGTGTGGATTTGTATTGTGTCGCATCTTTCGCTGTCGAACCAGGAATAAATAATCGGATGGCATTATTTGTAACTACATCAACCTTATCGTCCGCCTCTTGTGCATCTAAGTTTGCTTGATCCCCCCAAACGACGGAAGAAACACCCGCACCTTTATCTTTTTCCGCAGTCATCACGGATACAGCAGACTCATTTGGTATTAATTTTAATTCAGCTGCATGAGCCACTGGTGCATTACCAGGCGTACTTCCTCCATACTGGATACTTGGATTCAATAATGAAATCTGTGCACCACGCAAAGTATCATTGACTGTTTCAGTCGTTGCTTTGAAATCTGTCATACGTACTTGTAGATCCCAACCCGCATTCGTCCCACGGACATCTTGTACTTGTGCAAAACTGACATAAGGGACTTTATTTGCTTCACCAGTCGTACCGGTTTTTTGTTGTTTTTCTGCGATCATATTGTAAGTTTGATCCTGATTCGAGATCACTTGTGAACCGAAATTCATCGTGGCAGCTTTCATGATCGATAAAGGTCCAGTTGTGCCTGGCACTTCAGGCTCGATCTCAACATCTGGTCCTCCTTCTGGTGGAACAACGACGAGGTCTTCCTCTTCATTTGGTGTAAATTCAATTGTGCCATCGGTTGTGACGTTACGTATTTCTTTTGATGTTTCTTCAATTGTGTCGTCTGCGAATGCTGTGATACCGCCGGCAAAAATGGTGGAGCTTAACGCTACAATAGTAGCTAATCTAACGAATTTCATATATTTAAATCCTACTTTCTTTATTTGTTTTTTTCTTTTTGCGGATCCAAAACCAAAAACTAAGTGTGACTATGATGATCAGAATCCCCAACATTTTCCAAGTACCCATCTGACTCTCGTTCGTTTGTGGTAATCTTTTATGCTCGCTCTTTCTCACTTCTGAGGGTGATTGGGCAATTTCTTTTGGAAAGCTTGGTTTTACCTCAACTTCTGGTGCTGGCTCCGGTGTTCCTGGTGTTTCGTAGACGCCAGTAAAACCAATTTTCCCTTCAGTTTCTACCGAACGTACTTCTTTTCCAAAAACAACTAATGGCGCATATACTTGAATCAGCAACATACCCATACTTAGTATGTATCTTTTTTTGTTTTTCATATCCCTCTCCCTATAACCTTTCTTAGATTTCTCGAAAATCTTCGTTTTTAAGGAGACGACAAAAAAAAGACATCCGATCACATCGAATGTCTTGAAAAAGTTGTTAGATTAGTTTCTCTACCCTGAGATATAAATAACAAATTCCTATTATTAAAAACGAAGGTTTTTGAGAATTATTCTATAAGAATGTGCCTCTATGATAGATTCTTACCCAATAAATATTAACAGTTTTTCCGCTTTTAAAAAAACATTTATTTCACACATGTATGAAATAAATGTTTTTATTTTCTTTTTTGATCGTCTTATAAAAAAATGATCATATGTTCCAATAGAAACTAATTTTTCTTTTACGCGTGTCAACAGCTGTATTCAATAAAATGAAGTGACGTCAGGGTATACCCCGTTGGACTACTATTAAACATCTGAATCTAACTAATTATGTGAACTTTCAAATAACTAAAAATAATCATACATCTTGAGATATGTTATAAATTACTTACTCAACATATTGTCCAGCATTCGCCTCCACATATACCTCAACTTCATTTACAGGAATTGAGGGGAGCCAATAGTAATCGGACGGATTCCAATTGTTACCATAAGATTGTTTATCATCTAAAAGACAACAGATTGTATTCTATTTTAAATTTCCAGATGATTTAATTTTCAAAATATTTGTAATCTAATGTTTTATAAGTCAGATATTATTTTTTATTTTTAAATGCATTATCTGCGATACATTTGCTTGTTTTCATCTTTTTACGTAGTTTACTAAAATTCCTGAGCGTTATTTAAGCAATGTTTCTTTTTTTAGTACATAATTATTATAACAAATTAAGAAAGGAGAACTCTAATGAAAACTTTAGATGCTATTGCATTAACTTTATTGATTGTGGGAGGGCTGAACTGGCTGTTAGTCGGCTTGTTCGAACTTGATTTAGTTGCTATGATTGCTGGTGGTTCAACAACTATCTTTGCAAAAATCATTTATATCGTCGTAGGCATTTGTGCAATCTACTGCATGAAATTCTTCCCAATGATTACTAAAAAAGTTGACGAAACATATTAAAAAGCTATTATCTTCATAATCCTTCCCGTTACTGGGAAGGATTTTTCGTTTGTGATCATCTGTTTTACATATTTAAATATAAAAAAGGATTAAAAAATTTTGAGTTTTTGATACCTTTTTAAAATGGTTCCAGAATTCAACCTTCTAACTTTTAAGTTATTACATTTCAATTTGATTTTCAAAAAGCTTGTCAAGAACCAACGGGGCTCCTGGACAAGCTTTCTCTCAGTTTAATTTTCAGACATTTCTTAAGGCATCGTTAATAGGAGTTTCTCCATCGCGCATTTTGATGATCTTATGAATCGTATTATCAAATTTTAGAATTCCAGCAAGCGTGATAGCTACGTTCTCAATAGAATTTTCGGCAAATTTACCGTTATCTATGGTAATCTTCTGACTTCCTTTTTTATCTACTAAATTTGTCGGTTGTAAAATCGTATAGTCTAATTTAGTATTATGCACTAAGTAGGTATCTGCTAAAAACTTTGCGACATTGTAATCCGGAATTTCCTTTAGCCCTTTTTGTTTCCACTGTTCCGGTTCTAACGAAAAAATTGAACTAAGCATGATAAAACGAGAAACACCATTAATTCCTGCTGCTTGCATTATTTTTATCGCACCAAAAACATCTGTCTGTAACAGATTTTTTCCACGTGAACCGGCAGTAAAGTATATAGTATCAACTTTACCTATAGTTTCACTAATTGAAGACAAATCATCATGAAGATCTAAAAAGACAGCAGAGATTTGCGGATGTTTTCTTATGTTCTATGGATGACGAGACCCCGCTAAAATTTGATGTCCTTCTATAACAAGCTGATCGATCAACTTGCTTGCAACACGTCCTGTAGAACCAACTATAAATATTTTCATATAATCTTCCTCCATTGTTTTACTTACCTATCCAACATATCATCAAATTAAGATTAAATCAGTTTTATATTTTATCTATAGAAATCATTATGAAGGGATTGACTTCAGTTTTTTTATTTATTACTAGATGTACATATAATTTATGATAACATATGACTTCCTCTTATTGTCTTTGCGTTTTTTGCGTAAAGGCAAAGACAGAGATTCCTGTAATGAATTTAATAGTACCTTTTTAAACTAGTAGTACTTAATTCAGATAGCTACTAAATTTTTATAACTGATCACCGTTTTTTCTGAAGTAACGCTTACTTGGGCTATACTTAGAGTGACAACTGCCGAATTGTTTAGCAGGGATACGATGGTTCCAACGACTTGTTTCTTTTTATGTTTAAATGATACCTGTTGATTTTCTTTAAAAGCCAAGCCTTCAATCGATGGTTCTATTGGTTTCCACTTTCCAAAACTCATAATAATCTCCCCTTTTTAAGTATTAAAAAAACCGTCTCAAGCAATTGAGACGGTTGAACAAATCATTTATGCTGTGCAAATATTAACGGCTTGCATGCCACGTTGACCTTCTTCAGTATCAAAGGTGACTGCTTGACCTTCATCAAGAGACTTGTAGCCATCTGCTTGAATCGCAGAAAAATGAGCAAAGACATCTTGGCCATTCTCTCCGGTGATAAAACCAAAACCTTTATCTGCATTAAACCATTTTACTGTACCATTATTCATACTATTTCCTCCTTGTGCATCACTACGTATGCGTTTTGTTGCAATAATTGTTTGATAAGCAAAAGGAGAGTATAAATGTAAGCATAGCACTCTTAATACGTTTCAAAGTATATCACTATATTTAGTATACCACACAAGTGGGTTGTATTCCAATTTTATAAAATTTATTTTGGTCTAAAGACAATAATATGAGAGCAGAATGATGTTCATTCCGCTCCCATATTTGATTTTATACAACGAATCAGTCTTTATTGACAAAGATCCATAATTATTGCAGGTGATTTAAGATAAAATCATACTTTTCTTTGTTTATTTTTGCAGCAGTATTAACATTTGTGCGTGGTGCGCCTACATGAACACCTAAAATTTCATTAGTAGTATTAAAAACTGGCGAACCAGACTGACCGCCTACTGTAGACATATTATGTTCAATAAAGTAATTATCTACAAACGTTGCCTTACCTAAAGATTCCCACATTGTACCCCAGGGCTTATCTCCAGGATACCCGGCAGTTGACATTATAGTGTTTACGGGTAAATTGTTAACCACATTGAATTTTAAAGGCGGCACAACCTCACCAATACTTTTCCCATTCAAGGGTTCAATAATCATTAGAGCCATATCATTACTTAAAAAGTTATTCTCTAGATACTTGGGAAATATATGAATCTGACTCACTTTGAATTTACCGTAAGGTATTTTACTGCCACTTCTAGCAGGAATAACATACACACTCTCTTTTTCAGGTGTATCACGTACTCTATTTACAACATGAGCAGCGGTTAAAATAGTATTTTCCCCTATTACAGCTCCACTTCCAGCTGATCCATCAGCTGCAATAAAAGCGATACTATTATATGGAGGTTCTGTAGTGTCCATAACTTGCGTACGGTTATCTGTGCCGATTATTACTCTTGTCTGTGAACTATTTTGTTCAGCTACAGCATAACGATTTCCTAGACCAACTCCACCAAATATTCCTAACAGTAAAATAACCACGGTAAGTATTTTTTTCTTTTTCATTATTATTCCCCCTTTATATTCAAAATTTATACAGGCAAAATCATATCTCAAGTTGATAAATGTAAAAAAACTATTCTGAACATTTAAATGAACCTATATAGTTAAAAGTACTATCAAATATATTAACTGTCCAGACATATCATTTTATTACAATATAAATCTAATTTATGTGTAATTATTAGAGTACGGTTGAATACTATTTTATTAGAGTAAAATTGGAAATCATATTCTGCGTTTAAAGTGTATTTTAAATTGCTTAGAAAATTAAGTAATAAATTTGAAAATTGCTTGTATCCGATTTTCATCGATCAATCAAAATGAACAACGGCAAATTGAAAAAATGAAAAAGTTCGGCGTAGAAAAATTTTTCATCGAGAAATAATCCGAAGCAACGATTACTCATCAACCGATTTTCCAGGAAGCTTTAGAGTTTGTCAGAGAACAAGATATTTTTATTGTCGAAGCCATCGACCGATTAGGAAGAAATTATGACGAAATCATTGACTCAGTCAATTACCTCTGTGCAACTAATCATTACTAGTTTACCAATCATGGCTAAAGCGATTGGCAATCCTCTATTGTATAAATTCATCAAAGATTTAATCATTCAAATCCTGGCCATGATTGCTGAACAGGAACGTACAGAATCTAAACGACGCCAGACACAAGGAATTAAGCTTGCTAAGGCTAATGGTGTTTACAAAGAACGTCCTAAGCTCTATAGTGCGGACGCAAAAGCCCTCCAACGTCGCCTTTTTTATAAAAGCATCGTCGAGGATCTAAATCAGGGTATTGCTATTTCAAAGATTGCAACAGACTACAATATTACTAGATAAACAGTTTATAGAATTAAAAATGAAATCAACAATAAGAATACTTATATAAAGACAAATAATCATTAACCATTATAAAAACTCTTACTAAAGTAAGAGCCTACACATTTAAGTTATTCCCATCAGGCCATCAATCCATCATACCACATTGAAAATCATGGAATGTTTCGGGTCCATACTGCGATTGTACCCACATAGTTCTTTAAAGTAGATGAGATAGTCACTTTCGGCGATTCGAAGGATTTCCTCATCTGAAAAATTATCAAAGTCGATCAGATCTGCTACTAGCCTCATCCTGGCATCGATTCCTAATATCTCCGGCAATATTTTCCAAAAATTCTCCTGACAGATCTGACTCACTAAGGTCTCCAATTGTTGGATCTGGGTGTTTAAATAGACCTTTAGATCTTCACTTGCTAGTTTTTCGGCCTCTTCAAAAGTACCTTGAAAGCCCTCCAGATAGGCTTCTTTTGTAAAAAATGTCATTATTTTTTCCTTCCTTCTTTTAAAATATTTCCTGATCGATCAGTGGATTCAACTGATGCTTGACTCTTGCCCAATCTTGCGCCGTAGGAATACTTCCCATAAGAACATAATCTGTGTCAAGAGCGAAATCCAAAAGGTACGGTCGATAGTTCGTTACAATCAAATCAACGTGCTCATCATTTAAACGTTCCGGCGTCAATTCCTGAATTGGCATAAACAACAGCTTATGATATTCCCCTAGTAATACACGTGCCTGCATTCGGATTGATTGAACCACTAAGTAGTCGCCTTCTAATAAAAATAAAACTTTTTTGACCGGTTGGTAATAGTGGAACAATAAGTTCATATATGCCGTAAAACTCACCACGATATCTTCAAAATATTGGGCAGAAAAACTGAGTACTGGGGCGTGTTTTAAGAGAAATTGTTTATGGTCCTCATAAATCTGTTTGTCGCTTTTCTTCACCATCAAATGGATTTCTTTTAGCTCTTTGTTCAACACCGGACTCACTGCTTCATTCATCAAGTGCGAAATGAAAAAAGAGGTCATAAACTGTCCTAAAGTATCCGTATCCCACTGTTCAAAAAAAGGGTCAGAAAGGTAATCTGACACAATGAACTGAAGGTCCTTCCAATGGCTGAATCGTTGGTTAAAAGTTTGTTCTTGGTCCACACGATGGATCGTCCGTTTGGAAATAATCGATAAATGGATCCAAGCGAATTCTTCTTTTGGTAGATAGATCTCGTATTCCTGTTTGATCCTTTCTTGTAAAGAATAAAGCAACTGAAAATCTTTTTCTTGATAAATGCTTACCTTTAGCCATTCAGGTAAGGACACAAAATGGTTCTGATGGACTCGGACCATTGCGATATAAAGCTGGTAATAAAAGGCTGAAATCGTGATTCCTGTGCCCAATTCATACTTACCCAATTTGCCAGACAGTTCGTTCAAGACTAACGTATGTAAGCTTTCTGGCGGACGGATTGTATACGGAGTTTGTTCACTGCTATAATAAAAATCAAAAAAGAACTTTCGGATATTGACTTCTTCCCCTAAAAAATTGACTGGGTTAAAAGCAAGTGTTAACTCATACTCAGCTAATACCGGTCGGATTCTTAATAAAAACCTTCGCAAAGTACTCTCTGCATAACTGTACTGGTGAGCCAAGTCAGCCACTGTAAAATCTTTTCCCAAAAAAACATTTCCCACGATTTCAAATAACACTTCGTTTTCCAACAGTTGTTCTTTTTTTTCTTGGTAGTCACTACGATTTCGTTCTTCAAAACGATACCCACTATAATTCGAGCGCAATTCGATGCTTGTACCAAAATGGTTTTTGAATGTTTGAATATCTTTTATCAAGGTACGTTGTGAAATAGCCAGTCGTTCACTCAGCTCTCCAATCGTAAAACGTCGTTCTTGTTCCATCATACTTAACACCTGCATCCTTCGCTTAACCTCTGCGCTTGTAATAAACGCCATCTGAAACTCACGCAACTTTTTTCCCCCCTCACTTGTTCAAATATTTTTCTTTCCTGCCTGTTAAATCATCTTGACTCAAAAAATACAGAGAGCACTTCAATGATGTTCTCCTTGCTAGGTACGTAGGGAAGTTCAATCGTTGCACGAGCATTTCTAGCTTGTGGTTGATTCCCGATTTGTACATGGCGTACTAGTCCGAGTGGATTCATTTGGGCAGCTTCAACCACCTGTAGGCCATCTTTTTTTAAAATCGTTTCAATTTCCTGTTTGATCCATCGTGTCAAAGCACGTGGTCCTACTAGCTGATAGGAAACATAAATCGTCTGGCTATATTTTTTCTTTTCGGCTAAAAAACGTTCCATGAGTACGTCTAAAGGAGACGGTTCCTCACTGTTTGCATACGGCACTTGTTCTGGTGCTTCAAGTGTAGGCAGCTGGAAGAAGACCTCCATTAAAAAGAGGAGGATTTCGAAAAAATCATAAGTCAGACCTTCGGTCTCACCCATCGGTAACTCATACTCACTCGCAGGTGAAAACGTGCGGATAAATACTTGTTGTGTCATAGGGTTCAGAAACTGGCGTTCATCTAATGAGAGGAGGAACAACGCGGCTTTTTCTGATCCTGGAAGAGCCACACTTACCTGTTGATCCAAAGCCTGGGTTAGAGTCGTTTGAACTTGTTTATATGCCACTTGTTCATGTAAGCAATGACCCTGGTCAACCCGTTGCTTGGCTAGTCTCAGCCATTGATTAAACAAAGTTTGGTCTAGGTGCCAAGGCCCGTCTTGAATCGCCACTTTCTCCTGATGCAGGTCCTGAATATGTTCTGAAAGAAACCTGGGATACAATGGTAAGGTGAAATAAAAATCATAAAGGAATTGGCGAATACCCGCTTCTTCGCCCCACAATTGATTGTTTTTAGATTCAATTTGTATCCCATAATAGGTCTTTAATAACGTTTGAAGCTGCCGTTTCATCCGTTGAAACCGCGTACTCGAAACATCAAGATACGCCATCCACTGTTGATTGTCTAAACACGTTCCCGCAGCCAACTGATCCACCAAGAGAAAAAGTTTCTCTTTATCTAGTAACGCTTGTTTCTTCTCATAATACACTTTAGGGTTAAGAAAAGAAAAGTGGTAGCCCTTCTCATCGCCGATCAAATGGATTCTCTCACCAAAGTAGTCCTTGATCGCCTTCATGTCCTCAATAATCGTCCGTCGCCCAAATCCAGTCTGCTCAACTAAGGTGTGGGCGATAACGTGTTCCTCTTCTTCTAACGTTGCCAACAAGACCAGCCATCGTTTAGTCTTATCCGCCATGACTAAATGATCAAATAAAATGTGCATATCTTTTCTCTCCTTTCTATGAAGAAAAAGAAAAGAGCCGTAGCTCTTCTCTTTCTTGTGACTAATTGTCGGGAACTACACTTAGTTCCCAGGTGAGTGTTGTTTCGTATGTGCTTGCTCTTGGATTCGCGGTTGGAGGGACTTCAAGTGCCACGCTTTCGCTTGCACTTTCACCGTCACCAAACCGATAGATCCAGGTACCTGCTCCTTGGCCATCGAGCGCAGTCAAAAGTTTAGTCTTTTCTCCTGGAATTAAGGTGACACCGTCTTGATTATACAACATTGGTTCGTCGCTTCCATGAACAGACGCCAATTGTTGGTTCGCTAAAGACAAACGCGCCCCTCTTAGTTCATTTTCCTGTAGATCCGTAAATTGATTGTTTTGCGTAACTGCTAATTGCCAGCCGTGACGTTCCTCTTCTGGCCGTCGATCACTGATCTGGATATAGTTTGGTCGCTCTTCAGCCTCATTGACGGTTCCATCAGGATTTAACAAGCGTTGCGGTTGCGCATAATACCGCTTCGTTCGCGTAGAGATTGCTTGTTCGCCAAATGTGAATTGAGAAGCAAAATCAATACTTAATAAGCCTTGTTCTTCTTCGAGCTCAGGTTTATTCTCTGGATCGACTTCAATTTCTGGATTCATCGGATCTACCGGTGAAACAGGACCAAGATTCCCAACCGTTAAAATCGTCGCTGGTTCAAATGTCACATCATGAAACAGTAACTCGGTTGCCGGATTGATATTACCTCGATCATTATTTGTTTCAGGTGGAGCAACGACCTCTGCGACCTTTGCGGATCCTGCATTATCCCGTAAAAAGATTTGAATTTCATCATCTTCTTTTAGTGAGAGTTTACTTAGATCAAGCGTAAATCTGCCATCATCGTTAACAGTGACCTCCGACGTATCAAAGGATTGCCCATTATGCGTTGCGGTCACTTCAACCTCTTTATTTTCTGAAATCCCTTGGATGGTTTTACTATTTTCACCAATGATAGAAGATGAGAATTTCGCAGGTACCGGAGGGACAATTGGAAAGACTTCCACAGTGTTCGTTAAAATCTGATGATCAAAGCCTTCGGTCAGTTCTCCACTTGTTAATTCTACATGGCTGATTCGAACTTTTGATCCCGCTTCGAGGGGGGCAGGTAAGGTAATTTCAAAAAGTCCGCCACGTGGGGCTTCCCCGTAGATACTGATACCTGGTGATTCGTCTGAATGACCGACGGTCTTAGTCGTATAGTCTTGTGTGTGTCCTGATGGAGATTCTACTTCGACTGTCACGATCGCTTCATCATCCCACGCTGGACGACTATCGTCTAGTCCTACAGGAAGACTCACACGCCCATAGATTTTCTTATCAGCATTGGTTGGCACTCTCAGCTCATCTGCGATGGCCCATCGCCCATTATTACTACTTAAACGACTGTATGCAGTTAAACCTGTGTTTCCAAACACTTCCGTATTTAGTTGATCTGGTGCACTTGTCTCGCCTAATATGTTGAAATTTGCACCTCCGAATGAATAATCAATACTACGGAAATCCAAATCTGGATCCCCAGTAAGATCTGCACCATTTTTCCAAACAGATAAATCACTATTCGTCGCATTTAATGTAGAACCATTATTGACATTAAAAATATTTCCCCCACCTGAACGATTATTTTGAAAATTCATATACAGAGGATTCTCAAAGTTTACATTAATTACTGCAGCGCTAAATACTCCTGCGGTAGCTGACGCAGTTCGACCTTCGGCTCTAAATATACCCCCATTTTTTACATCAAGTGTAGGAGAACTTGTTCCCATGTCTAACGCAGGACCACTTTCAGCAATAATATTGACATTTGAACCAATTCCTTCAATAGAAAAAGAATTATTTGTACCACCTGGATAACTAATTCCTTGGTTATTTACTCCGATTCCTCCATCATTTGCTGTACCATTTCCAGGATTATAGACACTAAATTCACCGCCATTTTTAACCATTATGGAATTATTATTTCCAAACATGCGCATTCCAGGTGTTGATCCACCCGTTTTTTCAATACTCATCTTCGCATCATCAATCGTAAAACTACTACTACCAAATTGCATAAATCTTACCGCTGCTGCTGCACCTCCAGCAGGCTCAGAAGAAGCCCCTTGTTTAACTAGTAATTCTGCTTTCTCCGAAATGTTAAATTGCGCATTTTCACTCCAAAGTCCGATTGTAGTTGCCATATTACTAGTGATTTCAACAGAAGCTTCATCTGAAACATTAATTTCTGCTCCTGGTGATACCCCCACGCCAGTTCCCAAATACACTGTAGCTACAGAAAAAACGGCAGCGGCTGAACTAGCAATCGTAACTTCTGTACCTGCGTCTGAAACATCTAGTTTAGGATAACTACCATTTAGCCAAATACTGCTTGCACTAACAGAATTTATGTTAACTTTACTTTTAGAGGCAATATTAACTACATTAGTACTTCCTTGTGTATATATGTTACGTCCACTTGTGGTCTCCAAAGAAACCTCACTTGAGTTATTGATACTTAGGTTATTGTTACTTCCAATTTGTGAAATATTATCTCCACCAACTGTTTCTGACGAAAATATACTATTTTTTATTTCAAATATCCCGTTATTACCATCAGAATAGAAACTTGATCCGTTAAGCAGATTTGTTTCCAACTCACTATTTTCTATAATAGCTTGAGATGTATTACCTGTCATAACTAATCCTCGACGATTACCAGATGTGATATCAATGTTAATTTTTGAATCAAGAAGGTCTATCTTTGGTGAGTCACCTCTTAAATGTAACACATTATTCGCGGCATCTGTTGCAGCTACAGCTGAGCTCATGGTTGTGACAAATATTTTAGAACCACCAATCACAGAGAGCTCTGGTCTAGCATTATTATTGCCTATTTGAATATTCTCTGACCAACCAAGCCCAGAACTGTTTATATTGAATTCACTCTGATTATCCAGTGAAAGTAAAGCATCCGGTCCTTGTAAAATCATCCCTTGGGAATCACCAGTATCTGTCATGGTAAGCTGACTATTATCTAAAAGAACTCGTGGCGTCACGCCTTGCAAATAAATTCCTCGACCAGTGGAAGCAGCCATTTCCAATTGACTATTTGCCAGAGACAAGGTAGGTGTTTCCCCTATCAAATTCATCCGTTGTCCCGTACTAGAATGAATGGTCATCTCAGATTCATCCAATTGGAACAACGCATTTTCCCCAGACAAATTAACTGTAGTTCCAGTTGTCGTTTCTATTTCTGAAGAAGATTGAATCATTTTTACTGTAGGAGAAAGTCCTAAAATACTCAACGCTTCACCCGCAACAGTATGGATATTTAATTGCCCATCATTAACGTTTAACTCTGCATTTTCTCCATTTAAGTAGAAGCCTCTTCGGTTATTATTAGTCACTGAAATATTCAAAGAAGATTCGCCAGATATTGTTGTTTTGGGCTCTGCTCCTCTCAAGTGAAGAGCATTATTAACAGTATCTGTCGGTAATATAGCTGGGCTTGTTGTAGTGACGGATAGCTTAGAACCGGTTGTCACTAAGAGCTCTGGTCTAGCGTTGTTATTACCTATTTGGATATTCTCTGAATAACCGAGACCGGAACTATTTAAGTTGAATTCACTCCTATTATTCAGTGAAAGCAGGGCATCCGCTCCTTGTAAAATCATTCCCTGAGAATCACCAGTATCTGTCATAGCAAGCTGACTGTTTTCTAATAGTACTTGAGGCGTCACACCTTGCAAATAAATTCCTCGACCAGTAGAAGTAGCCATCTCCAACTGAGTGTTGACCAAAGATAAGGTAGGCGTTTCTCCTATTAGATTCATTCGCTGTCCAGAACTAGATTGAATGGCTGACTTGGTTTCATCTAATTGAAACAATGCATTATTTCCTGATAAATCAACGCCAATTCCTGTTGTGGTTACTATCTCTAAGGAGGATTTTATCATTTTTACTGTAGGAGAAACTCCTAGAAGACTCAATGCCTGACCCGCAGCAGTACGTACATTTAATTGGCTATCACTAACTTCTAACTCTGCATTTCCTCCATTTAGATAGAACCCTCTTCTGTTATAACTTGTCACTGAAACATTCAATTTGGAACCTCCGGAAATTGTCGCTTTAGGCTCTGCTCCTCTCAAATGAAGAGCGTTGTTTGCGGTATCTGTTGGTAACACAGCACCGCTTGTGGTCGTAACAGAAAGAGTTGAACCACCTGTAACAGAGAGCTCTGGTCTGGCGTTATTGTCTCCTATCTGAATATTTTCTGATGTTCCTAGCCCTGCTCCTGTTAAAATAAATTCACTCTCATTTGCTAAAGAAAGCAAGGCATCTGGCCCCTGTAAAATCATTCCCTGAGAATCACCAGTATCTGTCATGGTAAGCTGACTGTTATCCAAATGAACCTGAGGTGTTTCACCTTGCATGTATACCCCTCGTCCTGTAGAGGAAGTCATCACCATCTGCGTATTGGAAAGTTTTAAACGCGCAGCATCTCCAATCAAATTAACCCTTTGACCACTCGTACTAGATAGTTTTACAGTTGAAGTGTCAAAATTTACGGATGGTTCTCTACCAGTCACATTTATTGCTGTACCAGTAGGTGAAGTAAGTTGAATCGTACTATTTTTTGTAGAAAATATGGGAGTATCCCCAGTAATACTCACGGCTGATTGTGATGCGGAAGTAACAATTAATTCGGAGTCATTCACCATGAGTTGTGCGGTGTCTCCACCTAAGTGTATCCCTCTTTTTGCTGCAGTAGTTGTAATCGTTAAACTGCTCTCTGAGTTGATAAATATTTTCGGTCCAACTCCGGTAAGTACTACCGCATTATTTATTATATCTGATGGAACATCTCCTGTTCCTCCAGTAGTGATTGTGAGCTGACTATTTGAACTAATAGATATCTCTGGGTTTTCTCCCCTAAAATCGATTGTATTTGCTGCTCCAGCACTTGTGGTAATCGTTATGGTTGAACCATTTTCTATGATTAACTTTGGATTTGTTATAGTAGCTCCTGAAAAGAAAACAGTTGAGTTTCCTCGGTTAATGGTTACCCGTGCTTGGTTTATAGCGTATATTTCTTTTGCTTCAATAAAAATTGTAGTAGCTACAATCCCTTGAAAATTTGATTGGCCTCCTGTAAAAACTAGTTTCCCTTCAGGAGAGGATACTAACCTCAATTCATTGGCATTCAATGCTGTAATATCTTCTAATTCAATGGTCCAATTACGACTACTCTCAGAAGAGGCATTCATTAATGGAGTAGTACCTACCTTTGCAATAGTCGCATTTTCTATCCGGAAGGTAGTCTCTTCTTCTACATCTTCAAATTGAAAATAAAACCCATCGTTACCAAAAGTTAGTGTATGACCATTTCCTTGTATCTTGATTGGTCGGTCGATCGTCATGATATTGGCTGTACTTTCAGTTAAATTCGCTTGGACAGAGATAATGCTAACTTCAGGATTTGCGACAGCTTCTCTGAATGCAGCCATTGTTGAAACTTCTTCTGTATTTCCATCAAAGACCGCCTGTTTGAATGTTTCGTTCTCAGGAGGAATAGCTTCCTCTTTCGATTCTTCGGTTGCTACAGGCGCTCCTTTTTCTTCTGATTGTTCAGTCGTATTTGGATATTGCTCATGTTCTTCATTTGATTCATCAGATGAATCCTGATTCATTTCTGATTGATCTTCAGTCTCCGTTTCTTCCTTTTCCGATATTTCAAGTGTCGCAGTTACGTCTTCGATCGACACCTCATAACTACCTTCAGAATCAAAAACCACCGGAAGCACAAATGCTTGTTGCGCTCTCTCTGATTGAATCACCCATTCATCTGATTCTTCTTCTTGGTTGACGGTAACTCCAGCTTGTAACTGGTCTTTTACCAGCTTTGCTTCCTTCGGAAGGGTAATACTTGCCTCTGTCACCTCTTGATCTGAAACAAATGTCACCTTCAATGGCTCTTCAACCGTTCCTTGAAGGCGAGAGCGAGGAAAGGAAAAGCGAGGATTGCCTTCTTCCACTTCTAGATAGTTTTTTATGGATGGAAGTTCCAATTGTTCTTCTTCCTGTACTTGCCCCCCTTCCTTTTTATCCGTGGTTTCCGCATAGACGATGCCTACTGGCAGGAGGAATGCATGCAGAACAAGAATCATCGTCCCTAAAATGAGCATTCCTTTTTTCATTAGCTTTCTCATGGAATCCTCCTCTCTATACTTCTTTTTCGCTTTCACGTGCTCTTTTCTTTTGCCACATCAGGTAAAGCACAAGTCCAAGCATTAAAATGAGCAAAATAATCGCACCGATCATCCACCAATTGACACCAGAATCAATCATTACGTCTTCTCGATTTAACTTGCGGGCTTCATCGGCTTCAATCGTAAATTCACGCGTCCATGACCATTCATTCTCTCCCGATTTAGCTGTTAATTCTAGGACATAGTTCCCACTTCGAAAACGGTCGCCTTCTAAAGAAATCGGAAAATTGAAATTAGAATTTGGGGCCATCTGCATCATTTCTTTCTCAGCCTTATAGAGCACCTCGTTCTCCCCTGCTCGTTTCACGGTAGCTTCCACCGCCAATTGATTGACAAAAGTGGGCGTAAAGTTTTGTAGCGTGGCACTGATCACATTGCGATAGTTCAATTGATCCGCAAACACATCTAATAGTTCCAACTCCGGTTGCACCGAGTCTCGGGTATTACTGACGACCACACCTACCACATGGGCAAATTCATTCTTGATAGCTACGCCTTCTCCTTCTGGGACATCACTACCTTCCTCTTCTTTTACTTCGGTGATTCGTAAACCGCCGGCTAAATACCCTTCAAAGGCGTCTTTAGGCATTTGAAGAGGAATTTCTATGACCTTTGTTTCATTTCCCGCTACAGTAATGACCTCCGAAGGAGTCATCAGCTCATCCAAAGAATGAATCAAGGTCGGATCTGCTTCTTTGGCGTCTTTTCCATACTCGACATTCCCCAAAGTATTCGTATAAGCCGTATGCGGTGTCAGCTGAACGTTGATTGGTTCTGAACTGGAATTGCCGACTTCTAGTCGCAAAGTCTCTTTTTGCCCAGGTGAGAGCAATAACTCATAGTATCCTTTACTTTCATCCACTTGGCTCTCTGGAAAAAGAGGGGTAACGTACGTATTTAAACCAGCTTCTTCGGCCTGAACCGTCGGATGCGGCAAGAAAAAGAAGAGCACTATAAGCAACCATAGACTTTTTTGTATCGTTTGTTTGTGTATCATTTGTCATAATCCTTTCTAAAAAAGCAGCGTCACAGAAATCTGTAACGCTGCCAGTGACTAATAGAACATAGAAATAAGAATGGTTACTTCTTAAACCGCATCAGGTGCCTCATTTTCTGGTGTTAGTTCTAATTCCCATGTCAATGTAGAGGTATACGTTACTGCATCTTTGGCAGTCGAGCCAGGAACAAACAATTGGATCGCCTTATTTTCGACGACATCTACCCCATCTTCCACTTGTTTTGCGAGCGCATCATGATCTCCCCAAATAACGGAAGAAGTTCCGCCACCCTTTCGGTTAGCAGCCGTCATGATCGGCACGGCGTCTTCATTTGGAATCAACTCTAAACCACTTGCGTGAATCGTCGGTTCCTGATCTGCATCATTGACACTGTAACGAAGAGAAGGATCGAATAACGTGATTCGGGCGCCTTTTAACACACTATTTAGAGTATCAGTTTCTGTTTGAAATTCACTTAAACTCACGCTCAGTTCCCATCCTTCATTGGTGCCGCGAGTGTCTTGGACTTGCGCCATACTGACATAAGGAATCATGTTTTCTTCGCCTGTTGTTCCGGCTTTCTGTTGCATTTCCGCAATCATGTTGTAATGTCCATCAGCAGTTGAGATAACTTTAGTCCCAAAGTTCATTGTTGGAACTGTTGCAATCGTTAGTGGTCCTGTACCAGGAATTGGTGGGATCGTCACTTCTGGCCCTTCAGGATCAGGTTCTACTATTGTGTCTTCAATATTTGGAGTGAAGGTGACCTGACCGGACGTCGTTGTTTTACGTACTTCTTTTGAATCTTGTCCTGTATCTTCAGCAAAGACTTGTACGCCTCCTGCGAAAATCGTGGTTGATAATGCGGCTACCGTTGCTAAACGAATAAATTTCATGCTTAAATTCCTGCTTTCTTTTAATTAATTTTTTTGTGTTGCTTTTCTTTTTTTATTCCCTACGACTAATAAAACACCTGCCACTAACAAACTGCCAATCCATAGTCCGAGTGAACTACCGGTCATATTGGTTTTCGGCAAAGTTCCTCCCGGCTTTTGTGGACTGGTGCTGGGAGGTGGATCTGGTGATCCGATCGGTTCATAAGTTCCTGTAAATCCAATGGATCCTTCTGACTCGACGGATTGGACCTGTGTACCATAAACCTGCGTCGGAAATTGTATCGCTATTATTAGGGATATTAGACCAATCATAAGACCAATAGTTTTTCGCATCTTCCCTCCTCCTTTAAAATCTATCTCAAAAACTATCGTTTTTGGGTGTACAGCAAAAATAGACATCCGGACTTGTCAGATGTCTAAAGTAATGTTGTTAAATTGGGGTTTCGTTAACTTAGCACATATAAGTATTTCGTTATTCCAAAAAATGATGGTTTTTAATAAGTTTTAGTGAACAAAAAAGGCTTATCTTTCAACCTTCTTTATATTTATTATCTTATAATATTTTATACAATATTAAAAATCACAATTTTCACCTCGTTATGCATATTTAGAAAATAATTCTGATAAAGAAATAAGAACACGAATTTATCAGAATGAATGGGAGAAAATAATTAGCGCGCAAGAAAAATAAAAGGTAAGGATCAAAAATCTTTAAGTTTTTGATCCTTACCTTTTATTTTTCTTGCGCAACTTCGATGTCATTTTCTAATTTAAGTGTTCAACAGCTAAATAGAAATTCCAGCAGGGTATACCCTGTTGGTCTTTGTTGAGTATCAAGATACATATAATTTTTGATCTGTAGATATATTGAGAATTTTATTCTTATATAAAGTAACCACAGCTAGTTTTCAATTGTTTGGATTATATTACAAAATAAACTTTATTGAGTACCTGCATCTAAATATCTCCCCCACGTTACATTCCAAACATATTACTTGATTAACCAATTACTTTGTCAGTCATCTCAGATGTAAATGTTAATGTAGTAGAATAAGTACCAGCTTTAAATGTACTTGGCGAACCAAGAATACCTAGTTCTAATCTGACTAGTTCTTCTGTTTGCCCTGCTGTATAGTCATAAGTTCTCAGAGTATTATTAACTGGTAGTGCATTTCCATCTAAAGTAACATAAGCATTTATAGTTGTTGTAGGATCAATGAATCTTTTAAGTTCAATTTCTCCTGCATCAATTAAACCATCAGTTAACGAAATTGAGACTAATTTCATTGGACTCAAATTGTGAGAAACAGAGTTGATTTTTAATGGCACAGATCCAAAATTATCTAAGACAACCTTAGAAGGTATTGAAATAACATACTCACTTCCAACCTCGTATTCCACTTCAGTTTGGTCATCTGCTTGTACGATGCCACCAAATAGACTTAAAGACGCTAGCACTGCAAATCCTGTAATAATTTTTTTGATCATAAGTATTCTCCGTTTATTCTGATTTGAATTTCGTTCTATTCTAATTTTTATCCCTATTACAATTCTATAATCCCCCTTTCCTTATCTGAATCCCTATAATTAATGCAATCAGATTACAAATAACAACCAAACAAAATGTATAAAGTATTTTTTTAGTTTCATTCATGTACTTACTCCTAATAAAAATCTACGGTGAAATTTAAAATCCCTTCGTAGGTTCCTGCTAATTCTTTTTCTTCAGCTTGCTGAATGTATAAAATATTTTCTTCCTTTTTTATACCTGCTACTTCTAATACATTAGTTGATTCAAGATATTCTTTTTCTTTAGTAATCACCTTCTCAAGTATCCGTGTACTGTCGTGTATATTTCTTAATGACACTTTTTCATCTGTTGAAATGATCAAAGTCTTTGCTTCTACATAATTTTCCGCAACTACCTTTAATTGATTAGTTTCATTTAGATTTATAGTTGCTGGTATGCTCACGGTATAAGCAGGAGTATATTGTGCATACAATGTGAGCGAGCTGGATATGGGAGTTGTGAAATCGTATGGATTGTTTCCATCTTTATCTGTCGACCAATAGTCAAATATATAACCCTTCTTTTCCGGTATATCAGGAACAATCCAATTTTTACCGATAATACTTCTTTGACTATCAACTTCTGTCCCTCCTATCGTATCGAATGTCAAGGTATGCAACTCTTCGATACGATAAGTGTTTCTTACTCCGTTTTTGTTATGAAAATTAACTAATTGATCACTATCTATTATTTCATCTTCTGTGT
Source organism: Enterococcus mundtii (assembly GCF_002813755.1). Taxonomy (NCBI): domain Bacteria; kingdom Bacillati; phylum Bacillota; class Bacilli; order Lactobacillales; family Enterococcaceae; genus Enterococcus; species Enterococcus mundtii. The sequence goes on along the minus strand of NZ_CP018062.1, from coordinate 31,960 downwards.
CTGCCCATACGTATCCTCTACTAAGATTGGGCATATACATAAGGGTACTTAATGTTACTTTAGACCCGATCGTAATTTTAGCAGGTAAGGTATCTTCAAAGAATTTATAAACTGAAACATTAGATGGTATAATCCAATTATCAATATTTAATTCTTTTAAATTCGTCATATCTCTAAATAAATACTCTGCTTCTCGCAAATTGTTTGTCACAAAATGAGATAGATCTAATCTTTCGACGCTAGCTAATCCAGAAAAGCACGCAGAAATTTTTTCTACATTTGAAACATCAAATCCTTGTAAGTTCAAGTTTGTTAAACTAGTCATTGCTGAAAACATATACTCCATATTCTTAACGTTTTTCATTTGAAAGTTTGACACATTTAATTCAGTAATATTAGACGCATTTTGAAACATAAAACTCATATCAGTTGCTTTTCCAGTATTAAAGTTTGAAACATCCAATTGAGGTCCTTTATAACCTATAAACATTGAACTAAAATTAGTGGTGTTTTCAGTGTTAAACTTGCTTACATTTATTGAACTTATAGAGTTACAGCCTTGAAACATTCCTGATAAATTGATTGCTTTACTCACATCGAAATTAGCTACGTCCAACTCTTTTACCTTTCTACAAAATGCAAACATTTTACTAAAATCAATTGAATTAGTGGTTTTAAAATTAGAACAATCAATTTTTTCTAATTTCACACAATTTTCAAACATAGAAGCAAAGCTTGTTGAACTACTAGTATCGAAACTGGACAAATCTATCGTTTCTAAGTTTTCACAGTTATAAAACATCAAAGCAAAAGACTTTGCATTCCCAGTTTTTAATTTTTCCAGTCCCTCGACTGCTATTAAATTGCTACAGTTATAAAACATCGTGCTAAATCCGTCACTATTGTTGGGCGGATCTATTTCGTCAGTAATAATGACTTTAGTTATTTGCCTTCGCCAAGAGTACCATCCAGAAAAAGTTCCTGACCATGATCCTCCCCCACAGACAAGTACCCCATCTTCGTACAGAGTCCAAGTAAATCCAGTTCCATTTTGACCTGAAGCAAGTACCTCTGCTTCTCTATTTTGTGTCTGTGTAACTTCTATTGAACTTCCTTTTACTTCTTCTTGATCTAATGATTCAGAAACTGTTGGCTCATCAGACTCTTTTACTTCCTCTGAACCTTCCTCTAACTCTGATTCAGCATCTATCTCCACCGATGATTCAATATCCTCTAATTGATCATCTTGTACTTCATCAAGTACTTCACTATCAATTGTATCTTCAAATAAAACTTCATTCTCAACAGCATAACTTATATTGGCTGGAATACTTAATACCGCCAGAATCACTACTATTAATGTTTTCCTTTTCATCGTTCGCCTCCGTTTCAAATAAACCAACGCCTCAAAACAATTAATAATTTAACAAAATTCGATTCCCTTGAGGTTTACAAAAACGAAGCGAGTGTACATTTATTCCATGTTTGTAAATTCTCCAACATAACACGCGCATGTAAAACTTAGAATCTATACTTTTTTATGGTCGTAAAATATTCTAAATCACATATTGATCTCTAAGAAATAAAATTAGAAGGAAAGATTAAAGAAAAGTGCTCAGACTGATTAAGAGAGTATCCCCAATTTTCTTTGTTAAAGTGCTTAGATTCTTCTTCAACCATCTCAATCAGTTCCGCTTCTGTCATCCCGTAATATTCCATGAAATTTAAGCTTTCATGCAACAAAACTAATTTTTCATCTAAAATGATCAACTGTACTATATTTTCCCAAACGGCCTCTTGAGAGAACTTAGTGATACAATTCAATACATCAGACTTTATTTGTTTAAAGTACGTCTCTATTTCTTTGAAATTTTTCATACCTTTTTTATTCAGTATATCCTCAAAGGTAGTTAAATAGAAATCTTCATTTCTCATAACAGCCATGATGTTCTCCTTTCCACTTACTTTAGCCTATGAACTTATTTTCATTAAGACTTAAATATAACAAGTAAGTGTGTGCTATTACCCTTTACACTTTGATAACGTAAAATCAATAAATTTTTTTGAGTATTAATTAATCTCCAAATAAATATTCTGTAGACTAACTGCTAAAAGATTTAAAATTTTATCAGAAATTTTTTGGGGAGATTCATCTAAATTATGGTGAAACCAATTTTCTACTATTGAAGCCACTCCGTTCGTTAAAAACAACGAATAATATTCAAGAATCTCTTGATCGATTTTTTTATAATAAAGGTCAGGTAGTGCTTGAATAAAATGCTCATAGTAAACTTTTTGTAAAATTTTCATAAAGTCAATTGATACTTTTGGACTTAGTAAAATAAGAATTAAATTTTTATTGCTTAAAAAGTATTCAATAATTCCTAACGTATTAGGATATAAAATAGTTTTAATTGAGTCTTTACTTGTCATATCAATTTGATTTAAAAAATCTATATTCTCTTTTTGGAGAAGATCAAATTCAGATAAAAAATCATCTAACACACTTAACAACACATCATCTTTATTTTTAAAATAATTATAGAATGTCGTTCTACTAACAAAAGCTTTCTCTACGATTGTTGAAACGGCTATTTGTTCATAACTTCTTTCTTGTAATAACCCCAAAAACGAATTCTCAATTATTTTCTTTACATCTTGATTGCTCATATTTATCCTCTTTTCCTAAAAGCTACTGTTTACATTATAAAACTTTGTTGTGTTAGTATTGAAGTGGGGGGATTGGTATGTACTCAGAAGATAAGATTAAAGACGCATTGATTACACTTTTATCTGAGAAAAATTTAGATAAAATAAAAGTCTCTGAAATAGCTGAGGTTGCTAATGTTAGTCGCGTGACTTTTTATAAATATTTTAATGACAAAGAATCTGTATTAGAACAAATATTAACTGACTTTACGGCAAGTTTAGATCAAATTTTTTATAATAATGTAAAAGCCTTAAATAAAATTGATTTTTCTGATATCAACAAGATAAAGTCTGATTTGGCTCCGCATGCTTTTGAGATAGTTTCATTCTTATATGAAAAGAAGGAACTGATACAAACTCTTATGCTACCAACAACTAATACGAACATATTGAAAATAAGTTATGATAAATTCTACCAACAATTTAAACTATGGCTTCCACAAAAATTTCAAATTAATTATGATCCAAAAACATTAAATCAATACTCGGACTTTTTAACTCGAGGGACTGCCCTCCTTCTCGGTACATGGTTTAGAAAAGGTTTTAAGCAGTCTCCTCAAGAAATGACAGAAATTGTTATAAACGTTCTAAGTCCTAGTCTATATAATATTTACCATCGTACTTATCGCTCTGAAAATAAATAGTTATCCCTTAATCTCTACTATTCTTTTTCTGAAATGAGTACCCAATAATAGTTACTAAACAAAGAGTCATTCCTATTTGTAAAAATATTGAACTTGATTTTTCACTTAATTTTGGGAGAACCCCACTATTATTTATTTCAGTTGGATTAGAGGCTTTATCTTCTTCAATAATTAGTGTCAATTCTGTTTGATTAGCATCTGCAAAAACAGAATTGACACTAATCGTAGAAAAAAGGATTAGATTCATTAATATTCCTATGAATAGAAAAACTACTTGTTTGCGTATCTTCATCTTGTTATTCCTCTTTTAATTCAGCGGTAAATACAATACTTCCTTTATATTCTCCAGCTTTTGCATTTGACCAATCAGCTTCATCAATATCTGACCATAAATCTAATTTCGTTTCTAATCCGGCTAAAATATCTGTTTCTGAAAAAGAGTAGTCTGCTAATTCATCCGTAGATTGATTATATTTAATCGTAAAGGGTAATACATCGTTACTTCCGACGCGTTCAAATTGATTAACTTCCGTAGTGACTTTTACTGTTTGGTCAGGTGCTATATCACCAGTTACATATAAATCTCCGATATTGATATTCTTATCAGTAATAGTTTGATTCGAAGGAATATTAAGAATGTAGTTGCTCTCAAAGTTTGCCGTTAATTCTGTTGTATCTGCTAGAATAGTTGTACTAATTGATAAAGGGGCTACACCAGCAAGTAAAAAACCTAATTTATTTAAACTCATTTTCATATTAATCTTCTCCCAGCATTTTTGATTTGTATTCTGAAGTAAACGTTAACGTTGTAAAATATGTTCCCGCTCTCTTATCACCTTCTGGTTCATCCACGAATAAAGTTGCTACAGTATCAGTTTGACCACTTTTATAGTCAAATGTACCAATTTCTGGTTTATTTATAGAGATTGGGGCTCCTGACGTTGTAACGTTACTTTTTAATGTACTGATATTTCCCGTGGTATCCCCGTCTCTCTTTAAAGTGATTTCACTATCCGCAGTCAAACCATTCGCAATAGACAGAGATACATAGCGATCTGGATCTATATTATGCGAAATTGTCTTTATATCAATATACGTGCGTCTTCCTTCATCTAGCTCTACCGTAGCAGGTATGCTCAATAAGTATTCACTGCCAACTTGATAAGATAATTTAGTTTGATCATCCGCTTGTACCTTGTTCCCAAATAAGCCTAAAGTTCCTAATGCTATAACTCCTGTAATTAACATTTTTTTCAACCCAATTTACCTCCATAATATATTTATTTACATATCTTTTATTCAGGAACATCTCTATCTCTTATTTCTGAACCGAATGTCAGTGTCGTTGTATATTTTCCTGACTTATAGTTGTCTTGAAGTGGATCGATAAATAGTGTAGCAACTGTATATTCTTGGGGATTTCTTGCATCGAATATACTAATTTCTTTATCAACTAGATTGATTGAGGCCCCGTTGTTAGTTATAGTTGTCTTAATTGTCGTATCTGTATCCATATATCTTGATAAAGTTATTTCGCTATTATCAGTTAATCCATTCTCTAATGTAATCATTACATATTCTGTAGGTGATAAGTTATGATTCTTTGTTTTAATATCAAGATAGGTTTTAGAGTAATCACTTAATGTTACTTTCGCAGGTATCTCTAATAAATACTCACTACCTACCGAAAATTCCACTTGTGTCTGATCATCTGCTTGTACCTTATTTCCAAATAAACCTAAAGTTCCTAATACTATAACACCTGTAGCTAACACTTTTTTCATTAATTTTCTCTCCTTTTTCAAATTACGCGTAAATTAAACTTAATTTCTGACCCATTTAATGGAGTTTGCTGCTCATTCATTGAAAAACATTCATATTTCAATATGGCATTTTCATAGTCTCCTTCCTCTAATTCTTGATTCAATTCAATCTCATAGATACCATTGCCCGGTTCAATGAGTTTTGACTGCCAAATTGTTGTCCCATTCGGTAAAAGCAAAGATAATTTGAAGTAACATGTATTGATATCTGGATTATACAGATTCACTGATTGTTTCTTTTCGTTCTTTATAAAAGTCATTGATTCAAAGCCAGGAATAGCAATCGATTCATTTTCTGTTTTTTGGGGAGTATTTTTTTTACCTGTCCACGCTTGACCTTCTGTCTCTGCTACAACAGTATCGTCTTTTTTGTTAGAACCTAATCCAACTGCAACTAAACTAATTAAAATTAGTAGAGCGATAATACCAATAATTTTTTTCTTCTCTTTCATATTTTCCTCCTAATAAAATTCAACCGTAAAGTTTAGAGTTCCTTCATACGTGCCTGCGTGTTCTTCATCTTCTAATGATTGAATAAATAAAGTGTTTTTCGATTTTTCTATGCCGTTCATTTCTAATACCCACGTGGAATCTGCGTATTTATTTTCTTTAGTAATCTCTTTTTCAATAATGTATGCCGGATCACCAGTATTTACTAATGCTATCTTTTCATCCGCTGAAATGATCAATGACTTTTCTTCCTGATAAATTTCTGCATATACCTGCAATTCATTAGTCTCATTTAAATTTATGCTAGCTGGTATAGACACGATATAAGCAGGATTGTATTGTCCATATAATGTTAACGAACTTGTTACCGGTTTTGTAAAATCGTAGGGAGTATTTCCTTCTTCATCTATTGCCCAGTAATCAAATATAAAGCCATTTTTTTCTGGTGCTTCAGGGATAGACCACGTCTTGCCAGCAATACTTTTTTGTTTAGATATTTCTGTACCACCATTCGTATCAAAAGTTAACGTATATTGTTTTTCAACATGATACGTATTTCTTTTACTATCGTTATTGTGATAATCAATTAAACTTACTGTACTTAACTCTTCCTTGTCGACATCGCACCATACTTCGTCACTTGATAAATTTCTTAAACTCATATAAGAAGTCATTTTAAAATTCTCACCAATCGATATTTTTTTCAATGGTGAGTTATTAAAGAAATTTCTAGTATTCGTAGTTTTTATCGTACTCCACTGAGGAATATACAACGCCTCTAATGAATCCATATTCTCAAATGTACCCGTAGCAGTAGTACAAGATTCAGTAACGAAATTGCTGAGATCTAATTCTTTAATACTTTTTGCTTGTCCCATAAATGCATCAAAGTTTAAAACCTTTCGTACATCAAAACTACTTACGTCTAGTTCTGTTAAAGACCATGTATAAAAAAACATATTTCCCATATCAATAACGTTGCTAGTATCAAAGTTACTTAGATCAAGTTTTTCAAGTTTTCTACAATGAGCGAACATAAAATACATATTAGTTACATTTTTTGTATTAAAGCTACTTAGATTTATATTTTCTAGGTTTAAGCAATAACCGAACATCCCACTCATATCAGTTACTTTTTCAGTATTGAAGTTACTAAGAGATAATTCTCCCAATTTATAACAACTACTAAACATATCCGACATATCAGTTACATTTTTTGTATCAAAACTTTCTACATTTATTTTTTCGAGTGAAGAACACCCAACAAACATCTTCTTCATATACAATACTTTTTCAGTATTAAATGAACTTAAGTCAATAAATTGTAAACTGCTACAACCATAAAACATTGACGCAAAAGATACGCAATCTTTTGTATTCAGTTTTTCTAAGCCTTCTATATTTATTAAATTTGATAACCCACTAAATAATAAGGCAAAACCACCAGTAGAATCTGGGTTGATTGTATCTATAATTCTGACAGTAGAAATTTGTGCCCTATAATTATCCCAGTTTGTATTTCTTAACGCCCAGCTACCACCGCCTATTTCCAATACTCCATCACTATAAAGTACCCAGTTCATTCCACCTGAATTTTTTCCTGAAGCAACCACATCTACTTCTCTACTTTGAATATTTGTGCCCTCAATTGAATCTTCTTTTACTTCTTCTTGATCCATTGATTCAGCTATTACCGTGTCATCTTGCTCTGGTACTTGGTCTATCCCTACTTCAGTATTTATCTCATTGCTAATTTCATCACCTTTTAGTTGATCTTCTTGGGTTTCTTCAATAGATTCACTGGGAATTATCTCTTCAATTAAACCGTCATCTTCAACTGCATAACTTATATTGGCTGGAATACTTAATACCGCCAGAATCACTACTATTAATGTTTTTCTTTTCATCGTTCGCCTCCGTTTCAAATAAACCAACGCCTCAGAACAATTAATAATTTAACAAAATTAGATTCCCTTGAGGTTTACAAAAACGAAGCGAGTGTACATTTATTTCATATTGTTAAATTTTTAAACAAAAAAAGAACTTATAAAGAATCATACTTATAAGTTCTAGCATTCTATACAAATTAAAGAGGGGAAAATTTCAATTAAAAACTAACAGGGTATACTCCAATGTCATTAAGTTAAGGCAAAAAGCAGGAAAACATTTAAGTTTCCCTGCTTTATTTTTTCTATATAAAAGGACACTCTCTTGATACAATTATTTTAACAATAATAAAACGTCATAGCGCTACGTATTCTGGAGGTACCCTTATGTCTAATACTATCAACATTTCATCCACACTTCAAGCAGCTCATAAAATCAAACAAAATTTAGAAGATCAAATTCGCTGTATTACAAATCAACCTGAAATTTTTGCTCAATCTCCGCTTGATTTTTCACGAAATAGAAAATTATCTTTTGAGACCACTCTCAAAATTATTCTCTCTTTCGGTGGACAAAGTCTTTCTAGTGAATTACTCTCTTACTTTGATTTTACACTTCAAACGCCAACTGCTTCCGCATTTGTACAGGCTCGAAGTAAAATAAAGATTGAAGCTTTCAAACAACTCTTCTACCGAACCATTCCTTCAAGTAACCAAAACAAGCAATATAAAGGGTACCAACTATTGGCTCATGATGGCTCCGATATTAATATTCCTTATGATGAAAACGATCCTGAATCCCATTACACCATCGGAAAGTTTGATAAATCTGTAGGATCTTTTCATCTCAATGCTTTATATGACCCATTAAATAAATACTATGCATCGGTAAACTTCCAAAAAATTAGACAGCTAGACGAACGGAGCAGTTTGTGTCAAATGGTTGATGAGTTTACTTTGAAAAGCTGACAATTATTATTGCAGATCGTGGTCATGAGTCATTTAACGTGTACGAACATATTAGAAAAAGTGGTCAAAAATTCGTAATTCGAGTAAAAGATACCAAAAGTAATGGCTTTCTTAAAGGACTTGGATTACCTCAAAAAGGAACATTTGATAAAGAGGTTAACCTTTGGTTAACAAGAAGACAGACCAATAAAATCAAAGCTGACAAAAGCTATCAATTTGTGCGTAAAAAAGCCAGCTTTGATTATCTACCCCCCGATTCAAAAGAAAGCTATCCCGTTAGTCTCAGAGTCGTTCGGATTAAGTTGAGTGAGCATAGTTATGAATCTTTAGTCACGAATCTTGATTCCTTCACTTTTAAAAGCGAAGATTTAAAAGTACTTTATCACTTACGCTGGGGAATTGAAACTTCCTTTAGAGAATTAAAATATGCCTTAGGCTTAAACCAATTCCACTCAAAGAAACTAGAGTTTATTATTCAAGAAATTTACGCTCGTCTCATTATATACAACTTTTCAATGGAAATTGCTCAGGTAGTGGCGTTATCAGCTCCTTTAAAGCAGTTCTATCAGCTTAATTTCACACAAGCTATAGGCATTTGTAAAAGATTTTTTCTTGATCAAACCGTCAATGTAGAAATTTTGATAAGAAGATATCTCCTACCCATACGACAGAATCGGAGTGACCAGAGAAATATAACAAAAAAGAAATTTGTTGGTTTTTTATATCGTATTGCCTAATATTATAAATCGGACTATACCGTATAGGACGTTTTATTGTGTTGCTCAAAAATATAAAATTAGGCAAGTTAATAAGAAAAAAGCAATATACTTGAGACTATTATTTACTTTTTTGCCTTAACTTAATGACATTGGGGTATACCCTGTTGGACTAAAAATCAGTATCTTACTGAACCCAATTAAACGGGCTATCGAAAGAGTTTAGAAATGAATAATAAAAAAGGAACAAAAATTTACTAATTTTAACTAATCATCCTCAGCATAATGAATTACTTTTTGTATATCCTTTGGAAAGATATCGATACGATTTTTTAAAAGTCTTCCGATCTCAAATAGTATTCCTGCATAAAATTCATCTTCAGTAGTAATATACTCTCTATGTGGTAAAAAGAAATTTTTAAATTTATTGAATCTGTATTCAAAATATTCTCCGTTGAACTTTACATAATCATAATATTTTTCTATATTAATGACTTCTTGAATACTAGTTATTCCTTTCCCTTTTATCTTCGCAGAATATTGGGAATGATGCCCCCCATGACAAATAGAAATACCTGTAGGATAATAAAATTTATTTATTATATTTTTTCCCCCTTTTTTTCTATCAAATTCGTTATCTTTTGTGGCAATACTTGTAATAGCGTTAACAACACGTTGGAGCATCCATGGATTAAGAACAATAGGATTATTTGCTAAATCTATAGATAGATCATAGTCAATTACTTTATAACCTTCCTTTTTATAAGATAAAGTATTTTCTCTACTAGTTTTTTTCAATAGTATTTTACTAATCTTTTCAATTGACTGTTTTGAACCTTTTCCTTCAAAAAATTTTTCAAACATATTGCCAATATCAGGATATGGGTTCGAATAAGAATTCATTGCTGCCTTTATTGTTATATAATCTGTAATTTGCTTTACAAAGCTAAAAATTGGGTGTAGCTCGTCTTCACAAATCGGTGATTCAGCGATAATAAATTTGGCTTGTTCTATATACTTCTCAAACATTGGATTATTAGTGTGGTGTTGTAGTTTACTAGAATTAACCTTTAAGTAATCAGACATATTTTCCTCCCTATAAGTTATAAATAAAAGCTTCTGGTAATTCTCTTCTAGAATCCCAACTATTTTAAAAAATCTACATAAACACAAAATAAATAGGTTCATTGTAAAGCGACGTAAAGATAAAACTTCTTTCTCTTACCCTACCTTCTCGATAATATAATTTTGTATTCTTATTAAGTCTTAGGAGTGAAGTTTAATGAAACATATCAAATTTATTACTATTGGTTTAGCAACTTTATCTTTATTATCTGCTACAGTTCCTGTAGGAACTACTCTTGTACAAGCTGACGAAATCAAAAGCGTTGCTTCAGAAAAAGATCACTTTAAAGGATTAAGTGATAACGAACTACAAAAACTGGGATTTTCAGCTGAAGAGATTGCTATCTATCACGATAACTTAAATAATCCTGTCTATCTTGAAAATGGTATTATTCTAAATAGCAAGGAACAGCACCAAGAAAGAGGTAAATTTACTTGGGCTGTAAAAGCTATTAGAAAAGGCTACAACAAGTTACCAACTTCAGTTAAAAGATATATTGCTGCACACACAGGATTAGAAACTTTATTAAGTTTCATAGAAAATGCAACTGGTACAATTCAAGATGCAGTATACAACGCATGTAGAAAAGTTGGTATGAGTAAAAGTGTTGCTAACATTGTAACAGCAGCTATTATGACTCTAATATTTTAATAAGAAATCCGATTAGTCAAAAAACTAGTCGGATTTCTTATTAATTTCATGTACAAGTAACCAAAAACCGTAAATAGTGAAACCACCCCATGCTAAAAAAAAGAGTATTAAAAAGATATTTAGTTTAGTGAGTGCAAAAAGGACGTACAACATTAAAATAATGATACTAATAAACCAATAAAAGCTTTTCTTTTCTTTCATTTTATTCAAATAATCTCTTCTTTCTTATATATACCTTATATATACGTTTATAAAACAAACTTTAAAATGATTAAAGCAAACCGTGTTTAAAATAATTTAAAGATATTATTATGGTACAAAATTAGTATCCACTTTCTTTTTCATACAGTTGAAATCATTATTCAACTTTTCCAATTCTTTATAAATTTGATGGATTTCTTGTTTAAATCTCATAACTTCTTTTGTATTCACTGGCCATTGCCCTCTTAATTCTTGATTCTTTTTCAACAAGTCATCGACAGAAACACTATAGATTTCTGATAACAAAATTAAGTTATCCATAGAGGGACATGCTCGATCATTTTCCCAACTTGATATAGATTGACGACTTATGTGTAATTTATTTGCTAATACGATCTGAGATATCCCAACTCTTTCCCTAAGATATTTTAACGTGCTACCTAAAGTCATTATTTAACTCCTTTGTAACTAAAAATTTACTCAAATACATAGTAATACCAATACTAGGAAAATAGAAATTAATTTCATAAAAAGTTGTTTTAATATCATAATTGTACAAAAAGAAAGAAAGTCATTTAGTACAAGACCAATTGACTTTCCTTAATAAGTATTACTAGTTTTCATTTAAATCCTTTAACAATAATTTTGTGCTTTTAATCTTACATCAGTCGCATTTTTGCTAGTAAATAGTTCCTTTCATCCAAACCAGAAAAATATATAATGGAAATACTGTGAAAGATCATGACGTTACAAGTCAAACTGTATACAGAATTAAAAAAGACAGCATGCGTAATGACTAAGATTTTTTCATTTCGTTTTTTTCATAATAAGAAGTTCCTTTACCATATTTATTCATAAAACCATCAAAATCAAGAATTTCAACAAGAGTATCTTTAGTCATAGGTGCGACCACCTCATATTCATTAAATCCCTTTTCTTTGAAGGAAGAGATATCAATTGCTTTTTCTGCTTTCATCACTATGACAAAACCTCGCAGATCCTTGCCTGAGAAATAATCAGAACCTATAACATCAACATCTTTCGTAAAAGATACCCAATGACTATTAAATTCAATACAGCTTATATCATTACGTGCCTTCCATAAATCATGCTTTTCACGGAATATTTTATCTTGATAATCTCCTCTATCAACGTAATCATCTAATACAGGTTCATCATACCCTCCAGAATGAACTCTAAATAGCAAATCCCCTTTTGGATATCTATATTCAGGATCACTATTATAGAAGTCTTCCCAATATTTATCAGATTTCTCCAAGTTTTCTCTCCCATTTGATCCCATTGAATGATTAATCCATTGATCTAACATTAAATAGATTCCTCCCTTTATTTTCACCATTTTTTATGATTTTAAAACAAATTATCTTTCTATTTGAATAATATATTAAAACATTTTTGGAACAAAAGTGATAGCACTTTTTCTGTTTTCTTTTAAAAGTGACGTCACTTTTTTAAGCTTGGAATCTCAAAGTCAGCCTTTTCCTGTTCAATCAACAAATCCAAAGCAACACACATGATCTTTGACTCACTTTTATGATATTTTTCCTTCATCTTTTGGAGTTCCTTTTTTCTGTGATCATCTAAAGTAACTGGCAGCCTTTTATTTCCAATTGCAACAGTCATTTTATAAATCTCCTTTCATCGAAATATTCCTATAAAGAAAACTGTAAGGATCGCTTTCAAAATAAACCAGACAATAGCTACTATTAGACGCCAAAAAATTAAACAGAACAATAGTATTGCGATAAACAGTAAGGAATTCATGTGGAATCCTGTGCTTATATGACGCATGATTGTTTCACCTACAAATAATACAAATAGTAATGGAATAATTTTACTCATAATTTATAACCTCTTTCTTTTTCTTAGGGAAATCGGGCTTTGCCCGCTTATTTCGCACCACCTTAACGGCGGTGGCAGGTGGGAGTGTGGTGGTGCGAAATAAGAACGCATCTAATCTATTTTCGATAGACGATATTCTTATTTCAACCACACACTTTCACTTTTCAGTATAAATGCTAAAATTAACTATATTTCTTTAATAAAAACATTTGATAAGCAACTTGTTTTCTCTCTAACTCTACTAACATTTGTTCGGTCTCATCAAAATGAAATGTCTCATACAGTTCTTTACGCATTTCAGAGTTATTGCCCTTTGAATTTGCAACTTCTTTTTTGTACTCATCAAGAAATGATTGAGGTACTGTTAAAAAATATCCATTGCCAAACACTAATGCTAAATCAGTCTCGGCTGTTAGAAATTGAGCAAAAAGCACATAATAATCAAAGTGATTATATTCTTTTTGATTTAGCTCCTCCATTCTTTCTTCCATGTCCTTGCCACTTTCTACAAATGTTACATAGTCATTTTCTGAATAGTATTCTTTCCTAAGAATCACGCAATTAATATAATTTTTTACATACTCGTTGGTCTCTAAAAATACTTCCATGATATAATGGTCGGTCTCAAAACGTAAAAGAGTACTGTTATTTTCCATTTTAGGTAGAAGTGTATAATAATTAACCTTAGCTTCAACTTTTAAAACACTCGTTTGCTTCTCGTTATATAGCTCTTGTTCCACACTATTTACAAAGTACCCTAACTCTTCCATACAACTAAAAGAATGTTTCACTCTTCTTGTTACCTCATTTAAATGTTCCCTATTTGTCAAAAATTGACAAATGTCCTCCGTCGATAATTGATATACAACCTCACTCATCTTCATTTCCCTCCAATTCAAGTGTGTACAATGCGCCATATTCTTTGATTTTTTCAAATAAATCTAGCCATTTATTAGAAATTGTCTTAGCTTTTTTTGTTTCCGAATATTTGGCATAAGTAAGCTCTAACGCCTGATACTCGGAAGGAGTAATCGCACTCGGTTTAACACCTGAATCCAAGCACACCAGTGCTTGAAACAACCATTTTGGATTTTGTTTCTTCAACTGTTCCAAAGTTCGGTAATACGTTTCAATCAAATTGATTTCTACACTAGATTCAATCATTTCCTCGACAGCTACTGATAGCTGTTTTTTGTAATGTTTTTTTGGCACACGAGTCTCATTGTAAAGAAAGGTCATATCTTCCATTTTTTGTGCCATTTTTTCCAAAGGTAATTTAGCAAATTCATCATAGTATTTTTGAACCATGTTTTATTCCTCCAAGTCATTTTCGATTAAAATGTAGTCGCCACGTACTAATGAATATTTTCTTCCACATGTCTTACACTGATAGCGATATACAGATTTTATAGAATCCGCTTTTTCTCCACAGTCACATGCAATCTGATGTGGTACACTTTTATACCTTATATTTGGTATTGGATACAACACACTAAAAGGTACACCCCAATAATCATATTTTTCTCTCACAGTTGACCCTGCCTCCTCTTAGGGAAAGGTTTTGAACCTTCCGCCGTTTCTTTCTTTATTGATTTGTTGCCCAGAATGAATCAACTAAAACAGCAAAGGACAAGGGCGCGCAGCGTGCATTTTACCTTTGTCCTTTGCTGTTTTTGGTGATAAAAGGCAACTTGTTGCCGGTCTGGCAAATCAATAAAGAAACAGCGGACTGGATCAAATCTTTCTACCAGAGGACGCCTTTACGATCCGTCTTGCGTAGCAAGACCCCATTTCTTTACGAACGCTTTGCGTTCGCTTTTCTCGAACGGCGGTGGCGGTTGGAGTGAGAGAAGGGTTTTACAATTGAGAAGGCGTTTACGCCTTCCTAATAAGGCTGTTTCATTTTTATGTATAAAAAAAGCTACCATTCCATAAAGAAATAGTAGCTTGTCTTTTATCTAAGTTAGATTCCCATACTCTTTGTATAATGGTCTGGATTCAATAAATCCATTGTTTCGATTACTAGTTGTTTTCTTTTATTGAAATGGCCAGTTACAGCGATATTGTATTTATCATCTTCCATAATCAATAACCTATCTGCAATATCGATATTTGCGACAACACAATTAATCGGTCCATTTGTTGTTTGTAACGTAAATCTTAACAGTAAAGGTTGTGTTTGAATTACTCTAATTTTATCAAGTAAACCAATATATTTTTTCATTACGCTCACCTCGTAAAGAGTATAGCAAAATCCTATAAAATTGGAAATTTCAAGTGTGCTATAATGTTATTGCTGTCTGCTACCCCGGCCTATTCTGGCAAGGGGAGGAGGTTATAGATTTGAAAATTCTTTTTGATTTTGTTTTTGCAATCATGGCAGAGGTAGCCGCACACTACATCTGCAAATGGCTTGATTGCAAATTTGCCAAGAAAGACAGTAAGCCTACCCGTTAATTCTTATAATAGAAACGTAAAAGAAAACCACTAGCCCGCCAGCTAGTGGTTTTCGGTTATAGATTGAAAATTCTTTTTGTTGTCTAAATTATAGCATAAACCGTATCAAATGCAACCTGTAGAAGAACCTATTTCGAATGGATAATCTCGTCATAACTGATATTAATTAGACGACTGTCAAAACATTATCTAATTGATAAATAATTTTTTCAAAAGAAAACACGCTAGTATTCCTTAATTTTAGCATTCTCAAAATTAAGCTATAGCATAATAGTCTAAATTTAAAGTATTATATTCATTTTGTTTTAAAAGTCGCTCAGTGTCTCCATGATAAACGAATATCGCGGTTAATAAGTTTTCCCTCAAATAATTGATTAAAGTAATACTTGTTTCATGATCTAAGTTAGCAAATACCTCATCTAACAAAAGTATGTCTGGTTTACTAAGCAAAGCTCGAATCAATTTAATTTTCTGTAATTGTCCACTACTTAAGTTTAAAGAAAATGCATTAACTTTTCGATTTAAATCTATTTCAAATTTGAATTTCCTAATTAAATAAAATAAAAAATCTATTTCATATTCAGGAAGTCCTTTTGTTAAGTTTTCCTTTACTGTCCCTTCAAACAAAAAATTTTCCTGTGGTATATAAATAATTTTCACGTTTTTATCTATTTGAATATATCCAGTAAAATTTTTGTGATAATTTATTAAGCATTGCAATAAAATTGACTTTCCTATTCCATTCTTTCCTGAAATTTTTAAAAGTTCTCCCTTTTTTATATTAAAATTAAGCTCAGTCTTTAATAATGGTCTTTTTTCCACGTAAGGAATGAGCTTACTAACAGAGATCAAGCAATCATCAGAGCATAGAAACCTATCATAGATACCTTCTTTATATATTTCAGCTGGTATTTTTACCTCTTTAATTCTTTCAATAGATACCTTCAATTGAGAAATCATAGGGGATATATTCAATAACCTTCCTATAGGACTAAACAGCAGAGCTGTATAAGTATTGAATGTAATAAGTGATCCCAAACTAAGTTTGTTGTTAATGACTAAAAAGCTACCAACTAACAAAGTAATTAATGGCGTAATTACAGCAATTAAATTAGATATATTATTTAAAAAAGATATAATTGTATTTGTTTTTACATTCACATCTTTCAATTGCGTAGAAACCTTATAAAAATAGTTTGTTTCCTCTCTTCTTGCTCCATAGAGATCTATTAAAAGTTTATTACGAACATAACTATTTAAGAATTCAACTAGCCTATCTCGATATCGTTGTAGCTCTTTAGTAAGAACTGAAACTTTTTTTGAAGTAAAATACGCAATTAATAAAAATAGTGGCAGTCCTAATAAAAGGATTCCAACTAAAAAAGGATTCAAAAATATCAATATTGAAAGATATATGACAATCAAAAGTATATTAGGAAAACTATTAATTATAATATTTAATAATTGTTTCCCAATTAATTCGCAATCATTAGTTATTGTATTAATAAATAGACCATTCTTTTTAGAGTTTTCTTTACTATCAAAAAAAGACATACTTACGTTTTTACGTAACTCAAAAATAATTAATTGATTCCATTTTGAGCATAAATAACTCACAATAATATTCAAAGGAACTTGTACTACAATAAGGATCACTGCAACCATTATAATAACTTTTAACTTGTCTACTTGTTTTTTCATTAAGACTTCATCCACAATAACTTTTGTTAAATAAGGATACGAAGCACTTATACAGATCTGAATAACCATTAAACTAGCTAAAGTCAGAAGTAATAACTTTCTTTTTAATAGAATCTTTTTTACTTGAATAATCTTCATCTCCCAATTTTGAGTCACTTATTACAGAAATTCAGCTTGTGCTTTATAAAATTAGGCAGACTTCATATCCTTGAGTTTCTAAATATTGAAAAATAAATTCTCTAATTGAATTTGCTTTTGCTTCATCAAGTATGTCTAATATCTTTAGGCCTTTTTTTATTGATACTGAGTCCAGTGTTTGATTACTAATACTTGGAAGTAAACCTTTAAAAATCAATAAATAAATTTTAGCTTCTACAAATCTTGAATTAGCACTTACAATCTCAAGATGTCTTACAAATAAACTGGCTAAATTAGCATCAGCTCTTTCAAAACCTAAAAAACAGCCATTAATTAAAAATGTACTTATTAAACTATTGTAATGTGCCTTATCTTGTAATAACCACATCCGAGAAATTACATTCTCAAATTGAACAACTATTTCTTCACTATAAAAAATGAATAAAACATTGTTAAAAATGGTAAGTTCAAAATGACACCAATTCTCTACTTTAAATAGATACTCTTTAATTAGTCGGATAGCCTCATTTTTTTCTAATTCATTAATTTCCAATATAGCAGCTTTTAATATTTTTAGTTGAGCAATAATCATTAAGTAAAAATTGTCTTTGTGCTTACTATAGACATCTTCCAATTGAGTTAAATAAACTTCCAACTCTTTCCTATTAAAATTACTATTTATAATCTCTATAAATCTATTTATTACTTTTTCTTTTTGACTCAACAGATTATCACACAATAGAAATTGGAACTCGTCAAATTTTACATTTAACTTGTCTAAATACTTTAACAGAGCAGAAGAAGATAACTCTGTGTTCCTTCGTTCAAATGAACTAAGTGTTGTTCTCGTGGATATTCCTTTTGCTAACGCTTCTTGTGAAATTCCACGCTCAATCCTAAGTTTTTTTATAATATCCCCTTGCTTCACATTGGTCACCTCGAAAAAATCCTTTATTAAATATAACATATAAAAATTTCATACGATAACACTCGACGCATTTCTATACAATTCAAAATAACCAATATTTTTATGAATATACTTCTTAAATAAGGAGGTAAAAAATATGAAAGATACAGAAAGAGATTATTGGTTAATCGAAGCACAATAAAGGAGTATATAGTCATGGAAAATAAAAGAGTAAATATATTTGAACAAAATCGTGTGAAAGATAATTTTTTTATTGAAATACCGCTAGATACAGAGAAAAAACAGTTTGTGACGACTACTTGGACAGAAAAATTACTAAATTTATCAAAAGATCCTGAAATGTTACAAGCCTGTACCCAACAATCTATCAAACAATTTTTCACTCAATTGTTTAAAAATGAAATTTTAAAATCATCTAATGTTAAGAACAATAAAGCAAAAGTCGTTATGGGAGAAACATGGGTATATACGAACTTTACTATTGCTGTTGAAGGCGGAGGAGTTGTCCTTACTCTAGTTGCAGTAGCTGCAGAGATAGCATTAATAGCTGTGAAAGAAGATAACATAGCAGAAAACTCTTTACGTAGCGAAAAACATAGAGCAATTTCTAAATTTGCTACTAAAAATGGCGGTAGTGATTTTGGTAGCAAAGTTACAGAGATTTTCCAAAAACTTGAAGCCGGAGAATCAGTAAGGCTATAAGGAGGCACCTATTATGACCCATGAGAAAGAATTAGTAAATTGGTTGTCACCTACTAACGCAGCGATAATTACATCTTATAAATGTAATGCACAGTGTAAAGAGTGTTGCTTTGGATGCAGTCCCTTTCAAAAAATCAATACTAATCTCAAGGATTACACAACATTTATTGATAGTGTTATAAAATACAAATCTGTTAAATTTATTGTATGGACTGGTGGAGAGGCAACTTTACTAAAAGAAGAATTACTACTTGCTATTAAATATGCAAAAAGTAAAGGATTGTTCTCTAGGTTAGTAACAAATGGAGTCTGGGCTAGTAACTATGATCGAGCGAATAAATTTTTAAAGAACTTAAGAGATAATGGTGTAATGGAAATAAGCTTTTCTACCGGAGACAATCATTTAGAATTTGTTCCTTTGGATAGAGTGATGACAGGTGCATTAGCATGCATTGAAAATGGGATTAGATGCACTATTTCAGTTGAATCAACAAAACATTCTAAATTTAAGCAAGAACACCTTTTTTTACATGAGTTATATCAAAAAATTGAAAACCATCCTAACAAAGAATTATTTAGCTCCATAAGTAGTACTTGGGTTTCTTTCCATAAAGACACAATTTATGAGTATAATGAGCTAAATCCTTTAGAAGTACAAGATGGATGTAATAATCTTTTTGAATTTATAGGTCTTAATCCAAATAACGAATATATTTCATGCTGTGGATTAACTAATAAATATATTGCAGATATGAAACTAGGTCCGCAAAATACTACTGATCTCCAAGATATTTACAATAAACAGAAGAATGATTTTATGAAGCGTTGGTTGTATGTAGATGGACCAATTAATATACTTGACCAGGTCATTAAATGGAATCCAGATATTAAGCCACCAAAATTTAGACATCATTGTCAAACATGTGCTTATATTTATAATAATCCAGATATTCGTAAAACAATTATCGAAAACTATCCTCTGATAGTTGACGTTATTAACAAAAAATTTTATGATAAACTAAAATTAAGAAAATACCTTTATGCATAAAGGAGTTCATCCTATGAACAAGAAAAGTTTTGTTTTAGTTTGCCTTACATTGTTGTTTTTTTTAATTTCATTATTAGTTCTCCCACAAAATATAGTTTCCCATATAAACAAATTTGCTGTACCTACAGCTTTTAGCAACAAATATATTATGTTTCTAATGTTTGCAGTTATAGATATAGTTGGCAGTATTTTTTGGAATAATATAATCAATAAACTTCAAATAATGAAATTACTTCCCATAATACAAGAAAAATTAGCGATATACTTCAGTTTTCTAATGCTAGTGTTACTTCTTACACTTATGGTTTCTACAATATCTTCATTATTGGCTACCTGTTTATTAATAGGTGGACATATCGTATACGTTCTTTATTTGATTTTCAATATACAAAAATATTCCGTTAAATAAGGAATACATGTATATAATATAGAAACTTAAAACCCCATCAGCATACAGACCGATGGGGTTTTATGATATAAAGAATTATTTCTTTGCAATATAATTATAGTAATAGGAGATTGTAATTTCCAATTAATTAAAATGGTAACTCGTCATCGCTGATATCAATCAACCGACTATCAAAAGGATCCTCTACTTGATTAGTATCATCCTGTTTCTCAAAGTGAGTCGTTCTTGAACTATCTTGCTCTGGATTATACTTGGCACGATTTTCAGTGGCTGTTTTACTTTCTAACAACTGAAAATTATCGGCCACAACTTCTGTCACATATACGCGCTGTCCTTGCTGATTGTCATAGGTTCGAGTTTGAATTCGGCCAACAATACCAATCAGGCTACCTTTTTTAGCTAATGTAGCCATCGTTTCCGCTGGTTTACGCCAAATCACACAATTGATAAAATCGGCTTCTCGATTGCCACTTTGATTGGTAAAATTACGGTTAACGGCTAAAGTAAAAGTGGCTACTGCTGTACCACTAGCTGTATACCGTAAATCAGGATCTTTAGTTAACCGTCCTACTAAAGTTACATTATTGATCATTTTTATCTCTCCATTTCTCGATTCATCTGTTGGTGTCTTTGATAAGCTAGGTTTCGTTCTTTTTCTTCGACGTGAATCACTTTTTCCATCAAATTGCTAATCGAATTCATTGTCTCTTCGTACGTGATCGATGCAGCATAAGGATTACTTTTTTGATATTTCTTCCAAGTATCTTTTAGCTCATTACTATTTTTCAGTACATCCATATCTTTTTTATAGTAAGTCTTTAACGGATCAGTTTTTCCTCGACGTGTGAATGTATTTCTCACACTGTCTTTCAAGGTCTTCTCATCGATCTTCTCCATTTTAGGAATAGTATAGAGATCATAAAAATCTTTTCCTCTCGAATTGTCAGTTAAAAAATCAAAGGTTGCACTTAATTTTTCGGCAATAATTTGTTCTGTAGGATAAGATTCCAAAGGAATTGTTCGATCTTCAAACATCAATTTATGACTGTGAGTGATCGTTGCTGGATAGATCGAATCACCTGTAGTTACATCTACCTTAAAATCTGGCCGCATATTCTCTAAATGTGCCAGCACACGTAAGCTAAAACCAGGATAATAATCGGCTTCTTTCGTTTCTTTTATTCTTTGGATCTCAAATTGAATTCCTTCTTTCGTCGGTGTGGAGAAAATATCGTTTAAAACTTTTGTTAATGTCTCTTTTGTCACTTTCATTTCTCGTAAAGTCGTATCAATGTCTTTGGTTGTTCGATTTTCAATGCCATACTTTGATCCAATTAGGAAGCCGCCTTTTAAAACAAAATTTTCACGATAAGGAGATTCTGAGATTTTTTCCAAGAATTTTTCCATCATAAAATGTCTTAAAACGAGCTGCGGATCAACTTCTTTTTCTCTCGAAATATTCTTCACTTTTGCTTTTAACTGCGTAGGTGTCATGTTTCTTCTCCTTTAATTTAAAGCCATAATATAAGAGCGCATCGTTTTGTCTGTTGGCAAAATTCTTCGATACTCATTCAATTTTCTAAGATTTTTTCTATTCGATTCCATGTAGTTTTTGATTGCTTTTACTTTGATTTCATCCTCAACGTTATACCAGGGATTCCAAATGTCACACAAGGTTCTTTCTTGATCATAGGCTATAACAGGATTCCCATAGCGACTTTTTATTTCAACCTTACCTAGTTCATACCATTCTGTTTTTGTATAGTGTAACTCAACTGCGAATTCCTTCAATCCTTTTCCAGAAACGTGATAACCGTAAGGAACAGTCAAATCGATCTGTCTAGGAATCATATCTGTTAAATCATACAAATCTAACGCGGTAATATGTGAAATAATGCCGCGCTCATATTTCTTTTGCGCCATAAACAATTCATCAGGAAATTGGCCAGGTAAAGTGAAAAAACCTGGATACTCTCGATCCAGCTCCCCTCGATCTACCATACGTTTGATCGTTACAGGAGAAATGCCCGCTTTTTTGGCATCCTTCAAAGCCAAAGTTCCATTAAATTCTTCTAGCAGCTTGTATACCATTGCTTTTGTCATTTTCTCCCTCCTTTGTATACGAATAAACTTATAAATACAGTATAACATAAGTCTATTCGTATACAATAGTCAGGAAGATTTTATCGATCTAATTCGATTTCTTTTTGAATCCGCTGCTGATTCTTTAATTGTTGCAGTCTTCTTTTATTGGCACGTAATTTCTCTTGTTCTGAACGAATTTTTGCTTTTTGATTTTCGATTTCTTGTTGTTTGTGTGTTGTATTTCGCATAAGGTAACTCCTCCATTATTTTGTAGTGCGGCGTGTTCTTTTCTTATAGTTCGATTTTTTCTTTTCAGAAAACTCAAAGTCTGTTGTGAAGTCTTCTTTTAAAACGATCGTTGCTTCAAACGAACCTTTCTGACCTTTTAGTCCTCTGACTGGTTGGCTTGTTCGGCCGTTCTGAATGATCTCTTTCAGTTGTGTCGCTGTGAGTTTCTTTTTGGCAATCGTTACCCACAATTTAAAATCACAGGCTTCAGACGTGCAAGCCGCCACCTTCTGATAAAGTATGACCTCTTTTTCCTGGCACTTTGGACAAGATCCTAAATGACGCGCCGCTTCTTGCTTTTCAGTGGCTGCTTTCACCTCTTGTAACGTTGCTCCAAAATCAGTGGCTTGGATTTGTCCTGGGACGACTTCCAACAAGTGAGAGACAAATTTTTGGATATTAGCTAAGAAAGTTTCTTGTGTCCCTTTTTGCTCACCAATCTTTGTAAGATAGCTTTCCCATTTGGCGGTCATTTCGGCACTTGTTAGCAGCGGCTCTTTTTCCACGGCTTGGCAAAGTAAAATCCCTTTATTCGTCACCACAAGCTTATTTTTCTCTACCTTGATGTATTCCTTTTGTTTCAAAGTTTCAATAATATTCGCACGTGTCGCTTCTGTACCGATTCCTTCGACTTCTTTCAATATGGATTGTGCTTCTTCACTATCCACAGTTTTCCCAGCTGTTTTCATCGCAGTGATCAACGTACCTTCCGTAAAAGGTTGTGGTGGTTTTGTTTCTTTTTCCTGGACTTGTAGATCCACCGTGACCGTTTCTCCTTTTGTCACTTTAGGAAGTAGCGCTTCTTCTTCTTTCTCTTTTCTGTCACTCTCTTTGCCAAACAGCTTTTTCCAACCTAGATCTACTGGTACTTTTCCGACTGCCTTTAGCTGAAGCTGCTGGACTTGCGTCAAGATCGTTGTTTCTTCATAGGTATATTTTTCCGCAAACATGGCCACCGTTGTTTTTAAAACTTGTTCATAAATGGCCTGCTGCAGCGGACTTAGTTGTTCAAAAGCCGCTGCTGACATGACTGTTTTTGTAGGAATGATCGCGTAATGTTCCTGGACTTTCTTATTATTCACATACCGACTATTCGGTGTATGAGTAGGAGTCGGAATTGCTTCAGCCTTTAAAAATTTCTTGTAATCGTCTAAATGATCCAACAAATACGCATATTCCCCTTCTGTAATATAAGGGGTATCCGTTCGCGGATAGCTTAGATACTTTCCTTCATATAACCCTTGCATGGCTTCCAATGTATCTTTGGCACTAGCTTTCATGAGTTGATTCATTTTAGACTGAAGGCTCGATAAAGAAAAAAGACGTGGGCTAGCTGCACTTTTTTTCTCTGTTTCGACTTGAAGGATCGTGCCTGGCTGTTTTCCTACTTGAACACCTTTTTCTTTTAAATACGCTTCAAATGTTTCTTGCGTCACTTGGGTTTCGTTGGGATCAAGCTTCGCATCAAATGTGCCATTTTGAGCGGTTACTTGGGCTTTCCCTTCAAAATAGGGTTCTTTCTTGAAGTTTCTAATCTTTTCCTGCAACTGATAAATCATATAAAGCGTTGGAGTCTGAACTCTGCCTAAGGAGAAACTCCCTGGTATGCCTTTTTGCTGTAAGAGTAAACTATATAGTGGACTACCGTTCATACCGATCAACCAATCGGCGATCTGACGTGCTTGAGCTTCCTCAAATTTTGGATAGGTCTCTCCAGCGTCTCGTAACTGCTGGAATCCCTGATAAATCGCTTCTTTTTCTAATGAATTGATCCAAAGTCTTTTATAGGTTTTTCCCTGGTCTGCACCTGCTTGTTGAATGATCGACCAAGCAATCAATTCACCTTCACGATCGCTATCTGTCCAATAACAACGGTATCGGCCGATTGAAGTTGCTGCTTCACTACGTTAAATTGCTTTTTCTTATCTTTAGGAACATGATAGCGATAATGTGTAGGGAAAATAGGCAAATGTTCTAGTGACCATTGTTTCCATTTCTCATCATACATATCAGGAGAATCTAACTCGACTAAATGACCAAAGCCATAAGTGATTACAATTTCTCCTGAAAATAATTGATCTTGAATTTCAAAATAACCGTCTTTTCGAGTGGCTTTAGAAAAGCTTTCTGCGTAAGCCTTCGCTTGTGACGGTTTTTCTGCTAAAATGACGGTTTTCATCGTGCTTACTTCACTCCCTTTCTTGTTGTCTGCTTTGTTGAAACAACATGGCACGTTTTTGTTTTCTGATTTCTTGTTGCTGGATCTCATGTTTCAATTGATCATTCCAGTCTTTTTTTACTTCAGATACAAATTCATGTTCATGTTTTTTATAGCCCTTATAGTACTCTTCCGCCTTATAAGAAAAAAGAATACTCGCATTCACATCTTTCATATCTGCTTTCTTACTATAAAAACGATCAAAATCATACGTACCATCAGATCGCTCACAAGCTTTTAATTCTTTGGCAACTGTAGTACAGGCTTTCTTTAAATCAATCGTTTCTACCTGTTCGTTGACTGTCAATTTCTTTCCAAATGCTGATTTAACATTATGTGCGGATACTAATTGATTGGTTGGCTCTAAATTATTTTCCGTCTTGTGGATTGCCATAATCGCTTCAGCTGCCACTTTCTCTTCTCTAGCAACTTCTTCATAAATTTCTCGATAGTCTTTAGGTACTTGCCAATCATTGGCAATGCCTCGTTCACACCGAACCCTTTCATTCGTAAACGGATTAACTGCCCCCATCATTTGTTCTTTTTCATAAAAAATATGCCCTGCTCGATCATTATCTACACAAACTTCAATTGATTTTGGAAACTCTTGTTTCTGACTCAGTTCAGAAACAGCTTCTCCAAAATAATGACTTATTACGTTGTGCTTTAAGCCTTCCATAGAAACTAGCCAGGTATCTTGCAACTTCTCACGATTTAACGCTGCATAACTGAGCATATCAATGCTGCTTTCAAAGAATTTTAAGTGCTTCGGATCACCAATTTTTAAATTGAATCCATGATTCGCTGTTGAGTTCTTATCAATATGTTTATACGTTCCTCTTTCACCAAATCGATCAAAGTCTATCTTTGTTCCTTGATAACTTGCTCCAACCGTTTCTTTTGTCTGGGGGTCTTTCCATAAAAAAGCAACGGCATAATCTAAGCGATCGTCTCGAACCAAGAAATTTTGCCGTTCATTTCTTGGCTTTAATTCGGCCAGCAACCCTTCGTTTTCCGCATAATCAATTAACCAACCTGGTAATTTACGTTCTTCCTTTAGAT
The DNA here is from genome assembly GCF_002813755.1 of Enterococcus mundtii. Taxonomy (NCBI): domain Bacteria; kingdom Bacillati; phylum Bacillota; class Bacilli; order Lactobacillales; family Enterococcaceae; genus Enterococcus; species Enterococcus mundtii. The sequence continues at coordinate 5,886 of NZ_CP018062.1, read as the reverse complement.
AACTTCTACCTTTTTCTGTAAGTGGTTGGTAATCATTAGGGTGATCTTTATATTGTTCTGTTTCAAAATGGAGATTATCGACTCGTTCTACTTTATTTTCACTCTTTAAAATGAAGTTCGTTGCTGCTTTAAATTGTTCTTTTGGATCTTGAATTTCCTTATCAATAAAGAATAATTTGGTTAATTCAATAATATCTCCATGAATATTTTGACTATTCCAGTGAAACCGTTGTTTTCGTCGATCAAAAACAAAAGAATCATGATCTTCTAACCGATAATCTCGTCCTTTATTAACCACAGCCATTCCATTATTTCGTGCAAAATCTACGATATCGATTTGTTTACATCGTTCTACAATACTCATTTTCTTCTCTGTCATTTTTAAACCTCCAAAAAGAAAAAAGACTATCTGCTTGTTCAGATAGTCTTTCTTGCTTGTTTTATACTCGTTCTTTTTGTGTCATTTGCTGCTCATGATAGATTTCATTTTTTCGTTTCGCCATTTCTGACACTGTTTCTTGCGAAAAATGAAATGGATTACCTAGCGCAAATTCCTCTGAAGATAATGCAGTCTGGATCTCTTTTCCATAACTTTTTCCTTTCAAAATCACTTGATTATGCTGCGGATCTTCAATAAACGCAGCTTCTTTCAAGGATAGCGTTCGTCCGGTATCTTCTTCCATAACTTTGCCGTCTTTCTTGTCGATCCAAAGGGAACCGACACGAACAACATTCTTTTGTTCTACCATTTCTACAGGATTTTTATGATCTTGCTTCACTTCTGCTTGTTGGATCTCAGGATCTCTTTCTCTGTACTGATTGATCTCCTTAGAAATGGTTTGAATGAATTCATTCGCGACACGGCTGACATCATTCATGATTTTCCCGCGTTCCGTTGCTTCTTTATCATCCAAAATCTGACCATTCTTCGTCCATGCTGCAATATAGGGAATTGCTTTTTCAGACATGTCCATTCCAAAGTGCTTGCAAACAATATAAGAGGTCATTTCTGCCTGCAGTTCTTTGGTCGCAGTGTCTAATTCTGAAAATTTGTGCATTCTGGCATGCGCTAATTCGTGAATACTTGTAGCTAAATGCTGCGTCGGTGTATTTCTAGTATTCATGACAATTTCTTCTTGGCCAGTAAATTCGTTATGAACATACGCCCCACGTGCTTGTCCTAATTCTCTTGGATAAACTTCACTCTCTGTCATATCTCGAATTTGTATACCAATAGTGTTGGCTACCGCTTGAATCCCAGCTTGTAGTTCTGATTGTCCTTTTTTATCCAATTGAAAATCAAACACACGGTTCGGAAAGATTTTCGGATAGTCTTCAGGTTTCAACTGTGTTTGTGTGATATCAAACACTTTTTCAATCGTGTAGTAAGGTTTTTTGATCACTTCGATTTGGCCACTTTCGATTCGTTTTTTATCTTCTGGTGTAGCCTCTGTTTCTCGAACAAAGCCACGTCCTTTATCATAGAATCCTTTGACCGTTTTTCTGACAAAGATCTTGTTACCTTGTTCTCCTTTTTTGATATAAATGCCTTCTTTTTTCAACGCGGCACGACCTAAACACGCCGTTGCTCCTGGAAATTGTTCCTCGATCAATAACTGATTTCTAAAAGATCGTTCTGGAAAACGCGACATAAAGTTCAGAGTTCTTTGACGTCTTCAGGAGAATGGGTATATTTTTTCACCGCGTCCAGTGCCTGTTGGGAAAGCGATTTGACTTCTTGCTTAATCTCTTCTGTTGACCGTTTTTGATAACTTGGTTTCTTTGTCTCTACCTTTTTATCGTGGCTACCTATTTCATTTTTTATTACTTTTTCAGTATTCTTTTCTAATGTTTGGTCACATAACTCCTCTAGCTTTTGATAAATAGCAGCATTCAATTGTAACCCGTCTCCAACGTCTAGTCGTAACTGATTAACAACTTCACCTTCTTTTACTTCTTCAAAATAAAATTTGTGGTAGCTTGTTTTCCCTGTATAGTGTGTGTCTAACGCTTTGATTTGTTCAAGAAGTGATTGTGTCACGATTTCACCCTGATAGTTCCGCATTGTTCCATCATTTTCATTGAATTCTACACGATAATAATGATTGGGTTCTTGCTTTTGAACACCATATTCGGCCATCTTATTTTCAAGTAACTCACTCACAATTCTTTTTTCTTCTTCAGTCTTTGGTTGGTATCTTTTGATACTTCAAATTCGCCTTGTTCATTCAACTCTAATGCCACTTTACGATACCCTTTAACAAAATATATAGTTGGATTTTTTTCCCACTGAGTAACGCGGCCACTTTCAATAATTGCCTGCGCTTCAGGCAAAATATTGGCTTTTCCTTTCTCTGATTTTTCTTTCAACTGTTCCAATTCAACTAATTTTTTTTGATACTTTTCGATTGTTTTTACTGAAAATTGAGATTTTCCATTCCTAAATTTTTCGATCTCCTCTTTGATTCGTGGAATATTCTCGATTGTAAGATCTAGCCCACCGTATTTGTTATATCCCATTTTCTAAGCTCAGATTGTCTAGTCAATTTCTCAACATAATTTCTTGTTTTTGAATCTCTTCTTGCAATTGATTAATTTTATTTTCGATTTTTTCTCTTTGACTAAACCAGCTAGATCCGTTTCTTTATCATTCATTGGCTGACCATTTGTTAATTTCTGGTGTTCAGCCAGCCTTTCAAATGTCGTAACATACTCATTTCTTATCGGATAAGCTTTCTTTGTGCTTGTGCAAGCCGACTATTTCCAGTGATTTCTTCTTCGTTTAAAGTGAGACTACTTTTTCCCTTTACCTCTTCTGGCAAAACTGGTGCAGTGAGTTCGCTAGTTGAAACTACTTTGGGGTAGTTTTCCATCATTCCTAACTCTTCAGCTGTCTCCCATAAACTTTCTGGAATATACATAACCCCACTATCTTCATATTGATCTAACCATTCTCTACGGGTTGCTTTGAAGGTGCTAACTTCTTTTTCTAACTCTTTGTATCGTTCTTCCCAACCCTTCCCTACAGGCGTCCCCAATCCTGTAAAAATATTTTCAGTATCCTTTAAATCATATTTCATTAAAGCAATTCTGAAATTAACAGGATTTTGAGAAAAGATCACTATAATTTCATTTTGTGCTTCACGTGAAAGTGATTCCCATTTCTTTAGTTGTTCTTGTACTTCAGGATTTACTTGTTGAGATTGTTCCATTTTGTTCACCATCTTTTCTTAAATAAAAGGATAATTTTCTGCAGCATCGACAAATTTTTTGGTAGTGAGATCTAGTATTAAGAGATCACCTGGTCGATACGCTTTTGCTTCTTTGTCTGTGACAATAAATGTTCTTTCTGATTCGACTTCTTTCACAAACACTAGATTGTCTCGACTCTTATCACAATCACAGCTGTAATTAATTGGGCCATTTTTATTCACCTCCTCCTCTTCCAACTAAAAAATAGTTTGATATAATACGCTTGAAACACAGCACTCAGTGAATTGGCGAAAACAATTCATTGAAAAAAAGAGTCCTGAACAATCACGTTCAGGACTCTTTTACGTCTCCTCCTATTGTCTCTCTTGTTCCAATTGAATTCTTCGTTGTTGTTCCTCATATGTCTTTAAAGCTTGGTATTTTTCTTCATGGGCGCTAATTGTACGATTCAATTGTCGCAAGCTCCGTTGTGTGACCACGCGTTGTTGATATTGCTTTCTTTTTTTTATCCATTCTTCATAACTATATTTATACTCATGAGTTGGTAGCTGCTTGAGTGGTTTAAATGATTGTTGATTGTAAATCATCTGTAGATCGTCTAATCCTTCAATCAACGGCTTTATAGTGCTATCTTGTTTCTTCAATTCAGGTTGATATTGTTTTCTTTTCTTTATCCATTCTTCATATCTGTTTTTATACTCATCGGTTGGTAACTGTTTAAGTGTTTTAAAAGATTGTTGATTATAAATCAAATGCAGCCCATCTAATCCTTCAATCAACGGTTTTATAGTACTATCTTGTTTCTTCAATTCAGTTAAAATGGCATTTCCTGTTCGCTTTTTCAAATCAAAAAGAGCATTTTTTTCTGCATCCTTTGATTCCCTTTTACTTTCTCCGTAAAGACTTTTTGCTTCTTCTTTTAATGCTTTTGAAATCTGCATATATTCCTGATATTCAGGTTCATTTGTTAAAACATATTTGGTTAACTCATCGAGTTTCTCCCTAACGTAAGGTGAAAGCTTGGTTCGATTTTCATCCCCGTAGTTCCACTCAGAACGTTTTTCAGGTAAGTTCTTGTAAACTTCTTTTAACAAATTCAAAGCGTGTTGATCGTAACGTACTGGGTTTTTTACTACTTTTGTTAAGGTGTTACGTAAATTTTCCGAGTCAATAAATTACGTTTCTCCATACCAATCATTCGATCTTTTTCATAAGAAAACGTTCTAACTCATGTACATAATTGGTTTTCATGGCATCTAATGTTGCTTGCCTTCTCTTCCCTTTCGGTACGATATAACTCATCCCATTTTCAATCTCAGTGTACGGCTTGCGCGTATTTTCTTTTTCAACAATTGCAAAATGAATATGGATATGTTTCGTGTTTCGATGAATTGTTGCCATCCAGTAGCCTGTGTCATTTAGTTTCTCTTTCTCAAATAATGTCTCCATCATTTTTCTTCCAGCCGCTTTCAAACCTTCTTCATCTAAGGTGTCTGTTTTGGGATCGTACAGTCCTATGTTTTCAAGATACGAATGATCATGAGAGACAACATCTTGATAAATGATCGACCCTTTTTGTTGCCCTCTTTGGAAAATCTGCTTGATCTCTTTCAAATCACTTCCTTTCACTTCATCCGAAGCCATAGAAAAAACTCCAGGAAGATTTCCTGAAGTTTTTTGATGTGGTTCTGTTTGATATTTTTTCATTGCTTGGTTCAAGCGTTGGTATTCTTTTTGTTCACTTTGCGTAAGATTATTTTTTTGTTCTAACGCATAGTGACGTGTCATATAAGAAAGATATTTAGTAAAATCTTGTTCCTCTAACTTGTCAAAATTAATCCCATTTTCCATCAAGGATTTAGCTTCATTCGACGTTTCACTGAATTCTTTGTCTGTCTTACTCTCAGAAAAAGTTTCCCCTTTAGGAATATAAAAATCCTCTAAAGCATTCTTGATCAAACGCAATTCTTGTTCTTCTTCAGGTGTTCGTCGGTCTATTTCTTCCAGTGCTTTTTCTCTTGTCATATAGTCAATATACGTAGAAAAGGATTTTTTATTGGGTAATGTAAATTGACAAGTGAGAATAACCGCAGGCGATCTACTACTCATAATACTCTCCCTCTATATTTATCTTTTTAAAATCTTTGTTGGATCAAATGGGTTTACTCTTTCATGATCAGACTCATTCATTGGCTTCTTAACCTTAGGAGAATATTTCTTCGTTTGATTCACTTTTATCTTTCCTTCCACTCGCTCTTTTGCTTCTTGATAAACCGTTGAGTTTGTACCAAATAGTATTCCTGTATCTTTCAAATGAAGTTCAGCAAACTCTGAAACGATTTCCGTTAATATGGAAATTTCTTTGCTCATTCCATTTAACTTTGCTTGATTAGAATTTAATTTTTTCCCCATTTCAGGATCATAATTCATACATAAAAACCGAACAGCTTCACTATAATTTTTTACATCCGCATGAGTTGCAATGATTTCATCTAGAATATCTATATGGGTTTCGTGAAAATAAATGTGTTTGTCTATGACTTTAGACATGCTATATCTCTCCTCTATTCTGTTCAATTAAAAGTTCGATAATTTGATTATTCTGTCGAATATATTCTTCTAAAATTTCCGTATTATGACTTTGAACTACAGAAAATTTATCTAATAACTGAT
>NZ_CP018061.1:0-232500 GCF_002813755.1 Enterococcus mundtii | reverse complement strand
AACTCGCCGGTTCATTCTACAAAAGGCACGCCATCACCCATTAACGGGCTTTGACTTGTTGTAGGCACACGGTTTCAGGTTCTATTTCACTCCCCTTCCGGGGTGCTTTTCACCTTTCCCTCACGGTACTGGTTCACTATCGGTCACTAGGGAGTATTTAGCCTTGGGAGATGGTCCTCCCGGATTCCGACGGAATTCCTCGTGTTCCGCCGTACTCAGGATCCTCCTAGGTGCCTTCCAAATTTCATCTACGGGGCTTTCACCCTCTCTGACTGACTTTTCCAAGTCATTCGACTATCTGAAAGAACTACCATATTGGAGTCCTACAACCCCAATGAGCAAGCTCATTGGTTTGGGCTTTTCCCGTTTCGCTCGCCGCTACTCAGGGAATCGAATTTTCTTTCTCTTCCTGCAGGTACTTAGATGTTTCAGTTCTCTGCGTCTACCTCGTATACGCTATGTATTCACGTATACGTAACATCCTATAAAAGATGCTGGGTTCCCCCATTCGGAAATCTCTGGATCATAGCTTACGTACAGCTCCCCAAAGCATATCGGTGTTAGTCCCGTCCTTCATCGGCTCCTAGTGCCAAGGCATCCACCGTGCGCCCTTATTCACTTAACCTTGTCAACCTTACGGTTGGGTTTTGATCTTTCTTCTAGCGATAGAAGTCCAATCAAGAAAAATAAGCAATTGAACTTATTAAAAAACTCATTCAACGCGGTGTTCTCGGTTTGTATTACTTACATTTTTACTTCAATATCCAGTTTTCAATGAACAAGTATATAACAACATACGTTGTTAATGGAGCCTAGCGGGATCGAACCGCTGACCTCCTGCGTGCAAAGCAGGCGCTCTCCCAGCTGAGCTAAGGCCCCGGGTTAAATTTTGAGTAGACCTCTCAAAACTGAACAAAGTATCGACAAACGTGTGTAGTCTCCGTAATATTCCTTAGAAAGGAGGTGATCCAGCCGCACCTTCCGATACGGCTACCTTGTTACGACTTCACCCCAATCATCTATCCCACCTTAGGCGGCTGGCTCCAAAAAGGTTACCTCACCGACTTCGGGTGTTACAAACTCTCGTGGTGTGACGGGCGGTGTGTACAAGGCCCGGGAACGTATTCACCGCGGCGTGCTGATCCGCGATTACTAGCGATTCCGGCTTCATGTAGGCGAGTTGCAGCCTACAATCCGAACTGAGAGAAGCTTTAAGAGATTAGCTTAGCCTCGCGACTTCGCGACTCGTTGTACTTCCCATTGTAGCACGTGTGTAGCCCAGGTCATAAGGGGCATGATGATTTGACGTCATCCCCACCTTCCTCCGGTTTGTCACCGGCAGTCTTGCTAGAGTGCCCAACTAAATGATGGCAACTAACAATAAGGGTTGCGCTCGTTGCGGGACTTAACCCAACATCTCACGACACGAGCTGACGACAACCATGCACCACCTGTCACTTTGCCCCCGAAGGGGAAGCTCTATCTCTAGAGTGGTCAAAGGATGTCAAGACCTGGTAAGGTTCTTCGCGTTGCTTCGAATTAAACCACATGCTCCACCGCTTGTGCGGGCCCCCGTCAATTCCTTTGAGTTTCAACCTTGCGGTCGTACTCCCCAGGCGGAGTGCTTAATGCGTTAGCTGCAGCACTGAAGGGCGGAAACCCTCCAACACTTAGCACTCATCGTTTACGGCGTGGACTACCAGGGTATCTAATCCTGTTTGCTCCCCACGCTTTCGAGCCTCAGCGTCAGTTACAGACCAGAGAGCCGCCTTCGCCACTGGTGTTCCTCCATATATCTACGCATTTCACCGCTACACATGGAATTCCACTCTCCTCTTCTGCACTCAAGTCTCCCAGTTTCCAATGACCCTCCCCGGTTGAGCCGGGGGCTTTCACATCAGACTTAAGAAACCGCCTGCGCTCGCTTTACGCCCAATAAATCCGGACAACGCTTGCCACCTACGTATTACCGCGGCTGCTGGCACGTAGTTAGCCGTGGCTTTCTGGTTAGATACCGTCAAGGGGTGAACAGTTACTCTCACCCTTGTTCTTCTCTAACAACAGAGTTTTACGATCCGAAAACCTTCTTCACTCACGCGGCGTTGCTCGGTCAGACTTTCGTCCATTGCCGAAGATTCCCTACTGCTGCCTCCCGTAGGAGTTTGGGCCGTGTCTCAGTCCCAATGTGGCCGATCACCCTCTCAGGTCGGCTATGCATCGTGGCCTTGGTGAGCCGTTACCTCACCAACTAGCTAATGCACCGCGGGTCCATCCATCAGCGGCACCGTAAAGCGCCTTTCAAAACGAAACCATGCGGTTTCGATTGTTATACGGTATTAGCACCTGTTTCCAAGTGTTATCCCCTTCTGATGGGCAGGTTACCCACGTGTTACTCACCCGTTCGCCACTCCTCTTTTCCCGGTGGAGCAAGCTCCGGTGGGAAAAGAAGCGTTCGACTTGCATGTATTAGGCACGCCGCCAGCGTTCGTCCTGAGCCAGGATCAAACTCTCATAATAAAAGTTAGAACAATCTTTCGATTGTTAAGCTCAATTGTTTGCTAGCATATTGCTTGCTTGTTAAAAATGTTTGTTGTCTTGAATTGAATCAAGACGCCCTACACATTTGGTTTGTCTTACTTTGTTCAGTTTTCAAAGGTCTACGTGATAATTGAAACACAACTGCCTCAACTTATCGTTTGTGATTGCCGTAGCAACTTTTATATCTTAGCAAACTCTCGGATGATTGTCAACTATTTTTTAAAAGTTTTTTCAACTCGTTTTTCACGAGGTCGTTTTAGCAACTCACTTATAATAACTTGTTGTTTGTTATTTGTCAACAACTTTTTTTATCTCTTCTTTTGTAGAGACAACATTCCTTGATGAATTTCTCAAACAACACTAGTTATATTAACATGTGTTTTTCTATTCGTCAAGCATTATTTAAAGTTTTATTTACACTATTAAAATCAGTAATAAACAAAAAACAACAAAAAAAAATATACCATTTATTCTATTTAGTTGTCAATCACTATTTCTGATAAATCTATCTGGTATACTTTCAATTCTGATCCTCTTTATAGTAGAAATACGAAAAAGTCGAAATGTTTTATTTTGGAATATACGATTTGCCTCTTACACTTTTTGCTAGTTATCACTAGTTTCTTTACGAAAAATATGCAACGCGCCTTTGGTAATAAGCCAAAAAACCAGAGAACAGGTAAGTGAGATTTTGATTCTTTGGCTTGTTACTAAGGAAAAACCGATGATCCCAATTGCCTTTTTCAGTATGTAACACAATTGGATACAGTCTATTCATGTAAAATCAATTGCTCCATCAATCGTTGATCGTAGCCAACAAACAGCGCATCATCGATGATGATCAAAGGACGTCTTAAAAGATGACGTTGCGTTTTGCACAAAAATAGAAGTTGATCTTCCTGTTTTTTTGGAAGTCCAGCTTTAATTTTTTTGAATTCAAATGACCATGTAGTAAATAATTGTTCAATATCTGCATTTTCAAAACTACATAACTCTTTGACTTCTTTATTACTTAAAGCTCTACTTTCTAGATCAACAAATTGATAAGATAAGTTCTTTTTCTCTAACCATTGTATGGCTTTAACCGTTATGGTGCAATTCGTTGAACTATAGATTTTGATATTCACAACGTCTCCTCCTATTCTTACGAATACAAGACACTATGTTTCATATAAATCAAGTTTCTTGCGACACCTCGTATTTCTCTAGGAATAAATGCTCGTATTTCATCTTCATTGAATCCAATCAATACTCTTTTTTCATCAAGTAGAATCGGACGTCTAAGTAAAGATGGGTATTCTTTGAACAAGCGGATCATTTCTTTTAAGGATAAATCATTAAAATCGATCCCTAATTTCTCATAAACTTTTGAACGAGTAGAAATAATATCTTCGACTCCACCTTCTGTTGCGGCCAATATTTGTCGTATCTCATTTTCTGACAGAGGTTCTGCAAAGATATTCTTTTCTTCAAAATTAAGATGATTCGTTTGTAACCATGCTTTGGCCTTTCTGCAAGATGTACAGCTAGGCGAAGTGTATAGTTTTATCATTTTCTCACTCCTTTTTAATTGTAATCCCATTCTAAACGTAATATCAAAATAATGCCAGTCATACGCTATCCCCAAAATAAATAAAATTTGTTTTTGTTCATAAAATCGTTATTTAAACAATCAATTAAAGGTTATATTCTTTTTATAAACAACGGTTATTTAAAATTTACATAAATAATTATAGTTATTTATTTTTTTGAATAAAAAAGCAAAGCAAGTGTATTTTTACTCGCTTTGCTTTTCGTCATTTATTTGATTTTTTTACCTTTACAACCTGTTTCTTTAATAAAACGTGAAGGTTTTAATTTTCTTTTCCCTTTAAACTCAGGTACACATAAATAAAGACGATTCCTTGCTCTAGTCATTGCGACATAAAAAAGACGTCTCTCTTCCTCAATCGTCGTTAATGGTTCAATTTTCAACTCACTTTTCAGTCTTTTGTCTTTTGCTACCGCACCATTGTAAGGAATCATCCCTTCATTACAACCGATTAAAAAGACGTTACGATAACTTAAACCTTTGCTTTTATGAATACTCTGGATACATAAGGCATCTAGTTTCCCCTTACGATAAGCAATCAACCTTGTTTTCAGTTCTGCTGCAATTCCTTGGATCTCAAGATACAATTTTTTCAATTGCGGGATCGTTGGATATTGTCTGACAGTCTCCAGCAACCATTCTTTGTCACCTTGCTCGATTTCTTTATTCGGTCTTGGCAACCGACAATAGGCCTCAATCAGTGAAACACATGACCGCTTCGTTGGTTGATCAAATGTTTCTAGCGCGCTTACAAATGTCTTTAGTTCTTTTTCTCTAGCTTCTAAATTAGACCGCCGTTTTAAAATATAAGCGACAATATCTTGGTCACTGTTTTTATTAGAGAAAAATTGGTCACATTCATTTGTTTTCAGATAACAATTAATCATCAACTGTCGTAACAACTGCTGGTGTGCTTGCACTTTTATCGGTGTTGCCGCATCATACCAACCGATAAACTTTTGATAAAATTGATAAAAAAGCTTAATTCCATAGATTCCCGCATATTGGGTATCTGCTTCTAGTACAAATGGAATATCTGTTTGGATCAAACGTTGCACCAATGCTTGTGTTTGTGATAATGAGCGATATAAAATAATAGATTCTTTGTATTTTCCTTTGTCTTCTATAAAAGCATATACTTGCTGAATCAACCAGTCACTTTCCTCTTGTACCGTTTTAAATGATAATGCCTGTAATACGCCTGGTTCCTTTTGTGCTGGTACCATCGCTTTAGGTATGCGATCCTCTTTATTGTACGTGATCAATCGATTAGCTCCTTGAACGATCGACGCTCGCGAACGATAATTGGTCAATAGAAAGAGTGTTTTTGTTGGATATTCTTTTTCAAACTGTTTGATATAATCAGGTTCTGATCCTCTAAAGCCATAGATACTTTGATCATCATCTCCAACGATGATCAACTTGATTGGCGAGTCTTTCGTAATCAACTGAACGATTGCCCATTGCAAAGGATTCGTGTCTTGAAACTCGTCGATAAACAAGTAATCGTATTTTTGACCTACATATCTTCTGACATTTACATGAGAGAGGGCATTTTTCAAATTTTGTAGAACATCATTGAATTCAAAAAGTCGTTGCTTTTGTTTTTCTTCATATAGTTCAGTCATTAATTGATCCATACGCTCAGAGATAGGTTGACGTGGGTCTTTTTCAATGGAATCAAATCTCTTTTTGATCAATTGGATGATCTCCTGTTGGGAGAGATTCATGTTTTGCCAATAATCCAATCGGTTAGCAATCGTTTTCTCACCATACTGATCGAAAGAATATAGTTGATATTTTTTTATTAGTTTCTGCAGTAAAAGATTTACTTTATATGGTGTGTCTTTAGAAAACTCACCTTGAATCCCTTCGGCAGAAAGATCCGGAAACTGCCGTTTGATATCACTGTACAGACGATAAAAAATACTATGAAAAGTTCCGATCGTTACATTCGTTTTTCTTTGACTAAAATTATCCACCCGTTTTTTCAATTCATTGGCAGCATTTCGAGTAAAGGTAATCATTAAGATCCTTTGCTCTTCTACTTGTTCTTCATTCATCAGATATACAGCTTTCGCACATATCGTTTGTGTTTTTCCACTTCCTGCACCTGCAATGATTCGTAAGTGTTTGCTCATATCATAAGTGATTGCTGCTTTTTGTTCATTATTGAATCGATTATAAGAACGCTTCTCAATATGTTCAAAAAATGATTCATTTGGCTGTTCTTCCTCATGTTGTTCTTCTACCAACCCTGGTGCTTCCCCATATGCAGCTTCATAACTAGCAATTATTTCTTCTTGCATTCGAAAAATTTGTTGGAGCTTTTTATATTTTCTTTCCCAATGGCTGATTTCTCTTTGCAATCGAAGAATTTCTTTCTCATTTTCTTGATTGATCATCTTCCCCATCTTTCTTTTATTTATTTTCTACTCCATTTATTTTCTTTATACTACCAGACCTTTACAAAAAATAAAATGGGGCTTCACCCTTTTACGATCGTGGTCTTAGGAAGAAACAAAAGAAACTCTACTATCAACTGATGTATTTGATGAGTTCCTAAAACTACATGAGAACCCCAAAAAAGCAAAACCCACTTTTCCTTTACCTTTCAAAGGAAAAATAGCCAGTCAAATCCAAAAATGATTTTCCATCATTCAAGATTTGACTGGCTATTTATCAAAATACTATTTTTCATTCATGAACAGTTACTATTAGTAGCTGTACTCTTTCACTGCACTTGACTTACGAACGACTAATTGCCAGTGTAAATTGTGTGCAGTTTCATTGTCTTCATCTGCGCAATTGAGAACACGAACCATCAAACTATTCTCATAGATTTTTTCAATTTCTGCTTCAATTGGAGAACAAAATAAATCTGATACAAATGCGTACGTTTTACCGACTTCAAATAGATTTTCATTTTCCATGCTATTTCCTCCATTATGTTGTGCATACGGCACAACTTCTTTTGATAAAATTTCGAATCTGTTACCTTTATTGACAAACCCACCTTCTTAAAGGCTTGCATTTTAACATAGAAACTACCTTGTTGTTGATATCAGAAGGCAACAACAAAAGGGGAAGGGGAGTTGCTGCCTTCTATTAAGAAGTTGGTAAAACAAAAATATAAGAACGTGTCACTTACATTTATCTTCGCAACCTCTACTAATTTTTAACATAAATTTTTAAACATAACACAGAAATATCATAAAAAGTTCTTTTGGCATCAAAACTGTTAAATAATCTCACTCTTTTTTGGTATAATCGTACGTTTAGTTGAAAATTTAAAGATGATTTGATAGTTTTACAGGAAATTTTTTAATTATTTAGAGATAAACATGTCTTTTATTTTTTACATAAGAAAAAGCTTTTCATTCTTATATAACAAATATGTTACAAAATTCACTTAGTTAACGATTTTGATGTCAAAACGTCCTTTTATGAATCGAAAAACTTTTTTTATGTCTTTTCGCTTATTATAGTATTCGGAGGTACGTATAGAGATGAAAAATAAAGTGGTAAATCGAATATTGGCAATATTATTCAACGGAAAACAAGATGAAGAAGATATGACTTACATCCAAGTGAAGTTTGCTCTGGAAGTTTTGCTGAACAATCTTGGAAAACTTGCTGTCGTTTTTGTATTTTCTTTATTGACAGGCACGTGGGCAGAAACAGGAATGACTTTCCTTTCATATATCTGTATTCGCAGATATGCTTACGGTCTCCATTCCGATTCTGAATTTGTTTGCTTACTTTGGACTTTGCTTTATTTGTGGGGGGTTCCCTTAGTAATGAAACATTATCAATTGACTTTCTCTTTCCCTATGATGGTCCTTTTGTTAATTGTTTGTTTTTTCCTTTTGCTTCGCTATGGATCAAGAGGCACAGCCCTTAACCCAATTGCACCAGAGAAACGCCCACCCCTACTAAAAAAAGCAATTTTCATGTATCTTTTATTTGCAGTACTCACATTATTTTTCTCTGCTTCTTACTTTTCTACCTATTTACTACTTGGGATTATTTTAGAAATAGCTACGTTGCTTCCAGTTACAAATTACATGATGAATATTGGAGGAATTTTTTATGAAAAAAACAATCGTTAAACAATTAACTAACCTTTCTGATTTCTTTGTATCTGGCTGCTGCTTCGGTATGAGCTCAGAATTTAAAATACCTGAAAAATTAAAAAAATAATAATATAAATATGCTATAATTTGGGAAAACGCAATGGGAGCTGTGCTTTATGTTTTTGTGGTCCATAGCCTTGCAATATCTGATTTACACAAGTTCTATCTTAATCATCAATTCCCAAATTAAAAATAAATACCTATTTTCTACGTTTAGTCTCTTGGCAGCAGCCCTGTTGGGAATACTTTACCCGATTTTAGGTATTTTTTCTGCACTTGTCGCAATTGCCATGTTGAGTCTACTTTTCTTTTTCTTTTCATCCTCGCGCCAACATATGATCTACGCATTACCTTTGGGATTATTAGCTTCCATTTTAGGCGATCATTTGACGAGCGTTGCGGATTTTTTAGTATTGGAATCTGCTGTCATTGAACCTGGAGATGCATTACAATATTTCCATATAACTGTATCAGCGATTTTATCTTTATTATTTGCGTATGGATTCAAAAAGTTTTTAGATAATTGGTCCGCTAGTGTTGACCGTCGAATGATTGGTACAATCGGTTCATTGGTTTTACTTACCTACTATATCATTATTTTTTATACACGATTTTCTGGTGAAACGCCAAAAGTACTAGCATTAAATACGAGCTTTTTTATCCTTTATCTGTGTGTCGGCCTAATTATCTTGATTTACTATTGGAAAATATCAAATAAAAAGATGGCAGATCAATTATTGGAACAACGCATCCAATTACAGCAAGATTACATTAGAGATCTAGAAAAAAATTATCAAGAGCTTAGAGAGTTTAAACACGATTATCAAAATCTGTTGTTTTCTTTGAATAGTTATATTTCTGAAGGCGATCTTGAGGGCTTACAAAAATATTATAACCAAACGATTTTACCTACACGTGAAATGATGAATCTCTTCCCAGCAAATCTTAGCTTACTAGACAAAATGAAGGTACCTGAAATAAGAAGTCTATTCTCTTTAAAATTAATGATGGCACAAGAAAAAGGTATCTCTGTCCAATTGACCGTTCCAGATGAAATCGTCATTGGTAAAAAATATACGATCAATTTGGTAAGAATGCTTGGTATTATTCTTGATAATGCAATCGAAGGTGCAACAGTAACCAAAAAGAAAAAAATCGAAGTACTGATCATCAAGAAAAAACAGTCGTTGATGATACGTGTCATCAACACTACTACGAATACGTTTCCATTGAGTAAGTTAAAACAAAAAGGCTTCTCGACGAAAACAAATCCCAAAAATGAAGGATTAGGTTTATTTATTCTTGATGAGTTAACAAAAACGAATCCTTATCTTTTTCTTGAAACATCGATTGAGAATCAGCGATTTTCACAAACAATCCATATACAATTAAAGGAGTAATTTTATGATTCCCATTTACATTTGTGAAGACGATCCGAAACAACTGGAAGTCATCTCTACAGTAATCAAGAATCGGATCATGATTGAAAATTTGGATAGTTATGTCCATATTGCAACTTCTGATCCTATTGAACTCCTCAATGCAGCAAGGATACGTACGTCTTCTTTTGGTATTTATTTTTTGGATATCGAACTGAAAGACAGTGAATTAGATGGCATTGCCATTGGAAAACGAGTACGTGACTTGGACTCGCTTGGAAAAATCATTTATGTTACTTCACACACCGATCTTTCCATGACGATTTTGAAAAGCAACATTGAGCCGACTGATTATATCATCAAAGAAGATATTTTTGATCTTAAAGAAAATGTTGAACGTATCTTAAGTAAAATATTCGAAGATTTCCAAACTGCGCCATTACAAAAGGATATTTTTAGAATTGAATTCAATGATGAAATCAAATTTTTACCTATTCGAGATATCCAATACTTTTCTACTGCTCAAGGTACTCCTCATAAACTGGAGGTCCATTTGACACATGCCCAAATGCAGTTTTACGAGAAGATAAAAGATATCGAAAAGAAAAGTCAACACTTTATCCGCTGTCACAAATCTTATGTCATCAATACCCAAAATGTCCAAACAATCAATAAGAAAACACGAGAAGTGACTCTATCCAACGGGGAAGTGATCCCTGTTTCGATTCGTGGGCTAAAGAAGTTGATTTCTTGAAAGACAATAAAATAAATAATTTCTTTTTAATAAAGAAACGAAGAATGAATGAAAAAGTCGTAAAATCCTCTTTTCCATTCATTCTTCGTTTTTTAGTATCGTTTAATGCGCGATCATTTCTTGCGCGATTTCTTTTCCAGTCATTTCTTCCGGATAGAAAGTTGGCCAATTGTCCATTTCTTCTAGTAAAGCTTCTTGGCTTTCATTTCCTAGATAGATATGGAAATGGTCTGATTTGGTAGGCGCAATCGAGTGGTCACTGAATTGTACATACTTGAACGCACCAGAATCAGGATCTTCTGCTTCAAACAAGAAACGGACACCGCGATTACCTGCTGAATAGTTCAAGATTTCTTTACCAGCATAACGGTATTTCGATTCTTTAACTTCGCCATCCTTGAAAGTAAAGATCATCGTATCATCTTTGATCTCAATTTTTTCGACATCTGTTTTGTAGCCTATTTCATAGTATTCACGATACTCTTCAGCTGTCATATCTGGATTTGTTTTGGCTTTATATTCAAATACTTGATCAAACGTTCCATCTGCCATATACGTATCGACAGTTTGCCAGATACCATTCCAATCTGATAACGGGCGATCTTGGACCTCTGAATCTTCAAAATAACCATTATAAACTGTTTTTTCTTTTTCAGGTTTCAATGTATCTTCTAATGGATTTTCAGTATCCGTAGTTTTTTGGAGCGCTTTTAAGTTTGCTTCCATGATTGAAATGTACGTTTCACCGTTATCCATTTGCTCTTTTGTCAATCCTTCTAAAGGATTCAATACTGCTAACGATATGCCTGCTTCAGTAGCTAAAGTACGAGCGATACTGTCTTTGGCATTCTCTTCAAAATAGATATATTCAATCCCATGGTCTTCAACAAATTCTTTTAACTCGGCAATTCTTGCAGCAGAAGGTTCTTCACTTGAAGAAAGACCGGCAATTGGTACTTGATTAAGACCATATTCTAGAGCTAAATAATTGAACGCAGCGTGTTGGGTCACAAATGATTTTTGTTTTGCTTGACCTAATGTTTCTTTAAAAGTGTTGTGTAGCGTTTCTAATTCTTCTAAATAAGAGGCAGCATTTTCAGTGAATGCTTCTTCTTTTTCAGGATATGCCTCAATCAATTGGTCACGAATCGTTTCTACTTGCTTCATCGCTAGATTAGGAGCTAACCAAACATGTGGATCTAATTCATGTGAATGACCGTTGTCTCCGTGATCGTGATCATGGTCGTGGTCATCCGCATGATCATCGTGATCATGGTCTTCATGATCGTGGTCTTCATCGTCATGATCGTGGTGATGGCAATGACCATCCCCAGGCAATAACAACATTCCTTCTGTTGCTTTGATTGGAAGTACATCGCCTTCTTTTAAAGTATGTTCAATTGCTAGAACCCAAGTTTCCATATTTTCATCATTATAAACAAAAACATCAGCATTTTGGATTTTTGCCATATCTCTTGCAGAAGGTTCGTAGTCATGTGAATCTGTTCCAGCTGGAATCAATAATTCAACATTTCCCTCCTCACCAACTACTTGCTTCGTAAATTCGTACATTGGATAAAATGTCGTCATTACATTCAAGTTTTCATCATTTTGTGCATTTGTATTTGTTGCAGTATCTCCTGTGCCACAACTTGCAAGGATCCCTGTCAACAGTAATCCTCCTACCACCTTGATCCAACGTTTCATTTTATTCGCTCCTTCTCATCTTCTTTCTCTATTTGATTACGATTAATAAATGCAAATCGTAATAGTTACGTTTTAGCAACAGGAATTAATTTAGCATAGAATCAAACCAACCGTCAAGCATTATTACTAAATTTATTTTATTATCGAAATTCGATTGATTTTTCAACTGTATCATTTTCTTTTTATACCCGTTTCAGATTATAATAACTTGGAGTAGGACAAGGTTGTGTAAGAAGCGTTTTGACCTGAGCAGTAAGATGGAAAATCAGAAATAGCTTTCCATATTTTTTGATTTTTCATCTTACTGTTGAAGGTCAGCTTTTCGAACACCGTTTATTAGGTTGTGAGAAAGATGTTCAGCTCCAAGTAGTAAGACAGAATTTGAGAAAATAGCTTCTCATATTTTTCACCGTTTGGCTGACTATTAAAAAGGCTTCATTCGATCTCAATAGTTGCTTCGTGAGAATAGCCCAACCCAAAAATCAACTACTTATTTCAAGAGAAAGGAGAACTATCGTGGAAAAAAAACCGAAAGAATCTTCCCGACTGATTCGTTTTTTAGGAGGGAAAACTTCGTATTACGTTCTAGGATTACTTGTGATGATCGCGTTGGTCATTTACTTTTTCCAAAAGATTGCTTTTATATTCAAACCACTGGTTGTCATTTTTATCACGACTTTACCACCAGTCCTTTTTGCTTTGGTCTTATATTATTTATTAGAACCTTTGATCAAACGTCTCAGCAAGAAACTCTCACGTAATCTGTCAGTCATTTTAGTTTTTGTTATTATTTTATTGCTGATTGGCTTAGGAGGTGTCTGGCTATTTCCGTTTTTAGAACAGCAAGCAACCACATTGATTCAACAACTACCTGACCTATTCCAAGATTTCCAACAAACGTTGAAGGACTTTTTAGCACAGACACCATTTTCTGACTCGTTCAATCAATTCTTTGCATCGATTGATGATTTCACCGATAACTTTACTTCATTCATCGGTAACTATTGGCAGAGCGGTGCTGAAAGTCTAGGAAATCTATTCTCAGCGGTCACAACGACCTTTATCACTTTATTTACTGGTCCGATCATTGCCTTTTTCCTTTTAAAAGATCCGCACAATTTTTATCAATCGGTCTTAGGTATCGTTCCACCAAAATTTCGCACAGATTTTCGGACTTTGACTAAAATTGCGAACCAACAATTAGGTGCTTTCTTAAAAGGACAAATCATCGCTTCTTTCATTCTAGGCGCCGTTTACTGGGTAACTTTCTTATTGATTGGCTTAGAATTTGCAAGTATTCTGGCTATCGCTGCTGGTTTATTATGTATTATTCCTTATATCGGTCCATTCATCGCTTTCTTTCCGGGACTATTCATTGCTTTTCAAGATTCGACTTTCATGGCTGTAAAATTTGTGATCGTCTGGTTCGTTGTCCAGTTGCTTCACGGAGATCTTGTGGTCCCTCGTGTGATGGGTGATCGGTTACAGATCCACCCCATCACGATTTTGATTGTCTTATTAGTCATGGGAGATCTTCTAGGAATCATGGGCGTCATTTTTGGTATTCCGATCTATACATTGATCAAACTACTCGTTGTTTTTCTCTTTAGAAAATTCAAACAGCGTTACAATAAGTTTTATGGGGATCAAGGAGTTTATCAAAAAGCTGATTTTTCAGAGAAGGATTACTTTAAGTAACAAAAAAGGATAGGCGTGAGACATGAGTCCACTCCTATCTTAAAAAAACTATACGGTATTCATCGAGCAACATTTCAGAGATAAGCAAATCCCATAAATAAGCAGCAAAAGCTATTCATGCTTTTGCTGCTTATTTTTCAAACTATTCGTTTGTCACAGTCTCTACTTTCCTTGCACTAATAGTGCGACTGCTTGATAAGGCTGTAACTTCATTTCTTTTTCAACTGTCGTTGGGTAGTTACTGATCAATACTTCCGCACCTACAAATTCTTCCGGTAATTCCACCGACGTTTCTTTCGCGTAAAAATTGGTCAGAACTAATAATTTTTGATGATCGGTTTGTCTAAGATAACCATAGACTTGTGGATGCTCAGGTGCATAGGCTTTGTAGTCACCATTAGCAATCACTGGATATGTTTTTCTTAGTTGGATCAGTCTTTGGTAATAGGCAAAAATCGACTGTTCTTGCTTTTGCTCGTTTGCTACATTAATTGTTTGGTGCTTCGATGCTAAAGGTAACCAAGGTGTCCCTGACGTGAAGCCAGCTTGTGGTTCATCTGTCCACTGCATCGGTGTGCGTGAGTTATCTCGTGACTTTGCTTTAATTCGTCGAAAGGCTTCTTCTGGCGTGAATCCTTGTTCTTGTAACAGGTTATATGCGTTTAAGCTTTCAATGTCCCGGTAGTCAGAAATCGAATCGAAGTCAGGATCGATCATCCCGATTTCTTCTCCCATATAGATATACGGAGTACCTCGATTTAAATGGATCATCGTGGCCAACATCTCTGCCCCTTGTTTACGGTACTGTTCGACATCGACAAAACGATTTAAGGCACGTGGTTGGTCATGGTTATTCAAAAATAGTGCATTCCAGCCATTTCCTGCGCTCATTTCTTCTCCCCAAGTATGGAACAAACGCTTTAACTCTTCAAAATCAAATGGCGGAGTTGTCCATTTATTGCCATTTTCATAATCGACTTTCAAATGGTGGAAATTAAATACCATTGACAATTCATTTCGTTCAGGTGACGTATATAAAAGACAGTTTTCGATAGTCGTTGAACTCATTTCTCCTACCGTTATGATTTCAGGGTCTTGGCCAAACGTTTCTTTATTTAAGCGTTGTAAATACGTATGAGTAATTGGTTTATCTGTGTACTCGGCTTTCCCTTCATTTTCCGCGTTGTTTTTTAGTTCCTCGTCTTTTCCGATCACGTTGATTACATCAAAACGGAACCCTTTGACACCTTTATCCATCCAAAAACGAACAACTTTGAATAATTCTTGTTGGACTGCTTCATTACGCCAATTCAAATCAGCTTGCGTTTTATCATACAAGTGTAAATAGTACTTCCCTGTTTCGCCGAATGGCGCCCAAGCGTTCCCACCGAATTTTGATACCCAATCTGTTGGTTCATCTCTTAAAATAAAGAAATCTTGATAATACTTATCTCCAGCTAATGCTTTTTGGAACCATTCATGTTCAATAGAGACATGGTTCAATACCATATCTAGCATGATGTCGATCTGATATTTTTTTGCTTCAGCGACTAGCTCTTCAAAATCAGCCATCGTACCGAATAATGGATCGATTGCTTGATAATCAGAGATATCATACCCATTGTCTTTTTGCGGGCTTGGGTAAAAGGGGTTCAACCAAATCATGTCAATGCCCAATTCATTTAAATAAGGTAATTTTTCTTTGACTCCTGGTAAATCACCAATCCCATCACCATTCGTGTCACGATATGACTTGGGATAAATCTGATAAATCACTTTTTCTGTAAACGCCATAAGCCTGTACCTCCAGCTGTTTTTTAACTTATATATACAAGTTGATAATCCAATTATATATGAAACGTAAGCGTTTGTAAATCAATGACGCTAGGAAATGTGTGCCATCATTTTCCCAGCAAATATTTTACGTTAAATCGATCATTCACGCCGCGCTCAATTCATTTAACTATTTATTTTTTTACAAATTCCTTTTTCAAGAAAATAAATTCTTTTAGTTATGTTATATTTAAGTATAGGGTCGTGATATAAATCAGCTTGTAGCATCTAAAATCGATTGAACAGTCTTCAAGTAACATGCTTTTTTCATACATACCCTAAACGATAAAAAGCCAAAAAGCGGAGGATCTCTACTATGACTTTTTTAAAACGTTCCAAATTATTTGCAACACTTGTTTTACTTAGCTTGACAGGAATCACTATTTTTATTTTTTCTAAGATCACTTTTATTTTCAGGCCACTCGAAGCGATCATGGCAAGTATCTTCTTGCCAATCTTGATTTCAGTTTTCGTATTTTATATTTTTCTTCCAATATACAATCAACTCCTCAAATATATAAAATCAAGAACGCTTGCGGTCACACTGATGATGCTACTGATTTTGTTAACTGTGTATTTGACCGTACAAGTGATTTTACCGATCATTATTTTGGAAATCAGTAAATTTATCGGTCAGGTTCCTCAAATTCTTTATGTTTTGGCAGAGAATCTAGATGGTTCCTTATTAGAAGAACGCTTGCTCCCATTTATTGATACACTGGAATTGAACCAATTGACACGTTTTGTTTTACAATTTGTTTCAGGTGCCACTTCAAGTTTAGTCAATGTATTCGAAATCGTTTCGCGCTCTGCGATCATTCTCTTTACGATTCCACTCTTACTGATTTATATGTTCAAAGATGGCGACAGGATTCCAGCTATATTGACACGCTACACGCCTAAGAAATTCCATCAGTTAGTCAGAGATTGGTGCCATGATTTCCATTTAGCAGCTTCGACCTATATTAGTGGCAAGCTTTTAGTCTGCACGTATGTAGGTGTGGGGAGTTATCTTGTTTTTAAAGTATTAGGCTTGCCAAATGCGTTATTACTTGCCTTGATTTGTGGATTGATGGATATCATTCCTTATTTTGGTCCGTTTATTGGTGCTGCACCGGCTTTACTGTACGCATTAAGTCAAGACGTTAAAACAGCCTTACTCTTAGTAGCTTTCATCACCTTGATTCAATTTGGTGAATCTTACTTGGTGTCTCCGCTAGTGATGAATAAGATGATTCATATCCATCCAATTGCGACTGTTTTTCTTTTACTTGTCGCTGGGAACTTGTTTGGCTTATTAGGAATGATCCTCGTATTGCCGACGTATACGATCATTCGGGAGATGATCCGTAGCTTTATTCGCTTTAAGAACACTACTGATACAGCTAATTCAACTCATCCAACTGAATAATCCTAGGGATAAACGGGGAAATTTACCGTTTATCCTTTTTTTGCTTTGCCCCGAGGCTCTCTTTATCTATTCTCCTCTATTTTTCAACAAAAAAACCGTTTATTGCGATCTTCTTTTTCAAGAATAAGCAATAAACGGATCAGAACTATCGTTTGATCTATTCTGTTGGTTCATCGATGAAACGTTGGACCTTCATCTTCAACTGATATTTTTTTCGTAATTCAGCAATCTCCACCATCATCTCTGATTTGTGGTGACGATCGATTGCTTCTTGATTTGTCCAGCGATCCACCAATAAGATCGATTCAGCATCTTCTAAAGGAATAAAATACTCATAACGTTCATTTCCTTCTTGCGCACGAATGCGTTCGACGATTCCTCGCTCTGTCATTTCTTGGGCAAATGCTTTTGCATTGCCTTCTTTACCGCTATATAGGATATTCACAGTAATACTCATCTTAGTCCCCCCACTCGTTATTCATTTGATTTCAATGCATCGATCATATCAATATGCTTCAATTTGAAATGAGTGACGATCATCACGATCACCGTGAATAGAATCGTCAAAGCAGCGGATAGTGTATAAGCAACCCAGGTAATAACTAACGGGAAAATCACTGATTCCATTGAAGCTTGGCGTAAGATAAAGTCGGTCAGCACATAACCGATCCCAAATCCTCCAAAAATCCCTAATAAAGTAAAGATGATATTTTCTCGAACGATGTACATCGTGACTTCTTTATCAAAAAAGCCTAATACTTTGATCGTAGAAAGTTCACGTACTCGTTCAGAGATATTGATATTCGTTAAATTGTATAAAACGATAAACGCCAATAAACCAGATAGAACGACGAAAATGATGACCACTGCATCTAAATTTGAAAGAGATTCTTCTTGGTTCTTGATCTGTGTCGAAATAAAAGAGGTATTAGTAACCGCCCCCGTTTTCAATAATTCTTCTGAGAGTGTATCCTCTTCTTCTTTCGACATCTTTTCTGTTTTGAGTAGATACGCATTGGTTGTCATTGGCTGTCCAGAAATCTCTTCATAGTACGTTGGACTCATATAGACAAAATTACCCAAATAATTTTGCAAAATGACTGCCACCGTTCCATGTAATTTTTGTTGATCGTCATCATACATTTCCACCGTATCACCGACAGATAAATCGAATAATTCGGCCGCTTTACGTGTAATCGCAAGCCCATGATCTGGTAGTTCTACCGATTGATCGTCCGTTGTTTTCAGATGGATGAACGTTTCTAATGCTTGTTCATTTTCTGGTACCATCAATGTCAAACTTTGTGATGCTTGGCCTTTTTTACGTAGTTCAATCGTTTGCGAATCAACCGCTAAACGATCAGTGATCTTCGCTTGATCATCCATTGCATCATTAATTTCTTTTTGACTCGTTTCATCAGTTTGATTGGTCGTTACGATCGCTTGATAATCAATGATTGGTCCAAACTGTTTGGCAGAAACCGAGCTAAGCGAATCCTTTAGCCCAACTCCTGCGACCATCAATCCTGCACAACCGGCAATTCCGATGATTGCCATGAACATCCGTGATTTATAACGGAAAAGATTACGATAACTGATTTTTTGGTTGAAGCTTAAACGTGACCAAAGAGGAGTAATGTATTCTAAAAGAATTCTTTTCCCTGGTTTCGGTGCTTTAGGCTGTAACAAAGCAGCTGGTCGTTCGCGTAGATCTTTGAATAGAACTAACATCGCTGCACCAAAAGCAGCAATGAAGAACGCAATAGCTGCTTGGATGATTGGTGGCCAATCATAGAAAATCACCGCACTGCCAATATCATAACGTTCGTTTGAAAGCTCAAAAATGATCCGTGGCAAAAGATTGGTTCCTAATATCGTTCCTAAAATGATTCCGATACCTGAAGCGAGACAAGCATAAATGGCATATTTTTTGGCAATCTCCAATTTACTGTATCCTAAGGCTTTCAATGTACCGATTTCTCGTCTATTTTCTTCTACCATCCGTGTCATCGTGGTAAAAGTGATCAATGCTGCAATAAAGAAGAAAAAGACTGGAAAGACATTTGCGATGGCTGCGATGCGTTCAGCTAGATCGCCAAATTCCTGAAAGCCGACATTTTCCGATCGTTCTTGGAAAAGATAAGTTGGCTTGGCTAATTCATTGATTTTTTCTTCATTCTCCGCAATAGACGCTTCGGCCTCTGTTAGCTCCGCTTCTTTTGTTGTCAATTGTGCTTCTTGTTCTGATAATTGACTTTCTTGTTCCGCTAAAGCACTCAATGCCGGTGTTCGCTGCGGTTCAGGTAACTGCTCCAAGACTTGACGTTGTTGATCAATCTGCGTTCTCGCTGCTTCTAATTGACTTTTCGCATCAGCCACTTGTGATTTTCCGGCTGCGATTTCTTGTTTTGCAGGGGCTAAAGCATCCTTGCCCTCTTGCTTCAGCTGTTCTAAACGTTGCTGCGGTCGCTCTTCAAACAACCCTTCCAGCTTTTCGATGTTTTTTTCCATCTCTTCTTGGTATTCTTCACTGTACGTATTTAAATCGTCGACATTTGCAAAGTCGAGATATAATACGGATTGGATATCTGTTTTAAAATTATCTTGTGGGACATAGGCAAAGTAATCAATACTCCCGTTCCCTACATTTGCAAAACCTCGTTCTAAATTATTGATGAATAACGGCGAGCGGACAAAACCTGTAATCTTGTACGCCGTCTCTTTCAAGTCATCTGATTCAATCGTGTAGGTGTCACCGATGCTGTATCCTTGATTTTTTGCCTTCTCATCTAGTACAAGTTCATCATCCGATTGTGGCAAGCGACCATCGATCACCGTCAACTGATTTTGTTTCATATCTGGAGCGTAAGAGAATACTTGGACAACTTCATTTTTATTGGCATTCGCGTAATATAGTTGTTTGCCCGTTTCAACGGTTACATCTGAGAGTTTTTCTGCTTCTGCAACATCTTCTTTCGTCAATCCTGCTGTCGAAACGATCTGTAGATCAGAGAGTTTACCTGCCCTGACATATTCATCCATCGTTTTTTGCATCACAGGACCAGCTGTCTTGACGCCTACATATAAGAGCGTGCCGAGTAAAATGATCAATATAATCGCGATAAAGCGGCCTTTTGATTGGCGTATTTCACGAAATCCTGCTTTGAGGTAAGTTCTATTTTTCATGGCAAACCTCCTTACCAAACAAGTTCATCGATAGATGAAGGCTGTTCATTCAATTCGACTGCACGGACTTTTGCATCGTTGATATGGATTACTCGGTCAGCGATTGGTGCTAAAGCCGAGTTATGTGTAATGATCAAAACGGTATTGCCATGTTCACGACTAGCATTTTGCAACAATTTCAATACTTGTTTTCCTGTTTCAAAATCCAATGCGCCAGTTGGTTCATCACAAAGTAATAATTTTGGGTTTTTCGCAAGCGCTCGTGCAATCGACACACGTTGTTGTTCGCCCCCTGATAATTGTGATGGGAAATTATTCAACCGGTGCGCAAGCCCAACTTGTGTCAAAACTTCTACAGGATCTAACGCATTTGGCGAAACTTCTGTTGCCAATTCAACATTTTCTTTTGCAGTTAAGTTAGGAACAAGATTATAAAATTGAAAAACAAAGCCAACATCTGTCCGGCGATAAGCCGTTAATTGTTTGTCATTGAATTGAGCAATATCTGTTTCATCAATAATGATCTGTCCCTCATCCGGTGTATCCATCCCACCTAAAATATTCAATACCGTTGATTTCCCTGCTCCACTAGGCCCAAGAATAATCACTAATTCTCCTTTTTCAATGGAGAATGAAATATCGTCATTCGCTGTAATCGTTGTTTCGCCCATCTGGTAACGCTTAAATTCATTTTTTACTTCTACATATTTCATAAAACTTCCACCTTCATTCTCCCGTTTATTTATCTATTTGGTAAATCTCTTATATTTTAACACTGAAATGAAAGGTTGTGAAAAAAACCTTTTCAAAAGAGGTCGTGAAAGGCACGTTCAGCACAGTGGCATAAGAAAGAAAAATAGAAAATGGTTCTTTCATTTTTTATTTTTTGTCTTATGTCCGAAGTGCTGTTCCTTGAACACCGTTTACAAGAGGTCGTGAAAGGCGCGTTCAGCACAGAGGTATAAGAAAGAAAAATAGAAAATGGTTCTTTCATTTTTTATTTTTTGTCTTATGTCCGAAGTGTTGCGCCTTGAACACCGTTTACAAGAGGTCGTGAGAGAAGCGATTAGTACTGAGTAATAAGAGTGGAAAAGCTAAAATGGCTTTTTCATTTTTTGATTTTTTTGGCTTATTTTATTATTGAAGTTTTACTTCTGGAATACCTTTTATTCGGTTCTAGGGTGTGCAAGATGACGAATATCACAGAATCATCATTTACTTCTTTACGTATTCATGGGAAAATGACACTAAGAAAGAGATAGGAGTATAGCAATGGCAAAGAAAAAAGTGACGATCAAAGACGTTGCGAAACATTCAGGCGTATCCATCGCAACTGTCTCACTGATCTTGAATGGCAATGAAGCAAAATTCCATCCAGATACGGTCAAAAAAGTAGTAAAAGCAAGAGACGAATTAGGTTACCAACCCGATTACATTGCACGTCAAATGATCACAAAGAAAACAAAAACCATCGGTGTTCTTGTCCCTGATATCACCAATCCTTTTTTCAATACGTTGATGCAAGGGATCGAAGACTATCTTTACCAACAAAATTTTGTCACGATTCTATGCAATGCAGATTTTGATCATCAAAAAGAAACGGATTATTTACTTGAGTTGACGCAACGTGGTGTCGACGGGTTTATTATTGCCTCTTCGGCTGTCTCAACGAAAGCCCTTCAAGTTTCTTTGAAGAAACAAGGGAAACCATTTATCGTATTAGATCAGAAAAAAGCAGAAGGTTCTAGTGATGCGGTCTTAACAGATGATTATCAAGGTGGGTACTTAGCCGGTGAGCATCTACTAGGCTTAGGTCATCAGGAAGTTGCTTTAGTCTATCCACAACAGACACCTCAAAATGTCCAAAATCGGATAGATGGTTTCTTAGCAGCGTGTAAACATGTGGATCATTCTGAGAAACAGATTCATTGGTTCCCTACTCACTTTTCAAAAAAAGGGGGCTATGAAATCGTTCCTGATTTACTTTCCTCTGCTACTACAGCGATTTTCGCATTGAATGACGAACTAGCTTTTGGTGTATATCGCGGATTAGCGGAGCATGATAAACTCATTCCCGAAGATTATAGCATCATTGGCTATGATAATATTGATATGTGTGAATACATGAAGCCTAAATTAACGACCATTGCTCAACCCATTTTAGAGTTAGGTAAAGCGACTGCTCGTTTACTCTTAGAACGCATCCAACACCCTGATAAATCATGGGAAGAACTTTTATTGCCCGTAGAGTTGATCCAACGTTCCTCAACTCAATCGATCGATCTCTCCGCCCCTCAATAACACGAATATTTGTTGCGAATCAATGATGACTGAACCTGTTATCATTGGTTTTTTAAATAATGCGTTATTTTATATTTTTATTTCTTCCATAAAAAGCCAGCAACCAAGGCTTTTTTTACGTTCGTTATTTAACGAAATGTTTTGAAGAATTGATAAATCTTTGGTAAACTTATAGTAAGTGTACTCATTTCCCCCAAAATTTGTGCCCCCACAAATGAAATAGGGTACATCAAACAATGAATGTTCAAACGAAATGAATAGCTACTTAATACTTTTGTCCAATGTTTATTTGTTTTTTATTCGTGAATCATGATTGAATATATTCACGAAATCAAGCAACTGACAGAACAGATGCAACTTTATTAGTGCAACTGTGGAAAAAGAAAAGGAGTATTTCGTTATGAAGAAAAAAACAGCAATACGCCTACTTGCAGCATCTTGGCTGATTGCTCCAACTTTGTTATCTACACAGCCTGCATTTGCTACAATCAGGCGAACACAGACATCCGAAAGCACGATCGTTGCGGAGTCACCTTCAGCTACGACCGATTCAAGTACTAATGATTCCACGCTATCAAGTTCTTCAACAGATTCTTCCGATAATCCAGAGGAATCAACGGAAGAATCGACCGAAACAGCCACTCGGACGCTATCGATTGCTCGGAATTTACGTGAAAAAATCAAATTGAAGATCGTTGATGAAGAGAAAGAAAAATCTGAGATCAAAACAAGAGAGTACACAGAAGAAGATTTTCTAGAGATTTCTAAGTCTGGCAAAGTCAAAGACTTAAAAGAAGGAACCAAAGTTACATATATGATCACACCTGAAACGAATGAACAATTAGTTTCTGTCAAAATCGAAGGTGCGCAAGAAATCGACTATACCAAACAAATTTTTACAGTCGGCGTGACTGATTTAACGATCTCCGCAAAATTTGAGTCGTCAACTTCCCCTTCTGAACCAATCTCTCCAGAAGAAGAAACGGCGGATTCTTCTGAGCCAACGCCAGTTACTCCAGATATTCCGGATAGTGGTAATAATGGCAATACTGGCAATTCGGGAAATAATGGCAACAACAACGGAAATTCAACTACAGGAAATACGACAAATCCTTCACGACCACCAAGTTCTTCAAATAATAATGGGAATACAAGTGGTTCTACAGGATCAACAAACAATAATGGCTCATCTTCAAACCAGACAACAAACACTAATCGGCCTCAGACGCCCGATCGAATTGAAAACCCAGCTTCAGAATCATCTGATTTTGTTGTAAAAACACCAATCGAAGCAATTTTACCGGCCAACACAACAAGCACCCAACAAGCACTTGTAAAAGAAGCATATCGCCAGCTAGGAAAACCATATGTTTGGGGTGCCAAAGGTCCTACGACTTTCGATTGTTCTGGTTTGACTTATTACATTTATAAAAAAGTAACTGGCCATTCGATTGGAGGTTGGACAGGGGAACAACAATATGCGGGTACACAAATCCCTGTCGAGAATGCTCAACCAGGCGATCTAGTTTTTTGGGGACCTGCTTCGGGTACTACCCAT
Organism: Enterococcus mundtii; assembly: GCF_002813755.1. NCBI lineage: Bacteria > Bacillati > Bacillota > Bacilli > Lactobacillales > Enterococcaceae > Enterococcus > Enterococcus mundtii. Next base: position 208,408 of record NZ_CP018061.1, on the reverse strand, counting down.
CATGTAGGTATTTATATTGGTAATGGGAATTACATCCATGCCCCTCAACCGGGTGACCATGTGCGGATCACTTCCATCAAGGATTACAGACCCGACTTTGCCTTACGTGTCAATATAGCTGGTTTACCACGAGCGACAAATTCGTTAGCTAGTTCACCGATTTTAGATGGGATCAACGATTCATTCCATTTCGCACAAAATCAAACAACAGATCAGTTTGTTGAAAAAATCGCTGAAGATGCTCGAGAAATTGGGCAAGAAGAAAATATTTATGCTTCTGTTATGATGGCACAAGCTATTCTAGAAAGTGGTTCTGGCAACAGCTTGCTTTCTCGTTCACCGAACTATAATCTTTTTGGGATCAAGGGCGCTTATAAAGGGAGTAGTATTTCCTTCAACACATTGGAACAAACGGCAGCTGGGCAAAACTATCAAATCCGTGCAGCATTTCGTAAATACCCCTCTTACAAAGAAAGCTTAAAAGACTACGCAGATTTGATCAAAAACGGCTTATCTCATAATGCTGATTTTTATAAACCAACGTGGAAATCTGAGACTAAAGATTACCGAGAAGCAACGAAGTATTTAGAAGGGCGCTATGCGACAGATCGACAATATTCTAGGAAATTGAATGCCATCATTGAAGCCTATGACTTGACGCAATACGACGAACCAAAAGAACAAGAAAAACAGGATTCTGAAACAAATGAGCGAATGGATTCCTTTGTCGTTCCTACTCGTTGGCGAAATTCTTCGTCTACTTCATCTAGAATGACCATTTCGTTATTCAATCAAAGAAACCCTTCACTTCTATATCTATCAGAATTAAGATTTGCTTCTTTCTGGGACCTATGGCATCATTTTTCAGTGAGAGAGATCCCACAGAAACTTTCTGTAACGGTCAGAGAAACCGATCAGCCACTTGCTAGTCGCTTGAACCTTGATCGTGTCTTTCGGATGAAACAATTCTTGAGATAGCAAAAATGGACACTCTATCAAAGAACCAAAACTCAGAAGTTGATGGAATACTTCTGAGTTCTGGTTCTTTTTATGTATCTTACTCCACCTAAATGGGCGCTGGAAAGTTACATTATTGGTTAGAAAAAATATTTGGCAATCTCTGATAACCTTTCTTTCTTTTGAGGATCAATTTGATCAGCCATTTGAAGATTACTGCGTTAAGATCAATCGATGCTTCGGATATCTTGACATAATATCGTTCCTTTGATTGTATACATCGCTGTATCAAAAATTGTTTGAAATGCACCTGAGCGTTGATATTTTTCCTGTAAATATTTTGTTGCACTACTGATTGGCATGACTAAAACGGCATTGAAAATCTTGTTATAGTTGTCATTGCTAATGATGACACACGGTCGTTTTTTTTTGCTAGTCCGTTCTCTTTTGTTGGAACCAAATCTATAAAAATAATATCCCCTTGTTTTACCATTCGATTTTCTCCTCGCCTACATCCTCTCCAAAATCAACGATTTCTGTATCATCACTCGCATGTTCTTCCATCACAACCAACTCATTGTTCCAAAAGTCTTCATAAGCCATAATTGTTTTTTCACTAGTCCCTTTAAGTTCATCTTCAGGCGTGAATTCAAAAATAACTTTCTGATTCTCTTTCAAGCCTAATGTTTGACGCACACTCTTAGGGACAGTGATTTGATTTTTAGATGTCATTTTAGCTGAGACTTGCACTTTTTTATCCATAAGTATTCCTCTCCTTTATTTGATATACAAAAAAAGTATGGCATCCCCCACTTTTTTTGTACACATCTGTTCAGATTTTTCATTTATTTCTTTGATACTTCCTGTAACAGTAATAACAAATAAAAGCGAAGATTGGCAGCAGACTAAAAAAATAAAGTGCTTGGTTCAATGATAACTGTTGCGCCAGGACACCGCCAAGTAATGGAGAAATGAAGGAAGAAAGCCCCATATAAACACTTATAGATAGAAGTTGCCCTGAAGAAAAGATATTTATAGGGGTAATCTCACTGATAATCATTCGACTACCGATAGTAAAAGCTGGAACAGTAAAAAACTGCAAGAAACTGGCAGCAAGCAATACTAACGGCGTTCGTGAAGTTGCATAAATCAAAAATTGCAGGACCAAAAAGAAACCAGAAATAAAAATCAATCGCTCATTTTTCCATTTTGTCACCGAATGATTCAATAAAAGATACGCCGGGATTTCACAGAAAGCTTGAATCGCCCACTTTAATCCCACGAACGTATTTCCACTATCCATTAAGAGTAACTTGTCAATCACGATCGTATTATTGGCGACGATCGTTAAATATAAAAGAAAAAATAGGAACGTATAACATAAAAACTCCCCATTCTTGCACAGCTGATACATATCCGAAAGATTAAATCCCTCATTTTTTTGTTCTTTAGGTTCCTTTGTATCGTGAGGTGTTTGAGGCACTGTTTTTGCGATGTACAAATAACTGATTAGAAAAAAGAGAAAAGGAACGAGCAGCCACTGATAATTATTATTAAAAATGAATACCGGAATACATACACTCATCACACTCCAACCTAAAGAACCTATTGCTTTGATCGACGCAAGGTTGTTTCGCATCTCTGACTCTGATAACACCCAATTATCTAGGACGGTTGCTCCTGTATTGGATAGCCCTCCTGCAATAGCCAGTACGATCAGATGCATTAGCAAGATATCTTTTCCTAACATATAAAAAGTGATTGCAAAGCATACGAATAGTACAGAAACTACCATGGCAACTTTTTTTATCTGCTTGCTTCGGTCAGAATAATAGCCAATAAAGATTTGGAAGATCATCGTGGTCACACTGTAAGAAGCCAAAAACCAGCCTCTCTGGACCGCATCATAGCCTTGTTCGGTCAAAAACGGCACGATCTGTGTCATCAAAGTAGCCATCAACGCATACTGAAAAAAATAGACGAGTTGAAATTTATTCTTTACTGCCATATCTACTTTCAAAATGATCGGCTGAAGAATCTCCTCCAGCCGACCCCTTTCATTTTTATAAGTGATACCTAGTGAAGCTCCGGCCAATAAGGAGCATTGACTTCAAGCATTTCATCAAGGATCTCCTTCGCTACTTTTGCACTAGGTATCGTTTTGTTCATGATGAAGGCTTGCCATAATTTTTGATATGATTTTTGTCCCCAAGCATCGACTGCTAACTTCTCAGATGCAATTTGCTGTTCCATTAAACCTTTTTGGAAAGTAGGGATCTCACCAATCGATAGTACTTCATAACCGTCTTTCCCTACGATACAAGGCAATTCGACCATCGCATCGTGATTGAAATTAGAGATGGCACCATTATTCTCAACGATCAGAATCATGCGCTCTTTTGTATTGAATGTCAACGCGCAAGCTAGATCTGTAATAAATGAGGCATGCTCATTAGAGACAAAAAGCGTGTCTTTAGCTGTTTGGTTATTAATAATCCGCTGGCATTCTTCAAAAACGATTTTCTCCCGTCCATCAATGATTTCATTCGCTCTTGTATACTGTTTATCGGCATGAGCAACCGTTTCATCAGCCATCAAATAATATTTTAGATACGTATTGGATAAAAAGGTCGGCTCAATTTCATGTAACTCTTTGGCTGCTAACATGGTTTCCAACCAGCTTGTTTCTTTGTGTTGGCCTTGTTGTGTTTGTTCTGTATAGCCATATTTTTTTACATGGGTGCTTATTTTCGGCAGCAAGTCATTACCGTCATGGTCTTTGATACTTGTCCACCAACCAAAGTGATTCAAGCCAAAATAAGACGTTTCAAAATCTTTTCGATCCCGTAGCCCAATCACTCGAGCCATGATATCTTCTAAACAAACGGGCATGTCACAAATATTGATGATTTTTGAATTGGGACGAAACCTTCTTGTTGCTTCTGCGACCACTGCTGCTGGATTAGAATAATTCAATAACCAAGCATCCGGTGAATACTTTTCCATATAGTCGACTAGTTCTAAGACTGGCCCGATCGAGCGCAACCCATAAGCAAGTCCCCCTGGTCCGCATGTTTCTTGACCTACAACATTATGCTTAAATGGAATTTTTTCATCTTGTTCCCTCATGGCATATTTTCCAACTCTTAGTTGTGCCATGACGATATCAACATCTGTAAAAGCCTCTTTAGGATCTGTTGAATAATCAAATTCGATTTCTGGCGCTCGTTCTGCGAGGATGATCGCGCATGCTTTTGCTATAACTGCTTGCCTTTGTTCATCATTATCATAAAATTTAATTTTTCTGACTGGAAATCGTTCTCGGTCTTCTATTAACATCATCACTAATGAAGGTGTATATGTGCTCCCTCCACCGGCGATCAAGATTGAACTTTTTTTCTTATTCATAATTATCCTCCTCTTATTTTACGATCAATTCTTCAAATGATTCTCTCACTCTTGGAACAGTTAACCCAACAATGATTTGGATACCACCATTTCCAGGATTGACAAGTCCTGAAGCCCCAGCTTCCTGAAAATCAATAGGACTGGCTACTTTACTTGTATCTTTCACGGTAAGTCGTAACCGTGTGGCACAATTCGTCACATCCAGTACATTCTCTTTTCCACCTACTAACACTAGATAGGCTTGTGCTTGTCTAGCATGTTTAGGTAGGTTTTTCTCTTGTTCATCTTGTTGTGTCTTCTTTTTGTTTTCGTAATCAGCTTTTGAATAAAGTTGTATCTCTGATACATCCTCTTCACGTCCTGGAGTTTTTAAATTGAATTTTTTGATCATGAAGGTAAATACTAAGAACCAGATCGCAGTAAATGTAAGTCCGATCATGATTTGGGTGAGGTAGGTCGAACCATGAAAATTCCAAAGAGGCAACCAATTTAATCCTAACCAATTGATCAATCCACCACCAAAATCACCAACGACGCCGAAAGCGTAAGAAACCGTAGCAATGGACGCATCTAATAGCGCATGGACACCCCATAAAGCTGGAGCAACAAATAAGAACGTAAACTCAATAGGTTCAGTGATTCCCGTCAAAATCGCAGTTAATGCAGCTGGGGCGATCAATGCAATAACTTTCTTCTTTTTCTCTGGATGAGCGGCTTGAATAATGGCTAAGCTTAAGCCGGCTGTTCCAAATACTTTTGACATACCCGATAAAGAAAAACCCCCAAAAGGATAAAGTTCTTTAAGCGAAAGTGCACTTGTTTGGAATTCGCCGATATTTGATGCCCAATAAGCAGCCATCCCCCCTTCAACTACCGCACTATCATAAGCAAATGGGGCGTACACAAAATGATGTAAGCCAGTTGGAATAAGGATTTTCTGTAAAAATTGATAGATGAATACACCAAAATTTCCTGAATTGATAAAAAATCCTTGCATGCTTCTCATTCCTTCTTGGATGATAGGCCATACGACACACATCAAAAGTGCTAGAGGAATCATAACAAAAAAAGCGATCATCGTAACGAAAACAGAACCACTAAAAATCGTCAACATCTCTGGTAATTCTTTTTCATAAAAGCGATTATGCAAATAAACCACAATACCTGAGATCAACAATGCTCCGATCATGCCCGTATCTAAAGTAATGATTCCAGCAATCGATGTTAACCCAGAACCAACGGCTGTTCCTTGAGATAGATCCACGGCGAAAGTATTTGGCCATAACGTTAAAATTGCATTGACGAAATAATTGAAAGCAATATAGGTCACTAATGCTTCCATCGTTGCTCGAGCTGCATATTTTTTAGCTAAACTGATTGGTAATCCGACCACAAATAAAAGCGGTAATTGAAAAAATGGTGTCCAGCCACCGGCTGCTACAACATTCCAGAACTTATACCAGAGTGTATCAGGCGCAGCAATATCTCCCATGATCGTTTGATTGGAAAGAAGTAAAGAAAAACCAATAACGATACCAAAAAAAGAAAATAGCATGACAGGTGCTAACATTGCTCCACCAAATCTTTGAATTTTTTTCATCATAGTTTTTTAGTCCTTCATATTTTTTAGTAAGCGCTTTACCGATTCTTAGTTTACTATTAAAATGGATTCCTGAAACACTTTAAGATGATTTAAAAATTCCTCACAGGAAAAAGGTTTTTGTCACAAAATTTGTGAATCGTCACATCCTATCTTCGAGAATAAAACCAGAGGTCCAGTAGTAGTTAATCAAATAAACGGTACATGAAGGCGTATCTTAATAGTGAGGTGAGAACAAGAAGGACACACGCAATTGGAAAATCCTCCAAGTAAACCAAAGGGTGAGTGAAGGCAGTCTACCAACCAAAAATTGACTGATAAAGAATTGGTTATTGAGTTAGGTAACAAAGATTTAGCAGTTGTATCACCTTGCAAGGTCTATGAAAATAGCAATAAAACTAACAAGATTGAGAAACGTTTCCGTCGATTACAGCGTGAACTCTCTCAAAAATATCAAATGAAAAAGGGGGAAACTGATTTGTCAAAACCTGTAATATCTATAAATTAGAATCGAACATTCAATCGATCCATCAAAAAAATAACCACTATTCGTCAGATCCATATTCACAGATGACCAAACAAGCGTAGTAGAAACATGGTTCTGAAAACTTTAATGATGAGTTCTAACGATTTATAGATTTTTGGCAATGATGAAAACAGATGTTACAAGACCGAATTACGACGTTTCAGTCAAGGTTGACTGAAAATGATTTTCTTATCTGGTCCTATATCACAAATCACAAAAAAAATTCTTTAACAATGTCTATTAACGAACTGGCGAAACAATGCAACGTTTCTCGCACAACAATCATGCGGTTTTGCCAAAAATTAGGGTTTGATGGTTTCTCAGAATTCAAATATCATCTAAAAAATGAACTTACACAGGAAAATGTGCGTCTATCCGAGTTTGAGGAGGAAATCTTGGAAAATCATATCCAAACAATTGAGAACCTCAAGAAAAAAGATTTCACTGATCTATGTACAATGATGGCTAATGCGAATCGGATTTTCATCTATGGATCAGGTGATATACAAACGCTAGTTTCAAGTTATATGAAATTGCTTTTCGTACACAACGGATTGATACTCTATGACTTCGGTGCCGTTTCGATCAACAAACAGTTTTACCAAATCATTCAGCCAGAAGACTTAGTTCTGTTGATCACGCTAAATGGTGAGTCTCCTGAAGTCGTCAAATTAGCGAAGCAACTGAAGCAACGAAATATCCAGACAATTGGTATCACAAAACTTAGGAACTCAACTGTCTCAAAACTTTGTGATGAAACGATTTTCTTCTTGAATCCAGAACTACAAGATCAAGAAGATATCCTTACACCTTTTGAAACAACTTCAACACTTTTTTTCGTGATCGAATATTTTTTGTTGAAATATGATGCTTGGCAAAAACAAACAAATAAAAGTTCCTAAAAAACGCATCTCTTTCGTGCCAATTTGGCTTTTAAAGAGATGCGCTTTTTATGTATTGGGTTCTGTCTCTCTCACTGCCTTTTGATCGAACCGTCCTTTACTCGATCAAGGTAACGGTAATCGCCGAGGTAGTGCCGTAATATCGCATGATCCAGATAAATACTTTTTAGAATAGCGTTGACTTCCCTCTCTAAGTAATCCTTATCAAATTCAAACTTTGAATAAAGATGATCAAAGATCAAACGTTTATTTTTTTCTTTTCTAGGGATTTATTGCAGTTGCCCATCTTTGAAAAATCTAGCCAGTTCACTCATAACCGATATCCTTCCATCGTATCCAGTAATCTTTTCTCTATTTGATCATGCTTCAAGCAAATTTTATCGAAGGCAACAGAAAAAGCGAGAAGGAGTTTTTTCTACAAACCATCTTCTCGCTCTTTATCAAGCTCAACTTATTCTTTTTTGTTCAAAACGATGCCTGTGTACAGCCAAGTAGTTACAACATAGTAGATAAAGTAGAGAACAAAGAATATTGTAAATGGTATCCATAAGTTGTGATATGGATCATCCATCAAAACAGTAAACATTTGAAGTCCAAATAATACATGGATGGCTCCTAGAATCCCTGGTGCTAAGAAGAGAATACCGATTTCTCGACGAATCGATTGTTTTAACAATGCTTGACGAGCACCGATCTTACCGAGCATCTCGTAACGAACGACATCACTCTTGCTACCTGAGAGGATCTTGAACATCAAGCAACTTGCTAACATTGTCAAGAAGGCGATCCCTAAAAAGAAGCCCATGAATTCAAAGCCTGAGAACATACCATTGATCATTTGGTACGCATCATATTTTTGCGTGAAACTAAACATTCCATCTTTTAATGATTCATTATTTTTATTGTTTTCTGCTACCAGATCACCAATTTGTTCAATACTCTCATGGAAATCTTTTGCTTGGATCAGTTGCATACTGGTTTGTGGAAGATTTAATTGAGCAAATTCTTCTGCTGGCAGTAATTTGATTTCTTTTTCTCGTTGTTCTGGCAATTCGTAATAGCGCAACTCATCTTGATAGTTTAAGTTTGTCGCTAATTCTTCTGCGGTTACTTTTTTCGTTTTGACGTTTCTTTCCCCAGTGTTAGGTGTTTGATTTTCCATAATCAAAAATGGATCTTGTTCAAACTCACTATAGTTATAGTACACTGTTTTTTCGTCTTCTTTTTGTTGATAGACCGCGTTGATCGTTGGTGAAAGTTTCGCCACTTTAGATTGATCGATCAATTCTGATTGATTCAATACTAGATCATAATTCGATACTTCATTCGTCAACTGAGTGATCTGGTTTTTAAAGCCTAGACCGACTGTTAATGCACCTAAAGCTAATGCGAGTAACATCGCAACCATTGAAAGCATTTGTGTGTATTCACGAATACGGAAGCTTAACTGTGATAACGTAAAGTTGTTCAGTTTTTTCATCGAAAGATTTTCTGTTTTCTTCAATAGTTTAAGGAAGAAAATGATGACCGAATGGAAAATAAAATACGTTCCTAAAACGATTGTAACTAACGCGACGGCGATTCCCATCAACTGATAGGTTCCGATATTTGCCATCATATAATAACCGACACCGATAAAAATGATTCCTAAAACTACTTCAAGGAAAAACAAGAATTTATGTTGTTTCATCTGCGCAGGTGTTTGATCCGCACGTAGTAAAGTCAAAATTGGTTTTTTGACAATCGAGAATGCATTGACAAACGCTGCTAATAAGAATAGTACGATGAAAAACAGCAAAGTAATCAATAATCCATTCATATTGAACGGTGTAAAATGAGTAATTTTAATATTTAACTGGGCAACTAATAGTCGATGGACGACGCTTGTTAAACCAATACCTAGCGCTGAACCAACCAAAGTAGCGACTGTTCCTACTATCAAGGTCTCAGAGAAAATCATTTGGGCAATTTTCCGGCCTTTTGCTCCTAGCATCATAAACATCGCATAATCTTTTTGTCGCATCGTCATCAAAAATGAGTTGGCATAAAGAATGTAAACAAATGTGATGATCCCCAATAATACCGACCCAAAGCGAAAGATAAAGACTGTCATCGCTAAAGTGGAATTATTGTTCAAAAAATCGGTGTTGCTGGCCATTGACTCGAACATATAAAAGATGGCTGAAGCCATGACTAAACCGGAAAATAGAACAATATAGTCTCTTAACCGACTCTTGATCCCAGTAAGTGATAATTTCCAAAGCATGTTCAGTTTCCCCCTTACTGTTCTAGATTACCTAGAATCGTTAATATTTGACGATAAAAGTCTGAACGACTTTGTTCTCCGCGTTTAACTTCCTGATGGATCACGCCATCTTTAATAAATAAGATTCGTTGACAGTAACTTGCTGAAAAAGCATCATGTGTCACCAACAGAATCGAAACCTTATCATTTGTATTCAATTCTTCCATCGTATCTAATAGGTCTTTCGCACTTTTTGAATCCAACGCACCAGTTGGTTCATCCCCTAATAGAATCGTTGGTTGCGTAACTAGTGCCCGGGCTGCTGCTACCCGTTGTTTTTGTCCACCTGAGATTTTTGCGGGGTAGCTGTCTAATATGTGACTGATTGATAAGCGTTCAGCCACCGCATTGACTTTTTTCTTGATTTCTTTTGGTTTCACGCCTTGTAAAGAAAGCGGAACTGCAATATTTTCTTGTGCAGTCAAGTTCTCTAAAAGATTGAAATCTTGGAAGATAAAGCCGATTTCTTTTGCTCGAAAATCGGCTAACTGATTTCCTTTCAACTTCGTGACATCTGCTTGGTTGATATGGATCGTGCCACTTGTTGGTTTATCTAATGTTGATAAGATATTCAATAAGGTTGATTTACCTGATCCAGAAGCCCCCATGATACCAATGAATTCGCCTTTTTCCACACTAAAACTGATACCGTTCAATGCTTGTGTCTGTTTCTCATTACTTTTTCCGTAAACTTTTGTTACGTTCTTGATTTCTACGATTTTATCCATTATTGACCGTTCCTTTACTTAATTTTTCTTGTGCTGCTGATGGAATGTCTTTTGCCTGTACTTCCTCATAAGACGTCACGCCTTTATTTTTATTCCAAGTCACTTTCAAAAATGCATCTTTTCTTAATGGTCGTTCTTGAAAACCATTGAAGTCCATTGTTTTTTCTTTACCTTCTTTATTAAACCCAGGTAGTTCATAACGATAACTGATGATTTCTTGTCCACCGTCAGCGTGATCCACCTGTTTCTCACCATCCGTTGTGATTTGAACATAGTAGCTTTCACCACCCATGATCAAATGATCTGCTAAACGGTAGCCACCAAAAGCGATGATGATAAATGCTCCCAACCCAATCAATAATTTTTTCATTGTGACTCCTTCTTTCCTGTTCTGATAAATTAAGTATAGTCAAGTATCCGTGAAAATTCCTTTCTTTTTACTATCAAAACTCTTTCATTATTGTCATATGTCCCATAAAAAAAAAGAATCTGGAGGTGTAAGCCACTCCAAATTCCTTTTTATTGATTCAAACCGATATTCGTTGGAGAAAGCATTCCACTGACGAATGCTTTCCTCATTCAGCTATTTTTCTTTGTTATTACCTGTATTGATCACTGGTTGTGTGCCTTTATCAGTAATGATCGATACAAGTAGATTGTTGATCAACTGGATCTTTCGATCATCGGTAAAGGTGATATCCTGACCTGCTTCGATTTGTTCCAGAGCCATTTGTGTCATCGTCACTGCGCCTTCAACAATGGTTTGACGGGCAGATAAAATGGCTTTGGCTTGTTGCCGTTGTAACATCGCGCTGGCAATTTCTGTTGCATAAGCCAAGTGATTCAATCTCGTCTCTAAAACTTCGACCCCCGCCACCGATAAACGTTCTTGTAATTCCTTTGCCAATTCATCTGAAATCGCAGTGGTATTTCCACGTAAAGTAAGATCATCCTCGTTGAATGTATCATATGGATATTGACTGGCGATATGACGAATGGCGGTTTCACTTTGGATTTCAACAAATTGATGATAGTTTGCTACATCAAAAAGCGCCTTAGCTGTATCTACTACTTTAAAAACGACGACAGCGGAAATCTCGATTGGATTTCCATCTAAGTCATTGACCTTCAACAGCGAACTATTGAAGTTTCGAACTTTTAACGACAAGTTGATTTTTTGTGCAAAAGGAATCGTTAAGAAAAAACCGCTCTCACGAATCGTTCCGATGTATTGCCCAAAAAAGACGATTGCCTTTGCTTGGTTGGGGCTGACTACTGTCAGTCCGCTGATTGCTAAGAAAACGAGCAACCACAAGAAAATCCCAACAATTGAAAATCCAACTAAAAATCGAGCAACCCCTATGAAAAATAATAAGATTCCTACGACAAACATTAGAAGAATAATAAATAGCCCTATATAGCCATTGATAGTGAAAGCCTTTTTTTCTTTCATTTACTCACTCCTAATTTTCTTGGTTCTATTCTGTTTTTTTACGAATCCTTGCCATGGCTCCTTCTAGTTCCAATTCTTTGTCTTCCGTGATATACCAACCGTTTTCGTGTACGCCACCTGATGCTTCTGGCAAATATTCTAATCGTGTACGGACCCACTGTTTTGTTTCAGTAAAATAGTCTTCTACTAAGATCTCTAGGTCCATACCGGCGGATAATTCAAGATTCTCACGAACCGACTTGAAGACAAATCGCTCACTTGTTTGATCGTATTTTAAAATACCCGTATCGATGATTGGCAGTGAATAATAATCTAATTCTTTTTTCACTTTCAGTAGATGTTTGAACATTTCGTTGTACACTTGTTCAAGTTGTCGACCTTCGGAATTATTTGGATATTGGATCGTTACCCTTTCTTTGTCTGTATCATAATACTTGGTACTCAGTTCTGTTAAAAAATGATGCAATTTCCCTAATTCACTTTTCAATTCTTCCCGCTTGATTTCCTCTGTTTTCATTCAATATTCACCCTATTTTCCCCATATATGTACGTTTTTCCCTTTCCTTATTCTACTATATTATTGAATGATAGGCGATGATATTTCATGTAAAATAAATAAAAAAGCGTATAATTCCTTATTCCATAAAGAATTATACGCTTCTTCAACTATTTATTCGTTATTTAGAAAAAGACAGTCTTGACTGTTCAACGATTAATCATACTCGCCGTAATCTTCATCATCCATCGGAGGCTCGTCATAATCTTCATTCGTCAAGTTCACTTGACTATTATGAGCAGTTACTTTGAGATCTTTGTTTCCTTGATTGTACGTCTTGGTTGTCAAAGATTCATAATTTTTGTTGATATAAGAATCCCCTTCTAATGTCACAGCTAATCCTTGCTCTTGGTTGTTATAAAAATCAATACTACTATTATGAAGTGTGACTTCGCCTTTGATTGATTTTTCGTTATCGTTAAAAATGATACTGCCATCACTTGTAGCTAATTTGACTTTATCTATCGAAAACTCCTGTAAATCTAGTGAGCCCATTTGATTTTCAACAGTAAGAAGTTCCCCACTTACTTCATTGATCGACGTCCAAGTATTTGCTAAATTCAAGTTGATTTTCTTACTACTGAATTCATCTAAAAACAATTCATTGTTTTTCCCTTCAATCACTAATTCTTTTAAGAAAATGGTTTTAGGGATCGTGATCTTCAACATCGAACGTGTGTCTGTCATATTGATCATCACTGCCGGTGTTTGACCATCAGCTGAAATATCCAATGTGTGATCTTCCAGATTGATTTTTGGTTTTTGCGTTTTGTCATGAGACGTTTCAACCTCAAAGTTCACGCCTCGTTGGATCATGATATTTTGGTGATCTGCTCGTACAACGATTTTTTCAATTTTTTCAGACGAAAAATCTTTTGTTTCACGAGTCATTTCTATTATTCTTGGACCACCTTCCCAAGTCAGACTCGTTTGGGCACCAGAGGCATAACTTAATCCTGCCGTCAAGCCACCGATGATCATCAGTCCTAAACCTATCCCCAAGATATATTTTAATTTCATTTTTTACACCCCACTATTCGTCGTATGGATCGCTCGTTTCGTAATAAACCGGCGTCCTACCCACTTGACAAAGTTCATCATCATTTGGAATAACCATTTAGTTCCTTTTAACAGTAATGGTGCAAAGAAGACAGCACCTCCTGTGGCAAGTAACCCTAGTCCTACAAAGAACAGCCCACTAGCAATCGATTGTTGCAAGACAGCAACACCTGAAATGATCGAAAATAAACCTGCTCCTAAAATACTGATACATACGACATAGATTCCAATGATCACGCCAATTAAGCCAAGCAGAATACCAAAAATCGCTAGAATAAACGCTAATGCTAAAGGAATCAATAAAGGTGATGCACACAACCCAATGACGATCATCCAAATCAAACGGATTTTCCGTTTAGGACTTTGGCTGTATTCTGATTCATCGTCGTCTTGTTCCGAGTAATAATTGATTTTCAGTTTCAGGGCAAATTGCTTTGGCGAGCCATATTCATCCACGACTTCTTCTACTGTTTTGCCAGAATCCAAGAAGTATTCTTCATAATACTGAATAATATCAAAGCGATCATCTTCAGGTATTTCTTGAAGTTCGTCCAACACATCATCTAAATATTCATTCATTCGTATTCTCCTCCAGTAATCGGTTTAAGGAATCTCGAAACACGATCCATTTATCAATGATTTCTTCTAAATGTTGACGTCCTTTCGGAGTTAAGCGGTAATATCGGCGATTTCTACCTTCGAATGGTTCGTCGTATGTTTCTAAGTATTCTTCTTTTTTTAATCTGCGTAAAACAGGATACATCGTTGATTCACTGACAGATAAACTTTCTTGGACGATCTTCGTTAATGCGTAACCGTACATGTCTTCTCTGCTTAAAGCTGCTAAAACCGTACCATCGAGTAAAACTGTTGGGACTTGGATATGCATTACTTCACCTTCTTTATAGTTTGCAATATTTTATATTTACCAATATTATATCACGTATAATATTGTTTGCAAGTAAAATTCACAATCATACCCACTAATTACTTCAATATTCGCGAAAACAACGCTAAGTATCATAAAAATTCTGCTTACAAAAAAGGAACAAAGACCGTAATGATTTCTGGTCTTTGTTCCTTTTGAATACTTTCTTATTATCCTCTTACCTACAACAAAGTAAACACGATAAAACTTAATACAAAACCTAGAAAAACGGCAAGAGAGAAACGGATCACTTCTTTTTTATTCCTACTCAACCACGTTTCATTCATCTTTTGTTCCACTCCATTCTAAAATAGTCAGTTGCTAATTTGGATAAACAGAGGTGACATGATTGTATTGCTGTGCATGTTTATTGGCAGCAGAAACAGCTGTACTAGCAAATAGATGCCACTCACTATTATACCCGCATGTATGGCATTTCCAATAATAACCGATACCACGATCGGTTTGTTTTTCATCCTCTGCACTTGAACTTGCCACAAGTGTACTTAAGACCGAATCCTGTTGCAATAATACTGTGGGAGTACCATGAGAATGAGTTGTTTCCTCTGCAATGGCTATGGGATTGGCTCCGCTCAGTCCAACACTTAACGTCAAAAGTCCGAGCAATAAAACTACTTGTTTTTTCATTTTCTATCATTCCTCCAATAACGGTTATTAGAAAAATATACGAATACTCTCTTATGTACGACATGACTTCGTACACTTTTCCATCTTTATATTACTTGAAAAATACACCTTAGAACGATTAAATCAGAAGTGGCGTTTTTTTCTTTGTTTTTGTTGGTTTATTGCTCCTATAGATCATTAACTGTTCATTTCCCTGGATCTTATTCCACCGGATAAGTTAGCGACGTGTTTTCTTTGTCTAATTGAATGATGACAGTCGTACCTACTTTTGAGATACTGTTATAACTGATTTTTCCATGATGCAACTCAACGATTTTTTTGACTAGTGATAAGCCCAGCCCGTTCCCAGAAAATTGACGGCTGGATTCCCCTTGATAAAATTTCTCAAAGAGTCGTGCTTGTGTTTCTTGATCCATTCCCACGCCAGAATCTGTCACTTCAACGATTACTTGAGTGGCATTTTGTGTTAGGCGAATCTTGATTTTCCCTTGTGGTTGATTGTACTTGATGGCATTGTCCATGAGATTCAGCCAGACTTGATATAGAAATTCTTCATTACCGACAAAGTTGACACTTTCCAGATCGATCTCCAGTTGAAGGTGTTCTTGCTCCCATTTAGGTTGTAAAAAAACAATCACTTCACGAATCTGTTCATCTAAACGAAAAGGGCGCTTTTCTAATTTGATTCGCTGATTTTCTAATTTATTCAATTTCAGTGTGTTCTCTGTCAATTGCGAAAGCTGAGTGATGCTCTCAATGATCCGTTGCAAGAAAACCTGCTTTTCTTCTTCTGAAATGTTAGGCGCCTGCAATAACTGGACGTATCCTTGGATCGTGGCAAGAGGCGTCTTAAATTCATGAGAAACATTGGAAACAAAGTCATTTCGTAACGTTTCGATACTACTCAATTCTTGGACCATCACGTTGAAATCTTTATATAGTTGCTGCACCTCTTCGACTTTTTGTTGCTCATCCATCCGAATCGAAAAATCGCCAGTTGCTACTTTGCTCATATTGGTTCGTAAATCACTGATCGGCAGCAAGATCCGCCGACCGACAAAGATCGAGATCCCTGTGCCCACCATCATACTAAATCCTGCAAAAACGACTAAAGGAAACCATGTCGCTTGTTGCTCTGAAGCAGGGACTGTTTTGTGTGACAGCAAGAAAATAAAACCTAAGAAACACAACAAAGTAACTAAAATGGAAATAAACACAATGCAAGCAAAATAAATCCATAATTGTGAAAAGATTTTTTTACGCATCAAATCACCGCCTTATAGCCTAAGCCACGAACTGTTATGATCTGAAAATCATCATTTTCAATAAAACGCGTGCGTAATCGTTTGATATGCACATCAATCGTCCGTTCTTCCGTATTGGTATCCAACCCCCATATATCATCCATTAATTGTTGTCGTGTAAAAATCTTATTTGGATAAGAAAGTAGTTTGTACAATAATTGAAATTCTTTTTGTGGAAGTAAGATGGCTTGATCCTGCTTGATCACTTCATATGTTTCTTGGTTCAAGCTAGTTTGTCCAATGTTCAATTGATGGCTATGATTGATTTTCGCTCGCCGTAACAAGGCCTCTACCCGCAACACCATTTCATTGACATCTACTGGTTTCGTCATATAGTCATCCGTTCCCAGTTGAAACCCCTTCTTTTTATCTTCAAAATCTGCTTTCGCTGTGATGATCAACACAGGTGTTTCTACGCGACTGCTTCGTAAAGTTTCCAACAGTTCATACCCATCCATCACAGGCATCATAATATCTGTGATGATCACATCCACTTGAGTACTCTCTAATTGCTTCAAAGCTTCGGTCCCATTTGCGACTGCGAAAACCAAAAAACCAGCGCGTTCTAAAACGGATTGATAAAGTTGTTGCAAACGCTCATCATCTTCTACTAGTAATATTCGATTCATCATTTCTCCTCATGTAATTATTTGAAAAATTTCAGTTTTTTTTCTGATTGTTCATATTCAGTTAACATTCATTCATTATACTACGTTCGTTGTTCTGTTATACTTATTAGTATAACGAATATTTCAAACGGAAAGAAGGGTGACAATGTTACAATTAAAAGAGATAAAGAAATATTATAAAGTTGGTGAAACAACGACAAAAGCATTAGACGGCGTATCCGTCGCTTTTAGAAAAAAAGAATTTGTAGCCATTTTAGGCCCAAGTGGATCTGGTAAAACAACCATGTTGAACGTGATCGGCGGCTTGGATAATTATGACTCTGGCGATATGGTCATCAACGGGAAGTCCACAAAAGATTTTAAAGACAGCGATTGGGATGCTTATCGTAATAATTCCATCGGTTTTGTTTTCCAAAGTTATAACTTGATCGGGCATTTAGGAATCATTGAAAATGTTGAACTTGGCATGACATTAAGTGGTGTCTCTAAAGATGAAAAACGGAAAAAAGCGGAGGAATCATTGCGTCGTGTTGGATTGACCGACCACATGCACAAAAAACCCAATCAATTATCTGGTGGACAAATGCAACGTGTCGCAATTGCACGTGCTTTAGCCAATGACCCTGACATCCTTTTATGTGATGAGCCAACCGGTGCTTTAGACACAGAAACAAGTGTCCAAATCATGAAGTTGATTGAAGAACTATCCAATGAGAAACTAGTGATCATGGTCACACATAACCCTGAGTTGGCACATGAATATGCCGATCGGATCATTGAGTTCTCAGATGGAAAAATCGTTTCTGATTCTAATCCACATATCGAACGTCCAAAAGATGATCAATTTAATCTACGTCGGACAAAGATGAGCTTTTGGACCGCATTAAAATTATCTTTCAATAATATTCGCACAAAAAAAGGCCGGACATTTTTGACTTCCTTTGCTTCAAGTATCGGGATTATTGGGATTGCGATCGTATTAGCCCTATCTACAGGATTCCAAAAACAAATTGATCAAACACAGTCAGAAACGATGGCTCGTTTTCCAATTACGATTTCCAAAGTCACCACTAGTCCTCCTTCTGAATCGGATGGCTTGAGTTCCAACACAGCCGAATATCCAGATACAAAAACTGTTACCGCAAAAATCAGCGATGAAGACCGTGCACAACATACGAATAATATTGACCAAGAATATGTTGATTATGTAACGAGTATCGATCCTGATTTAAGTAATAATATTGGTTTTACCCGCACGACTGGTATCAATTTATTAAGAGATGTTGACGGCAAAGTACAGCCTGTTAGCTTTTCGAATCAAAACCCAGATACTGAATCACTGTCCTTCTCAAGTGCGATGTCTTCCATGACTGGCGTAGGTGTTTCTAGTTTCCCAACACAACTAGACGACCAAAAAGACAATTTCTTAGAATCAAATTACTCATTACTTTCTGGTAGTTATCCGACCTCTGCAAATGATGTCGTATTGATCGTGGATGGTAATAACAATACCAACATCAATGCGTTGAAAAATTTAGGCTTTGATGTGAAAGACGGCGAAACGCTTGATTTTGACAAGATCGTCGGAACAACTTTCAAATTAGTGAACAATGATACGTACTATACAAAATTACCGACAGGAAACTTCATTCCTAATACGGATTACCAAGCGATGTACGAAGATGCCTCCAGAGAGGTTAAGATTTCTGGTATTCTACGGGTCAAATCTTCTTCTACGATGAATCTGTTATCTCCGGGTATTGCTTACAGCGACCAATTGACAACAGAAATCGTCAATGAAAACAAAAATTCTGAAATCGTTCAAGCGCAAAAAGACAGCGATATGAACGTATTGACGACCGAAAAAGTAGATGACTCAGCAAAACAAACGCTGATCAGCTATTTAGGTGGAGACAGCTTACCTTCAAGCATCATGATCTATCCAAATAATTTTGGCGATAAAGAAGAGATTCTAAACTATTTAGATGAATTCAACAAAGGAAAATCAGATGAAGATAAAATCATCTATTCTGATTTAGCTGGAACAATGACCGAATTGACTGGTGGATTGATGGATGCCATCACGTATGTCCTGATTGCTTTTGCTGGTATTTCACTTGTAACAAGTATGATCATGATCAGCATCATCACTTATACTTCTGTGATCGAACGGACGAAGGAAATCGGTGTCTTGAAAGCATTAGGTGCGCGTAAGAAAGATATCACGCGGGTATTCGATGCAGAGACTTGTATCTTAGGGATTTCTTCTGGTTTATTAGGGGTCTTGATTGCTTGGCTAGCGACTTTCCCAATCAATAGTCTCTTGTACAATATGACTGATTTAGAAAATGTTGCTCAACTAAATCCTGTACACGCCTTGATTTTGATTGTTGTATCAACGATCTTAACGATGTTAGGCGGACACATCCCAGCTCGTATGGCAGCGAAGAAAGATGCAGCGATTGCTTTAAGAGCAGAATAGTAAAATATAATAGAAAAAAACACAGTTGGTTTTGATATCACTTGTCAAAACCAATTGTGTTTTTGCTTTATTCTTTTGTTCGTACTATGTAGCTCGCGGTTTCTAAAAATGGCCTATATATCTACATATCAAATGAAATAAGTTGATTCTTCCTAAGATAAATTGATTCTCAACCACCCGATCTCTAAATAGGGAAAGAAAAATTTTTAAGAAATCTTTGTGCAATATCAAAAAAAGCTTCTTCCTCTAATGTATCAATGTATTTAACATTTCTTTTAGCTTTTTCGGTATAGTCAAGAGAGAATACTTGAAGCGTATTTACTTTGCTTCTCTTTACTTCATCTAGCTTGAACTTATCGCTTTGAATAGGCACAAGAAATGGTCTATTTTTATCACTTGTAGTAATTGGGCATACGATAATTAAATTCGTTGCTAAATTGTACGCATCCTTACTCATAATTAAAGCCGGTCGTCTCTTCTTAACTTCATAACCTTTTGACGGTTCAAAGTAAAAAAGAACGATATCTCGTTGACGTGGCTTATAGCTCATCTAGTTCTCCTCCATGTGGCATATAATCAACCCCTAATTCTGGTAAATAAAATTCGCCTTCTTTAGCAGATTCAAAAAAAATCTTCAACTTTTGGAATTAAAGCAACCGTGCCATTTTCTTTTTTTATAATATTAAATTCTTCACCTTCTTTTATGCCTAACTTTGCAGGAAGTGTAATCACAAGGGAATTCCCTTGTTTTCTTGTTTTTGTTGAAATCATAAGTCATTCCTCCTTTCTTTTACGAACTTTCTATCCTCTACTCTCTAAATACGTAAAAATCTAATTTTTCTTCATTCCTACTTACATAAAAAAATAGTGGATAAAGTATGTTGTCGAATACTTCATCCACTATTTTTATCATATTATTAAACTATTTACTTCTTCACTTCTGCGATTAATTTTGCCAATGCTTGTTTTTGATAAGCTGTCGCTAAGTCTTTTGATACTTGTTGTTGTTCTTCTTGAGACATCGCTGGATTTTGGGCAATGGCTTTCATCAAGCCTTCTTTGACAAATTTTTGTGCATCGGCTTCCATCGTGCTTTTTTGTTCTTCGACACGTTTTGCCAACTCAGAAGCTTGGTCAGTACTTAATTCGATCCAATCATTCGGAAGTTTGAACGTATTGACCCGGCGTTCATATTCATGGTTATTATCCGCTAAGTTAAACCAGAATTTGTATTGGTCATTTTTATAAACCCAATAAGTTGTTTCACTGACTTTTTCTGCTTTGCCATCCGTTTGTTGAACCTTATTTGTTTCATTTTTTGTGCCAGTAGCTTTTGGTTCTTTTTGCTTGTCATCTGTTCGATATAAGTAGACTTTTTCTGTCCCATCTCCTAGTGACTGATAAAGCAACATATTTACATCTGACTGATCCGCACTGGAAACGAGCGGAGTCGTTTTTGTTTCTGTCACTTCTTCCATCCCAAAATGATTCGTGATATTTTCTACGATCAGTCCTAACGAGAGAACAAACAGTAAGCCAAAGACGAGTGAAAGAAGTGTTTGCCACATTTTTTTGGCAAACACATTCGTCAAAGCAAAAGCAATGACACTGGCAATCAATACGAAAATAATCATGCGTTATCCCCCACTTCCACCACTACTGGTTCTTTTCTTTTTAAGAAGAAAGCAATCGCAAAGCCGATCAAGCCGAATATGATTGCGACAAAGAAGGCTGCATGGTAACCAGATAAAGTCGCGTTGATTGCTTGATCTTTATAGGCTAAAGGTGTACTTTTCAACACAGCATCCGTTGGTAGATTGTCTTTCGTAACATTTGTCAACACACTGATCAAAATCGCAGTTCCGATTGAACTTGCAATTTGGCGGAAGGTATTGTTCACTGCTGTTCCGTGGCTGATCAAGTTGTTAGGTAAAGCATTCATTCCTGATGTTGTCACCGGCATCATGACCATCGAGATCCCAAACATTCGGATCGCATAAAGAATGACGATATACAAAACAGGTGTCGTTTCAGTCAAGAAGGCAAAAGGTGCTGTAGCTGCTGTTAGGATGAACATCCCAACAATCGCAAGACGTTTTGCCCCGTGTTTATCAAAAATCGCACCAGTGATCGGCATCATGGCACCCATGATCAATGCACCAGGAAGCAACATCAAGCCAGAGTGGAATGCCGATTCTCCACGAATATTTTGAATATACAATGGCACAACCATTTCCGCACCGACCATCGCCATATTCGTTACGCCAGCTAAAATCGCTGCAATCGTAAAGGTTGGTGATTTAAAAACGCGCAACTCTAAGAATGGATGTTCTAAATGTAATTGACGCCAAGCAAATGCGGCGATGAAAATCACACCAACGATCAAGAAGCTGATTACTTTCGTACTTCCCCAACCGGCGTCTCCTACGCTTGAAAATCCGTATAGCAAACTACCAAATCCAATTGTTGAAAGAATGGCAGAGAAAATATCGATACTTGGATTGGATAAAGGAATCACACTCTTCATCAAAAAGAACGCAAGTACTAAAACAAGAACGACGATGGGAATAACCATTCCAAATAAATCGCGCCAATGATAGTTATCAATGATATAACCAGATAGTGTTGGGCCTAATGCTGGGGCTAATCCGATAACGATCCCAGACATTCCCATAGCAGAACCTCTTTTTTCTGGTGGGAAGATCGATAGCATGATATTTTGCAATAATGGCATAGATACCCCTACACCACACGCTTGGATCAAACGTCCAATCAGTAGCGTACTAAAGTTAGGAGCAGTAAAACAGGTAATCGTTCCAATCAAAAAAATCGTCATAGCTGACAGATATAATTTTCTAGAACTAAATTTATTGATCAACCAAGCAGTAATCGGAATCATGATCCCGTTCACTAGTAAAAAGCCTGTTGTCAACCATTGCACATCAGAAGCTGAAATATCAAAAGCTTTCATCAATGCTGGAAAAGCAGTTGTCAATAAGGTCTGATTCAAGACCGTACAAAATGTCCCAATCAATAACACGACAACTAATAGTGTACGATTATATGGTTTTCCGTAAATATCTACGGGTTGATTCTTACTCATATTTCTCCTTCTTTCTGAATGTTTTCTGAAACCACTAAGATACTTTATTCCTATTTTTAACTTTTGTCAACCTACTTGACATGATAGTCAACAAAAGTATAATTAAGGGAACGACCAACAAAGGAGTGTGACGAATGGTGGGAGCTTCACTTAAACAATTATTGGAAAATGACCATTTATTAGTAGGCATTAGTGAATTGAGTGAGATCGTCGGAGTTTCACCACGACAATTGAGATACTGGGAACAAAAAGGCTTTATCCAATCCGTTACTGCTGACGCGAATTGTTCAAGAAAATACCGATTACCGACAGTGGTCAAAGTTGAGATCATCAAGAAATTTTTAGATGAAGGGTACACGTTGACCAAAGCCGCTGAAAAAGCTCAGGAACGTTTAAACAAAATGCACCATGTCCGAAAAGTTTTCTCAAAGTCCATCAAAGACATCCAATTGATTGATGAACGTTATACACTCCTTTTAATTGGCGACTTCAATGATCTGGAACAGCTATGTATTATTCATGACGAAGAAACGGATGAACTATCTTATAAGATCCTTCCAGCAGATGAAACGATCGATCCTAAAAAAGTACTGGAAAAATAAGAAAAGATCGCAGTTTTTTTTTACTCCATTAGAACTTGTAGCCGACTTGCTACAGTTAAATAAAAAAGCCACCACGAGGTCTAGACAGAAGTGTTCAGCCTCGAGAAATAAGGCGCCATCCACGAAAATTGTTTTTCAAATTTTTGTGGTTGTCGCCTTTTTAAGTTGTTTGTCATAAACTTTCCATTTATTTTCTTATTTCTTGTTCCAATACTTGTGTCAACCAATTGATATATTCGGTTTCTCGATTGATTGCGTGAGACAAGATCAGATAATGGCCATAATTTTCATGTTGGTCTTTTTCTGTCGGGAAAATCACTTGTTGTCGGGCGAATAAATGCTGTCTTTTTTCTTCATGAAGCTCCTTTTGCTGTTCAAGAATCTCAATCCATGTTGGATCATTGATATCTTTCACAAAATAAAGTTTCAAGACAAATTCGTCTCGATTGACTGGAAGTTCATTTGGCGAGGTATGGATCCATTCGTTTAACAAAACACGCCCTTCTTCAGTCAGCTGATAAATTTTCTTTTCTAGCTTGACTCCAGTGATTCCTACTTCATGTTTGATGATTCCTAGTTCTTCCATTTTGGCCAGTTCAGGATAGATCTGACTATGCTTTGCCTGCCAGAATTCACCGATTTCATTTTTGAATGCTTGATTCAATTCATACCCCGTTTGATTTTTTTTGCTCAGTAATCCCAGTAATATATAGCGTAATGTATTTTTTCTAGCCATCAAAATTTCCTCCTTGACATTCTCTCAAAATCATTCTATCATAATCACGTAATCAAAAACATGTAAATTATTACATGTTTTAATTTAAAGGGAGATGTTTTACATGAAACAATTCAAAAACTTAGAAGATTTTATTGGAACTCACTTTATCTATACGTATGATAATGGTTGGGAATATGAATGGTATGCAAAAAATGACCACACCGTTGACTATCGTATTCATGGCGGAATGGTCAAAGGGCGTTGGGTCAAAGATCAAGAAGCAGATATTGTAAAATTAACAGATGGTGTTTTTAAAATCACTTGGACTGAACCAACTGGTACAGACGTTGCTTTAGACTTTATGCCAAATGAGAAAAAACTCCATGGCACGATTTTCTTCCCTAAATGGGTCGAAGAACATCCAGAGATCACTGTCACTTTCCAAAACGAACATATTGCGGAAATGGAAGCTGCTCGTGAAAAATATGAAACATATCCAAAACTAGTCGTTCCAGAATTTGCGACAATTACTTATATGGGTGATGCGGGTGTTGATAATGAAGATGTAATTAGCGAAGAACCTTATGAAGGAATGCCAAAAGACATTCGTGAAGGTCGTTACTTCGATGAAAACTACCGTCGTATCAATAAATAATCACTCTACCTCACTCGTATAAAATCAAAAGCCACTCCTTCAATTGATGAAGACCAGTGGCTTTTTGATCATTATAAACGGAGGCTTTTGTTTCTACCCTTTATTTTATTGTAAATAAATGTGGTCATTTAACTTTTCCAATTGATTTCTTTATGATTTACATAAATAATTTCATGTTATTTTCAATTTTTTTCTAATTCCTTGCCTCTCTTTTCATTAACCTTTATGATAAGTTTAGTTATTATATGAAAAGGAGCCAAACAGTTGAAAAAATATAGACCATATTTTTTGATTTTTATTTTCGCAATTATTTTCGTATTGCCAAATATATTATCACACAAATTGATCATCGGGGCTGATGCGCCATTTCATTACAATCGTTTTTATGATGCAGCCCAACAAATTATTCACGGAGACTTACACTACTTCCCATCGATGTATGGCTTTCAACAAAGCGGTCGGATCGTCAATGCAATCTACGGTCCCTTATTCTCATACTTTCAAGGGTTGATCGTACTCGTTGCTAGAAGTTGGTATCATTACCAGATTTTATCGAATTTTATCCTCTTCCTTATCGCAGGTTGGTCCATGTTGACTTTGTTGCGTTATGTAAAAGTACGTGAATGGGTAAGTGTACCGGTTTCAGTCCTGTTCATGACGACCTATTC
The DNA here is from genome assembly GCF_002813755.1 of Enterococcus mundtii. Taxonomy (NCBI): domain Bacteria; kingdom Bacillati; phylum Bacillota; class Bacilli; order Lactobacillales; family Enterococcaceae; genus Enterococcus; species Enterococcus mundtii. The sequence continues at coordinate 183,177 of NZ_CP018061.1, read as the reverse complement.
GATCCAATATTGGGCTGTTAATCAAGGTTTTACGAGCTGGGGAACAGTATTTTATCCTTTATGTATGATCCCGCTCGTTGATTTCATCGTGCATAAAAAATTCCCTGTACTTAAAGTAACTGCAGCGATTGCATTGATGACGCAGATCCATCTGCTATCTTCTGTGATGCTAGTATTGATGTATATTCCTTTTTATGGGTATTATTTCTTCACACAAACCAACAAGGGAAAAGCTCTTTTACAATTAGGGAAATCAATTTTGCTTTACTTTATCCTAACGGCAAACATCTGGGTAGGTATGGCGATGGTTTACAGTGGGAATGAGATTCTTCCACCTTTCGTCAATCGACGCATGACAGAGAAATCAATCAATCTTGAGGGAAGTTACTGGTTGAATTATCCGAAAATCCTACCTGTCGTTTTATTTGCTGGATTTTTATGTTTCTTATTGTTCCGAAAAAGAGAAGAACTGTTTCCAAAACTTTTGTTACGCACAAGTGTTGTGTTCTTCTTACTTTCAACCAGCCTGATCCCTTGGAATACATTAGTTGAAAACGAAGTGCCATTTATTAGCTTGATTCAGTTTCCATTTCGTTTCTTTGTCCCATTTACCTTGCTTTTCTTACTTTACTTTGCAATCGTCGCCAATCGTTGGGAAAACAAAACCTGGTTACGGATAGCTGCGACCTTACTGATCCTGATCAGTTCTGTTCAGACCATCCAAAACTTATACCGTCACCTCAATAAATGGGAAGATGAAACCTTCGTCAGTCGTCATACGTATTTGTTCGATACACCTGATGAAGCAAGAAAAACTTTCTACAGTCGTGATATGTCCAAAAGTTTATTTGTTTTCCAGAAAACTACGCCAGATTATTTGCCGATCTATAAACAAACAAAGGCAAATAAATACGATCGATACAATGAAGAAATCCTGGAAAATGAAACAACATTCATCAAATCACATCCTGATGGTCGGTTGAGTATCAAATGGAAAAATACCGGTGAACCGACTGTTCATGTGCCAGTTATCGTGTATGATCGAACCGTCTTGATGCAAAATGGACAGAAATTGACGGATTTTGAATTGACCGATATCGGTACACCGATCGTCAAACAGCATAATGGCATCAACGAGATCATTCTCTATTACGACCTTCCCGTCTATTTCTACTTCGTTGTTGCTGCGACTATTGCCGGTTGGCTATCCTTTTTAGGCATCTATCTTTCACAAAAGTTTAATTTTAGAAAAGAAAAAAATGTGAAAATCAGCTAGGCTATCATTTTTTTAGATTATACGTAACATCTATCATATATGTATAAGAATAAACGAGGCTATGACAGATTGACTGTCATAGCCTCGCTTATTCTTAAAAATTTGAGAGTAGATAATTTATCCTTTCTCAGCAGACATTCTCTTGGTTAATCGTTATATGAAACGTAAGTAAGTGGGTTTGAAAAATCCTATGACTTGTCAGCTCTTATTCGTTCGCTTTATCTTGATCAATCCAATCTTTCTCCTCATCAAACTTATTTGAGTGAATCCAACTACGGCAAAAAGCACCTATCTTATAGATCCATTTCTACAGACACTCCAAAATGATCACTAACGACCGGGCCATTCGTCCCATCAAAGACGCGCGTATACGTACTGACTTTACTATCAGTCGGAACGAAAATATAGTCGATTCGCAGTGCTTCTGTATTGTTTTCCCAGCCATCGATTTTTTTCTCGATCGTGGCTTCTTCAGATTTTTGTTCGGCTAAAACATATGAATCTTTGATGTTCAATTGGTTATCTTCATTAACTAAGCGATACCCTTCCTCACCTACTGGATTATTAAAATCACCCATCAACAAGCAAGGTATTTGATAAGTTAGGAGTTCTTTCTGTAAGAATTGCCACTCGTAGGCAAAGCCCGTTTCTATATCTGACCACCAAGAGAAATGACAGCTTGCGACAACGATTGGTTGATTGTCAATAACTGTTTTGGCAACAAGGACCATGCGGGTACGGTAGTTTTCTTTTTCTTTTGTTTCAGACACTATGTATGCCCGACTATCCAAAGGAGCCTTTGATAAAATAGCGTTTCCTTCTTCATACTTGTCATAACCAATATGACTCATTTCCCAACTCCAAAAATAGGATTCTCCTGCTTCTGCCAGTCGTCGGATCAAGCAATAAGCGAAATTATCTTTGTGGATTGGGGTCTGATTCGTTACTGGACAAAAACCGACTAGCTCTTGTTCATTTACGATCTTTGTTTCAATCAGTTGATTGACCTCTTGCAAAGCAATGACATCATAGCGCTCAGTTAAAATCTTGTCTACAAGGTCTTGTAGTTTAGTTACTGGTTCTTCTTCCAACCAACTATGTGTATTCAACGTCATTATTTTCATTTTTTTGGAACCTCTTTTCTATTTTTACATAAAAATCAGAGACTGTTACGTCAGCGCTGATTATTGAAGAAATCTCTCCTCAATCGTCTCGCTTTTTCGTCACAATCTCTGATCACTTCTTTTATTTATTATAGCTTGATTTTTCCGATTTCTGTACCCATTTCAACAGAACCAAGTGTAGTGATCGCAATTTCTTTCACTTTATCATCCGTGAAAACAACCATGATCGTTGTATCTTTTCCTTGTTCTTTGACTTTTGCAAGATCCATGCGTGCAATCGGCATGCCTGGTGTGACTTCTTGTCCTTCTTTCACAGATACTTCAAATGCGGGTTGCGCCATTTGGACAGTATCGATTCCCATGTGGATCAGTACTTCTGCGCCTTCAGCTGTTTCCATCCCGATGGCGTGTTTCGTTGGGAATACGCTAACGATTTTACCCGCTACTGGAGCAGTGATCGTATCTGTTTCAGGAATGACTGCAAAACCGTCACCCATCATTTTTTGTGAGAATACTGGATCATTGACCGCTGCTAAAGCAATCACTTCTCCTTTGGCTACTGCGTACAATTCTTTTTCGATCCCTAATGCTGCTGTCGCTGTTTCTTTTTCCATCACGACTTCTTTGATTTGTGGTTCAGGAATATCTGCGCCTGATTGCAACAAATCTTCAATATCTGATTTTAACACATCTGCTTTTGGCCCATAAACTGCTTGGACACCATTGTCTTTGACGATCAAGCCCATTGCGCCAGCACGTTTCCACGCGTCTTCTGAACCAACTCTACCTCGATCTGCCACTGTTACACGTAAACGCGTCATACAAGCATCCACGTCTTTGATATTTTCTTTTCCACCTAATAAATGGATGATTTGGATAATTTGTTGATCCGCCGCTCCTGTTGTCGTGCCAGTGGTTGTTTCTTCACTGTCACTATCATAGTTCCCGTTACGTCCTGGTGTCGCAAAATTGAATTTCTTGATCAAGAAGTTTGCTAAGAAATAAGTGACTACGCCAAAGAGAATGACACAGATGACGAAGTTGATCAAATCGCCGCCAAGTCCTGCTTTGATCCCTAATGGTGTTCGCGTCAATAATTCGATATTCCCGAAGGAGTGGACACGCAACGGTAAGATATCCGCCATCGCAAAAGCTGCTCCTTGGATCACTGCATAGATTGCATACAGTGGAACTGCCGCAAACATAAACATAAATTCTAGTGGTTCTGTTACCCCTGTTAAAAAGACAGCTAAAGCAGCTGAGAAATACATGGATTTGTATTTTGCTTTTTTGTCTGGATCGACATTGCGATACATCGCAAGCGCCATCCCCATCAAAATACCAGAAGAACCAATCATTTGACCGACTTTGAAACGTGCCGGTGTCCAATTGTTCAAGACGAATTCATACTGTGCCATGTCTCCTGCACCTCGCAGGTTCACTAAGTCAGTTGCCCAAGCTAACCATAGTGGATCTTGACCAAATACTTGTGTACCGGCTTGTGCGCCAGATAAAATCTCATATGTTCCACCTAATTGCGTATAGTTGATTGGAATCGTCAACATGTGGTGTAAACCAAAAGGTAGTAATAACCGTTCTAATGTTCCATATAAAAATGGTGCTAAAATTGGTGCGCTATCTTGCGATTGTGCAATCCATAAACCAAAGTTGTTGATTCCTGCTTGAATAGCTGGCCAAACTGCTGCCAAAATAAGAGCTACGATCGTTGACCAAAGAATCACTACAAAAGGAACAAATCGTTTCCCATTAAAGAAAGAAAGTGCATCTGGTAATTTACGGTAGTTATAGTATTTGTTATAAGCCATCGCACCGACGAACCCAGCGATGATCCCTACGAATACCCCCATGTTCAATGCAGGAGCTTCTAAGACACTCGTAAAGAATCCTTTCACCATGATTCGTGTACCGAACAACGTATGTGTGAAGGCGTCTTCGTTTGCTAACATCTCTGTTGTGACCCCGAAGATTGCTCCTGTGATCCGATTGATCAAAACAAACGAGATTCCGGCAGCGAATGCACCACCTGCTCGTTCTTTTGCCCAACTACCACCTATCGCTAATGCAAATAATAAATGCAAGTTCCCAATAATTGCCCAACCAATACTTTCAAGAACGCCACCCGTAGTGACAAGTGCTGCCATGTTCGGGTTGATCAATGGGATCGATTTCCCGATACTGATCATTAAACCAGCAGCTGGCATAACTGCTACAACGACCATTAAAGCCTTTCCAAATTTCTGCCAAAAATCAAAACTAAACATTTTCTTCAATTTCTATCTCTCCTTTACGCAATCGGTTTCGTTAATCCGTATTATAGAGGTAATTCCTTTTTTTGTAAATGCTTTATTTTTATTTTATTTATTTTTTTATCCAAAAGTATGACAAAGCTAATATAATAAGAACTATAAAGAAATATTAGGGCAATGATGCTTTCTATCCCCTTGCGAAGTGTTCGCCAATAAAAAAGATTGAGTATTTATCAGTTTACTATTGACTGACGCAACCGGTTGCGTTTATTATAAACCTAAGAAATGAAACATTTAGGAGGAGAATCATGAAACAAATCAAACGCTTATTCCAGATCGACCCTTGGAAAATCAGCACGACAACATTAGATAAAGAAAACTTACGTTTACAAGAGTCATTGACAAGTATTGGGAACGGCTACATGGGAATGCGTGGAAACTTCGAAGAAACGTACTCTGGCGATCATCACCAAGGCACTTATTTAGCCGGTATCTGGTACCCTGACAAAACTCGTGTAGGTTGGTGGAAAAACGGCTATCCTGAATACTTTGGAAAAGTCATCAATGCAGTCAACTTTATTGCAATGGATATTTACATCAACGACCAATTGATTGACTTAGCTTCACTAGATCCAGAAGATTTCTCTTGGGAATTAGATATGAAAAACGGGGTCTTGTCTCGTCAGTTTACGATTACGACAGCTACAAATAAAGTCCGTTTCTCATTTGAACGTTTCTTGAGTATTGTTAAAAGCGAAGCGGCTTATATTCGTGTAAAGGTTGAATTGATCGCCGGCTCTGCCACTGTAAAATTTGTTTCGAAACTGGATGGAAATGTCCAAAATGAAGATAGTAACTACGATGAGCATTTCTGGAATCAGACCGACCGTGGCACAAAAGACTCGATCGGTTATTTGACAACGAAGACCATTCCTAATGCATTTGACATTGAGCAATTCACCGTCACTGCAGGCATGCGTCATTTTATCAACGGCAAAGAAACAACACCTATATTTGAAGAACAAATATTAGCGTTACAAGGTGTATTCTCGTATGATCTAACACCAAATGATCCTGTGGTCGTGGATAAAGAAGTCTTGATTTTGACAAGTCGTGATATCCCTGAAGCACAACAAGTGGCAACACTTATGGATGAATTTGATCAGTTAACTACTCATTATGATGAAGCCAAAAAAGAACAAACGACTGCTTGGGCAAAACGTTGGGAATTGGCTGACGTAGTGATCGAAGGCGACGATGAAGCGCAACAAGGCATCCGTTTCAATCTTTTCCAATTGTTCTCTACTTATTACGGAGAAGACGAACGGTTGAACATTGGACCAAAAGGCTTCACTGGCGAAAAATACGGTGGTGCGACATACTGGGACACAGAAGCTTACGCCGTGCCATTATATCTAGCATTAGCTGACCCAGAAGTCACAAAAAATTTATTGAAATACCGTCACAATCAGTTACCACAAGCCATCCACAATGCCCAACAACAAGGATTGAAAGGCGCGCTTTATCCAATGGTGACCTTTACAGGTGTCGAGTGCCACAATGAGTGGGAAATCACCTTTGAAGAGATCCATCGTAACGGTGCGATTGCTTACGCGATCTACAATTATACAAATTATACCGGCGATACCTCTTATCTGAAAAATGAAGGACTTGAAGTATTGGCTGAGATTGCTCGTTTCTGGGCGGATCGTGTCCATTACTCCAAACGTCAAAACAAATATATGATCCACGGCGTGACTGGTCCGAATGAATACGAAAACAATATCAATAACAATTGGTACACGAACACGATTGCTGCTTGGGTCCTTCGTTATACTCGTGAAAATTATTTAGCGTTCAAAGAAGAAACAACAATTGAAATCAGCGAAGAAGAATTAGCAAAATGGGCAGATATTGTCGAAAACATGTACTACCCGATCGATGAGGAACAAGGAATTTTTGTCCAACATGATACATTCCTAGACAAAGATTTGATGCCAGTTTCGGATTTACCACTTAGCGAATTGCCATTGAACCAAAAATGGTCTTGGGATAAGATCTTGCGTTCTTGCTTCATTAAACAAGCGGATGTGTTACAAGGCATCTATTTCTTCAATGAAGAATTTACCAAAGAAGAAAAACAGCGGAACTTTGATTTCTATGAGCCGATGACCGTTCACGAATCTTCTCTTTCTCCAAGTATCCACGCGATTTTAGCTGCTGAACTTGGCTTGGAAGAAAAAGCGGTCGAAATGTACCAACGTACTGCTCGCTTAGATTTGGATAACTATAACAATGATACGGAAGATGGTTTGCACATCACGTCAATGACAGGTAGTTGGCTAGCGATCGTTCAAGGTTTTGCACAAATGAAAACCGCCCATGGCGAATTATCTTTTGCACCATTTTTACCAAACACATGGAATGCCTATTCTTTCCATATCAATTACCGCGGTCGCTTGATTTTCATCGCTGTTTCTGATGAACAAGTCACCTTTACATTACTGAATGGTGAGGCACTGGAATTGACTGTGTATGGACAAGCACAAGAGCTAACAGATCAATTGACGATTCCATTAAGAAAGGACGATGCACATGTTTAAAGGTGTCCTATTTGATTTAGACGGTGTCATCACCGACACAGCAGAATTCCATTATCGCGCCTGGAAAAAACTTGGTGAAGAAATCGGGATTTCAATCGACCGAAATTTCAACGAACAATTAAAAGGAGTCAGCCGAGAAGATTCATTAACATTGCTTCTTGCTTATGGCAAGAAAGAAAATGACTTTTCAAACGAAGAATTCGCTGCTTTAGCTAAACGTAAAAATGAGTATTATCTAGAAATGATCCAAGAAATCACGCCAACAGACGTATTTCCGGGTATTGTTCCTTTATTAACAGAATTAAAGAAAGCTGGCATCAAGATCGCCTTGGCTTCTGCTAGTAAAAACGGACCATTATTACTAGATAAAATGCAACTAACAGATTACTTTGATGCGATTGCTGATCCTAGCAAAGTAGCAAGTGGCAAACCCGCCCCTGATATCTTTTTATTAGCAGCCAAAGAAATCGGATTCGAGGCGACTGATTGTTTAGGTATTGAAGATGCAAAAGCAGGCATCCAAGCGATCATCGCAAGTGGTGCTTATCCTGTAGGAGTTGGACGCAAGGAAGATCTTGGGGAGGACATTCCGATCGTCGCTGATACGTCTTCGTTAACACTCGACTATCTACAACACGTTTGGCGCAAAGATGTCTGAACCAAGCATCTCTGTCCTCCCCATCAAACAAACAAATCTAAAAAAAATCACATTGAAGAACGACGAGCTAGAAGTCGTTCTTCTCAATTATGGCGCTCGCTTGCATCAAATATTCACAGCAGATAGATTTGGACAAATGGAAAATATCTTACTCTCTTACGACAATCTTCAAGATGTTTTATCTGATTATAGTTTTTTCGGTGCAACGGTTGGTCCAGTGGCAGGTAGGATCAGAAATGGTGAATGGGGCCCTCACCAACTAGAAAAAAATAATGGCAACCATCATATCCACGGCGGAACAAACGGCTGGTCCTTTCAGTTTTGGGAGGTAGAAGTATTCAAATCACCTCAAGCAGTGGGTGTCGTCTTTTATTTAAAAGATACATTTTCAGGTTATCCTGGACCAATCACCGCGACTGTGACCTATCAATTAGAAGGAAATAGACTAGTGATGATCACTAAAGCTAACAGTGTAGTAGAAACGATTTGCAACCCGACAAACCATGCCTATTTCAATCTATCTGGAAATGGAAAACGTGATATTGATTCCCATCAACTCCAGATTCAATTAGATAGCTTGTTACTTTTGGATCATGACAAATTACCTACAGGGGAAACACTAGACAAAGCGGACTTACCCATCAATTTTCAAGAACCAAATACACTGACAGAGATTTTATCCAAGTATCCTTCAGGTCTTGATGACGTTTTTTTATTAAATACGCCTAAACTCACCAAAAATAGCTTAACTTTATCAGAAGAAGCTTCCGGTCGCCAAATGAATATAGCAACTACGAACAAAAGTATGGTATTATTTTCTACAACTGGGTTCGATGCAGATTTACAGATCAACGGTCAAAACATGCATTCTCATTTTGGCTTAGCGATCGAACCACAAGAAATACCAGATATCGTTCATTTCCCGGAGTTTGGCTCGATTACGCTACGCCCTGGACAAGAACGTGTCAGCCAAACAACTTATGAATTTAGTACATTCACTTAACCAGTTTTATTTAACTTGGTTTCAACAAGACGATGGACGATGAAAAAGAAAGGTGATTTAACTTATGGCAATTACAGTGAAAGATGTTGCAAAAAAAGCAGGCGTAGCGACATCTACTGTTTCTCGCGTGATCAACGACCATCCAAGTATTTCCGAAACAACGAAAAAGAAAGTACGAAAAATCATGGATGAACTAGGATATGTCCCCAATATCACAGCGAGAAATCTTGGTAAACGTGTATCAAGCGCTGTAGGTGTCATTCTTCCACCACTCGATTCCAAAGAGCGTCTTGGCAACCCGTTTTATTTAGAAATCATGGAAGCAATCAACGAAGAAGCACGACATCACGGTGTGACAACAGCTATTGCTACCGCAAAAAGTTTCGACGTCTTATTAGAGAACGTTCAGCGGATGCATTTACAAAAACAAGTTGATGGTTTTATCCTAGTCTACTCCGATAGTGACGATCCAGTCATCGATTATCTTTATGAACAACAGATTCCGTTCACACTGATCGGACAACCATACCATCATGAGAACGAAATCATCTACATTGATAACGACAATCAACTGTTAGGAAAGCAAGCCACCGAATTTTTGATCGATAATGGCCATAAAAATATTCTTTTCGTGACCAATACAACACATGAAAGTTTATACTTTGAACGCTATTTCGGTTATCAAAAAGCGATGATGTTAGCAGGACTGAACGCCCATCCAAGTGTGACCTTGGAACAGGCTGAAGATTACTTGGATTTTGACACGATCTTAAAAAAAGCTGAAGCGACAGCGCTAGTTGTTATCGATGATATTTTTGCTTTACGCACGATGCAACTCGCCCAAATGTATGGCTATATCATCCCGGAAACCCTTTCGATGATCAGCTTCAATAACTCGATTTTTTCTACATTGATGCATCCTTACTTAACAAGTATCGACATCGATATCTCTGAGTTAGGTCGAGTCGCGATGCAAAAATTACAAGAACTGATCCATGAAGAAGTTAGCAATGGTGTACGTTTAGTGATCCCCCATCGTTTGATCAAACGCGAAACGGTCGTTCCATTGAAAGAAGAATAGGGCATCCATTCCTAGGCAAATCAAACAAAAATAGCAAAGCATCTTGTCTTCGGACAAAAGATACTTTGCTATTTATTTTACTAGTAATCAACTGATCCACTAACGATAAGTCCACATTTGTATTTAACTAGAAATAAGCAAAAAAAGAAATCTCTTCTATTCTTTCTAAAAATCTCTTAAAATGTGGTTAAAGAGGCATGCATTAACATGCCCCATGTAGTCCGTTCAAAGCAGATAGCATCGATAGAGCATTAGAGCACGTCTACTTCGCCAAAAGTTGAGACGGCTCTATTTTTTGCTCTTGATTTTTTAAGAAAAACAACGAGCCCAGGATATGAGTTATCTTGCATCCCCTAGAACCGAATAAACGGTGTTCCAGAAGTAACTCCTTCAGAAATAAGCGTGAAACCCCAAAAATTTGAAGAACAATTTTCGGGGTTTCACGCTTATTTCTCGGAGCTGAACACTTCTGTCACAACCTCGTTGTTTTATATTCTCTAAGAGGGAGTCCCCCCACTATTCTTTTAAGTCTGCTTCAACTTCAGTCAACCAAGTTGCTTTCTTCACGCGATTGATGATCAGCGGAATAACGAACATCACGATTGCGATGACCGCAACAAGCAATGCATCCGCTAATGTTGAAGTTCCTAACGTTGAAACAACAACGGCGATAATTGCCAACATCAGCATACAGCTAACCAGCCACGCAAAGCCATTTCCTTTTTTACCGATTCGATAAGGACGAGGCAATTCTGGATGGCTATTTCTCATTTTCACTAAAGATATGGCGATCAAGAGATATACGATGCAATAAATCACTGTTGTTGCATTCGTCAATGTAAGAAAGACCGCACTTACATCATCCATGACGCCATAAAGTAACGCAAAGAGGGAAATAACTACTGATTGCGTCAATACCACATTTCTTGAAACACCATATTCATTTTCTTTATGGAAGCCAAATTTTGGTGGCAAGAATCCTTCACGTGCTACTTGGATGATCGTTTTAGAAGGTCCAGTTACCCAAGCAGACAATTGTAATAACACACCAATAAAGACCATAAAGCTGAAGATATTACCGATGATCGTTGGCAATCCTAAAATATCACAATAGATCAATACTGGTTGTGTGATGTTTGCCAATTCCATTCTTCCTTCTGGTACGACATTTGCAACAAACAAGGCATTGATGACATTCAATAAAACTAGTCCGATCAATGCAATAAAGACCCCTTTAGTATAGTTCTTCGTTGCATCTTTCAAACGAGGCATATACACTGAGCTCATTTCGATTCCCACAAAAATAAATGTGATCCCTGCCAAATATTTCAATGAATCACTGTGTTGTAGATCAGGCAATGCTTTCGACCATGAAAAATCCCCCAAATAGCCGTTTGAAACAAGTCCCACTTTGAAAAACGCTAATATCCCCAAAACAAACATGATCACCACAGGAATATAAACACCCAACCAAACACCAATATTCCCACCAACTTTCGCCATGTCAAACTTCAAGTTGAGCAAGGTGATGATCCAGTAAATGACCAAGATACACCCTAAAACGAAGTAGTGATTGTTGCCAAGAGCGGCGTTCCCAAACGTATTCCCTAACAATGGACCTAAGGTAGAAGCGACCATGACCATTCCTGGGAACATTTGCACCCAAAGCAACCATGCAACGACAAATCCCCATTTACTACCTAGAGCTGTTTTGACCCAAAGTTGCGGGCCTCCTTCTTGCGGCAGCATCGTTGATAATTCACCAGAAATCATTGAAATGGGTCCAGCAAAAAACAAGACGGCAAAAATCGTGTAAAAAATCAATGTCCAACCAACAGCTGACAATGTTGGGATACTACGAACAGTGGCACATAGCGCCATGGTCAAACCAATGAATGTCCCTAGCCCCATTTTACTTACTTGAGCTTTACTCAATTTTGACACTCTCCTTATTAAGAAATAAATAGGCGTGTCTTTGAAACTTTTCATTAACAGCAAATAAAAGCAAACGTATGGTCAACTTGTGCTTTGAGTATTTTTTGCTTGGATCATCAAGCTTCAAAGGCACTCCAACATGAAAGATTTGATAAGAGAAAGGAGGCTCATTCTTTATTCGTTTCGAACGAGAAATGAGCGCTCATTCTACTTGCTTTCTCTTCACTCATCATAATATTTACGTTTATTTTGTTTCGTTTGCCACTAACTGATCTGCATAGATTTTTTCTAATTTACTTTGAAGCGCTGCTTTGATTTTTTCTGCATATTCTTCAAAATGTTCTGCTTTATTCATATACGGCGTCATGACACTGGCACGTAAGACTGTGACTTTTCCAGCACGTTCCCATTCTTCCTCTGTAAATCCTAATTGTTTTACAAATTGAAGTGGGCTATTGCCATAATCTGGAATTGCAAAGTCTGTATGAGATGTCAAGAATTCATTGCCATAGATGCTTCCTTTGACATAAGAAGAATAGTCATACACATCATGGTTCAACTGATTCATCGCTACCAGATCGTCATTCCCTTTTTCTTTGAATACATAATCAACCATATTGAAATCTGGATAAGTCAATGGATGAACTTCGATTTCTTTATCGCCCACTTTGAAGGTTAAATTGTTCAAGAAGTGGAAGAAACGATGTGCGCCTTCAATCGATGCTCCCATCAATTTACCATAACCAGTCACATTAAGCGGTAGTACGTGATGCGCTGCCCAAACACTTGCGGCAGTTGCTCCGGCTTTTGATCCTTCCAAAATATAGGCACCAAGCAATGCTGGGATATCTGCTCCTTTTTCAAATACATAGGTTGCAAAGTAAGAGATCACATCACGCATACGAATGTCTTGGATCACGATACCTCCAGCAGAGTAAGGAACATAGCCCATTTTATGTGGATCAATCGTCACTGATTCTGCTTCTTCAATTGCTTGATATGCACGGTGTACTTCTTCTAAAAGATAATCTTTATTTTCTGTGAAGACATGATGTTTTGCGTGTACTTCTTTTAATTGATCAAATGGGATGAATTCATTGTTCTCATCAAGGAAGATCGCACGTCCGTAACCACCATAAGCTGCATCTACGTGTAGGTAGAAATAAATGCCTTCTTTTTCTAGCTTGCGACGTAATTCAACGATTTTATCGATTTCATCGATTGCCCCTTCTTCAGTAGAACCAACGACACCAACGACACCTAAAACCGGTGTTTGTTCAGCAGCCAATTCACGAATGATTGTTTCAAGTTCCTTGATGTCCATGCGGTAGTTGTGATCCACAGGCACTGGAATCACTTGATCTAGTCCGACACCAATGATGTCTGCTGCTTTCAACCATGAATAGTGTTTTGTTTGTGGGACTAACCATTTACCTAATTGTTGAAGATGTTTTCCACTGCGTGCAGAATGTGCTTTGATCTCATCGATTTTTTCTGGCACTTGATCTAACAGATCAATGATTTCCCGAGTTGAAAGATTCATCAATTCCCAATCTGTTTGACCTGAAACCAATTCAGGTGCCACTTCTTTCATTGCAAGTGGCAATGATTTGATGTTGCGCGCATACCAAAGACCTTCTAAATTTGCTAATGAGCCATCTGCAACGATATGGCCCCAGCCATTTTTGTACCCCATCAATGTAGCAAATTCCATTCCGACTTCTTCTTCCATTTGACTTGTTGCTGGAGAAGATTCATATGCGACGTTATTTCCATTCCATAGCATCGCAAAATTATAGGCTAATAATGATGGCATCAATGTTTCAGAGTTCATATGACCCCAATAACGACCTGCATTATGCCATGGGACAGAGTGTGTACGCATCCGCGTAGAGATTTCAGCTAACACGTCTTTTGTTTTATTGATCGTGTGCGCGAAGCTTTCACTGCTTTTTTCTTCCGGCGTAATGATCGGCATATCTTGTGGCATATAATTTTGACGCCATCCTAAGTGCTCGTCCACTAATTCATTTAACAAAGCTTTATAGATTTGGCCATTCTCTGCTTTGTCTCCAATGAATAGTGCATTCAAATTTAAATCATTTACCTTTGATTCCATTTAGAAACCCTCCTAAAATAATTTTTTAAATTTTGTCGAGGCTTAGATTACACCTGTTTTTTATTTCTGTAAATATCACTTTTCCTATTTTTCTCATTTCATTTTAATGCTTTTAATTGTTTGAATTGTTGGTACAATTGATAAAAATTAAAAAAAGGAGGGAATTTACAAATGTAAATTCTCTCCTCATGATTGTATTAACGACAACCGGCGTAACTATTAGGATAAGTTTCAAAAATTGGAATTTTGTAATGGAATAGACCTTTTACAAGGTAAAAAATTACTAAATTCTAATCAACTACTTTGGCCAAAAAGTAGCGTTTTTTCCCTTTTCTGATCACTACGAATTTACCATCAAATTCTGTAGCTGGATCAATGACAAAATTTAAATCGGTTACGCGATCACCGTTAATACTTATAGCTCCGTTCGACACATCTTCACGCGCTTGACGTTTTGATGGCTCGATTTTTGTGGAAACAAGTAGTTCCACGATATTTTCAGGGGTACTTGAAATCTCTACATTCGGCATGTTTCCAAAGCCTTGTTCGATTTCTGACGCATTTAGTTCTTTGATATTTCCAGAGAACAATGCAGCTGTGATTTTTTGCGCTTCTTGTAAGTCTTCTTCGCTGTGGACAAAACGTGTCACTTCTTCTGCCAAACGGCGTTGTGCTTCACGTTTTTCAGGTTCTGTCTCCACTTTTTTCGCTAATTCATTGATTTCTTCTTGTGATAAGAAAGTAAAGAATTTCAAGTATTTCACAACATCCCGATCATCTTGATTCAACCAGAATTGGTAGAATTCGTAAGGGGATGTTTTTTCAGGGTCTAGCCAGATTGCACCACCGGCAGTTTTTCCGAACTTTGTTCCATCTGCTTTTAGCATTAATGGGATCGTCAACCCAAAGGCTTCCGCTTCTGGTCCTTCCAATTTACGGATCAGATCTAAACCAGCAGTGATGTTTCCCCATTGGTCAGCTCCACCGATCTGTAATTGCACATCGTATGTTCTGTGTAAGTGCAAGAAGTCGATCGATTGCAAGATTTGGTAAGTAAATTCGGTAAATGAAATTCCGACTTCCAAACGACTTGCCACGATATCTTTCGCTAACATCGTATTGATGTTGAAGTTTTTTCCGTAGTCTCTTAAAAATTCTAATAAAGAAATATTTGATAACCAGTCATAGTTGTTCACAAATGTAATATTGGCATCTTTCCCAAAAAGTTTGCGCATTTGGTTCGATAATGCATCCACATTATGTTGGACTTGTTCCATCGTTTGTAAAACACGTTCGCTTGTCCGTCCACTTGGATCACCGATCGTTCCAGTTCCTCCACCAATCAGGATGTATGGATGATGCCCTGCTAATTGGAATCTTTTCATCATCATGAACGGGATCAAATGCCCAATATGCATCGAATCTCCTGTTGGATCGACACCACAGTAAAGCGAGATACTCTTTTCTTCAACAAGCTCGCGAAGTCTTTCTTCGTTGGTTTGTTGGTTAATGGCATCACGCCAAGTTAATTCATCAATAATATTCATAACATTTCCCTCCATATCTTTTTTTATGAAAGCAGGTCCCTGCCAGCATGTCATTTATTACCGGGCAGACAACAAAAAAATCCCTTGACAATCAAGTCAAGGGACGAAAATTCGCGGTACCACCCAAATTATATGTTTGTTTTCCAAACATATCTCTCTAACATTTAACGCTGTCGCGTGGCTTCATGCCATAGACTCCTAAAATGTAATTCGCGCTAAAGCATGTACTAGTTCACAGCAACCACTAGCTTTCTGAAACATTGGCTTTATCCACTACTTCGTTTTATTCATCGTCTAATTCCTTATTCATCTATCTCCTATCTTAGAACGCACTGTTTTTTTTGTCAACAAAAAAATTTTTCTTGATCATTCGAACGACAAAAAATAACATCGTTTTTTAATCTTGAACTAAGCGGAAATCGATTGAATTGAAGAAGCCTTTATTGATTCCATTGCTCAATCTGTTGAAAAATGTTCTTCTTATTGCACGCACCATTTTTTCTTTAATTACATAATTGTCGTTACGTTAATAACTCAAACAGCCTCTCATGCCCGCATCACAAATTCAATTGGCGTAGAAGTCCCTCCGATCATCAAGTCAGCCAATGTACAAGACACTCCAGGCATCTATCAAGCAACGATCGGCACGACCATCATGTCTTCAGTAGAAAAAGAGATCACAGTCACTATCGTCGATAAACTTGAAGACTGTCCGACTTATGGTATTTATCAATTAACTGCTGAGGATGCAACGGTTCCGGTGGGGCAAGTAGATGAAGCAGCTACCCTTCAAGCAACAAATGCGCAAGCGCTGACTTCTGGCGGCTCTCCAGTAGATGTTGTGATCAAGAAATCAAATGTAGTGAATGATACCCCTGGTACGTATCAAATCGTTTTAGGGATCAAAGAAGAACCAAAGATCCGTAAGACAGTCCAAGTCACAGTTACTAATGACGCAGGGAACGAGCAAGAAAATCTTTACTTTGTCGACGCATCGGATGCTACTGTCTCGATCGACCAATTGGACGAACAAACGTTGATCATCATGACTGATGCCAAGGCAACTGATATTTTAGGACATTCCTTGCCTGTAGAAATCAAACACTCCACAATCAAGTTTGAGCCAGGAAATTACACTGTTACATTCGGTCTCAAAGGAGACTCAAGTTTATTTACTAAAACTGTCAATCTTACCGTCACTTCGGATAACTACGTTCCTTCCAGATTCTTTTTGCAAGCATTCGATGCAACTGTCCAGTTAGGTCAAACGGATGACCTCTCACTGATCCAAGCAACCGGCGCAAATGCCGTGACTCTCCTTGGACAAAAGGCAAATGTTTACGTGAAGCATTCCTCGATTGAAGCAAACAAAACTGGCGAATTTGCCGTGACATTTGGCGTAACAGAAGATCCAAGAGTCGAAAAAACGGTAACAGTCTCAGTGGTTGATGAAATCAATCGTCCAGAATTGGGCGGTGGCATTGGGAATATCTAACAAACAACCACTTGTCTCACCTTAAACAGGATAAAGGACGGACCAAAAAATAATGGTTTTAAAAAAGGCGTCATCCACATAAGGTTAAAACCACTGTGGATGGCGCCTGATTTATCGAGGTTAGATCCTTCTATCCAACTTTTTTTATATTTCGTCGATTATTTCTAATAACGTAGTAAACAAGATGGCACTAGATGCCGCACCAGGATCAATATGTCCGATTGAACGTTCACCTAAATAAGAAGCACGTCCTTTTTTCGCGACTAATCCTGCTGTGTGTTCTTTTGCCTGCTCAATTACTTCTTTCGTAAGATTCCCTGCGGTTAGTGCTTCAGCTACAGGGAACCAAACATCTAACATGGTTTTATCTTCTTGTTCCGCTTTTCCTCTTGCTTGGATGCCGTTCGCTCCTTCACGGATGAACTCACCTAATTGTTCTTGTGAATCGATCTGCTCTACTCCTTTTGTTGCTTTCATCAAATTCATAAACGCAGAACCGTAAAGAGGACCCGAGGCGCCTCCTACTTTGGATATCATTGCCATAGAAAACATCTTGAAGGTATCACTGATAGTGTCAGGTGCCTCCTGTTGAAAAGCTGCTTCATAGGCTGTCACACCTCTTCCCATATTATTCCCATGATCCCCATCGCCAATGGGGGTATCTAAATCACTTAGGTACGCTTTTTTCTCTTTGATCTCTTCAGCAAAGCGGTTAAGCCAAGCTTGGATCTCTTTTACCGTCAACTTCATTTTTTCATCATCCTTTACCATGCAATCGTTTCTACGTGACTTGTTAAAGCTTCTTTCCAAGTGGTTTCTGTTAAGTCAACCATTGTTAATGATAGTCCCTGCATATCCAATGAAGTCATCAAATCACCGACTTTATGGAAAGTAACATCCACCTGTTCTTCATTCAACAACGTTAACACATCATTCATGAATACAAATTGTTCCATCAATGGTGTACCACCCATCCCATTCACTAAGACACCGACTTCTTTTGGTTTTTCAGTATATTCACTCAAAATTTTCGTGACTAACTCTTTCGCTAACAATTTAGAGGGTTGCAGTTTTTCTCGACGATAACCTGGTTCGCCATGAATCCCTACACCGTATTCGATTTCGTCTTCATTTAGGTCAAAGCCAGGCTTCCCTACTTCTGGGACAGTCGCAGCCCGTAATGCGACACCAATTGTTTTGGTCGCAGCAACCACTCGCTCTCCTAATTCCTTCAGTTGAGTCAAGCTCGCGCCATTTTTGGCAGCATCTCCTAAAATCTTATGGACAAGAATAGTCCCCGCTACGCCACGCTTCCCTGCCGTATACGTGCTGTTTTCTACCGCGATGTCATCATCGACCACTACTTCTTCGACGTCAATTTCATCCATAGCAGCTAACTCTTTTGCCATTTCAAAATTCAATATATCTCCAGTATAGTTTTTGATGATCAATAACACACCTTGTCCTTGGTCCGCTTCTTTGATCGCTAGTTGGATTTGATCAGGTGTCGGTGAGGTAAAAACATCCCCCAAAACTGCTGCACTTAACATACCATCTCCAACAAAACCTGCGTGAGCTGGTTCATGTCCACTACCACCTCCAGAAACTAACCCGACTTGTTCGTTCAACTGATTTTTCGCAATTACACGAGAATCTTCTACACGATGTACTAGCTCTGGATAACTCTTTACGATCCCTTCTAGCATTTCTTCTACGATATCCCCAGGTTCGTTCATGATTTTTTTCAATTTACATCCACCCTTTCTTCCCTGCTTGTCGTGCTTCTTCTATGATTTGTTCGATATTGTCGGTTGTCCCTGCTGTAATAGCAGCTGCAAAGGCTCCTTCTACTAAGGGGGCATCCACCAAGTAGTAGTTTTTTTGTTGGGCTTCCTCCAATAAATCTTTTGCCAATTCTGAATTCATCACTGCGCTACCAAGATCAGCAAAGACAAAATAAGCAGCTGAATCGGCTGATTGATTGACGGCATCAACGATCTTCATCGGATCAGAACCGAGTTCTCCCTCTTCGATTCCGCCAAGTGATAATACTTCTACGTCATCGGTTTGTTGCATTTGTTCAATCATCTCTTTGATGCCGTCTGTGACCTTCTTACTATGAGAAAGCAATAAGATACTTTTCTTCAACGAATTCCCCTCCTTCAGTTTAGCACCCTTTTTGTAAGGGTTTTCTTTATACTGTATTAAGTATATATCAACTCCTATGGGTAATGGAAATAATGCGATATAATGAACGATAGTTTTTTTATTTATGTGAAGATAAAGATAGGACTAAAAAGAGATATTTGCTATACTTTCCTTAAAGAAAGGAGTGATCAAAATGATCATTACAACAACAAATAGCGTAGAACATCAAGTCATTGAGTCTTATGAGGGAATTGTTTTTGGTGAAGTCATTACGGGAATCAACGTCTTAAAAGATTTAGGTGCAGGGATTCGTAACGTTTTTGGCGGACGCTCAAAAAGTTATGAAGGGGAATTATTGACAGCAAGAGAAGAAGCATTAGCTGAAATGGCGCAACGCGCAGAAGCACTTGGCGCAAATGCGATCATCGGGATGAAGATGGATTATGAAGTCTTAGGTTCAGATAATGGGATGTTGATGGTCACTTGTAGCGGGACGGCTGTTCGATTGGTTTAATAAAATCAAAACAAATAAACGAGTGAAGACCCGCCAAATTTCTAGAGCCTCCACTCGTTTATTACTCACACACGCTTCACAATGACTGGACTTGTCCAATCACCTCATTCGCCTCAACCAGCGGTCTTTTTTCAATGGTTAGACTTTCAACTTTCTCACTATTTGTAAATACAACGATCATATCTGTTTGTTTGCCTGCTTTTTCTAGCATCGCTAAGTCAACAACTGCCAATAATTGACCTCGTTCCACTCGTTGTGCTTGTTTGACATAAAGAGTGAAGGGTTCTCCTTGTAAATCAACCGTGTTGATTCCCATATGCACCAACACTTCAAGCCCATTATCTGTTTCGATCCCCAGTGCATGTTTCGTTGGAAATATACTAGTGATCGTTCCATTGATTGGTGCAAATATTTCTTTTGCTTCCGGCAGGACTGCATAGCCATCACCCATCATTTTTTCTGCAAAAACAGGATCGCCGACTTCAGTGATCGGAATGATTTTACCGAGCGCCGGTGCATAGAGTTCAAATGTTTCCTTACTTGTCTTTGAAGCAGAAACCGGCACATCTTGGTGAGAAATTGATTGAGCGGTCTCTTGCGCTACCTTACTACCTTGTTGGAGTTTCGTCATTTCGTCTGCTACAAATTGGACCTGTGTGCCTACAATGACTTGAATATTTGTTTGATCAATTACTTTTACCCCTGGGACACCAGTTTGTTTAATCGCTTCTTGATTTACTTTTGCTGTGTCTTTTACCTGCAGACGCAAGCGTGTCGTACAATTGTCGATTGCTTTTACATTTTCTTTTCCACCTAGTGCATCATAGATCACCGCAGCTAGTTGGCTAAATTCATTAGTTCCCGTAGCAATATCAGGTGTCTCTTCGCCAATTTCTGTTTCTCTTCCTGGTGTCATCAAATTGAACTTGTTGATGGCAAAGCGGAAGCCAAAATAATAGATAGCTGCAAAAAATACTCCTTGAACGAGCAACATCAATGGTTGATTGGCGACTGGATTCTGCAACGACAAAAAGTAATCCACAAAACCAGCGCTAAAAGCAAAACCAGCTGTCCAATGGAAAAAGGCACTGATTGCTAATGAAATTCCTGTAAAAATGGCATGGATAACATACAACGGCCACGCCACAAACATAAATGAAAATTCTAATGGTTCAGTCACACCTGTAAAGAACGCAGCAAAACCGGCTGCTAGCATCAAAGAAGCGACTTGTTTTTTCTTTTCTGGACGTGCACTTTGATAAATAGCAAAGGCCCCAGCAGGTAAACCGAACATCATGACTGGGAAAAACCCAGCTTGATACATACCGGTTTGCCCAATTATTGCTTTTCCACTATCTAACGCTTGTTGTCCAGCTAAAAAGTTTCCAATATCATTGATACCTGCCACATCGAACCAAAAAACAGAATTCAGTGCATGATGTAAGCCTGTTGGAATCAATAAACGATTGAAGAAACCGTATAGTCCTGCACCGACAAACCCTAATTGAGAAATCCCCTTCCCAAAGGAAACCAGTACATCATAAACAGTTGGCCAAATAAATAATAATATCGCAGAAATAACCAACATGCTCAAGGCAGACATGATCGGAACTAAGCGTTTCCCACTAAAAAATGATAAGGCCATAGGTAATTTCACTTGGCTAAACCGATTATACATCGCAGCAGCGACTAATCCTGCCACGATTCCAACAAATACATTGTTATCCATTGTATTGAAAGCCGGATTGACTTCAGTGAGATCTCCCAGATGCAATAATCCTTGTACTGAATCCGCAGATAAAACGGTTTGAGGGATCAAGTAAGCGACCAATCCTGCCAAAGCAGCTGATCCATCTTTGTCTTTTGACATTCCCAATGCCAAACCCACCGCAAACAATAAGGCAAGATGGTTAAGAATCGCTAGCCCCGCATTCATTAAGAAGGTCGTTCCCGCATTACTGATGCCTACTCCTACGAACCAATTCGCAAGACCAACCAGTAAAGAAGCCGCTGGTAAGACTGCTACTGGCAACATCAATGAGCGACCCATTCGTTGCATATATGCTTTCATTCTTTCCACTCCTATTTTCTCTCCGCTCGTGAAAGAGCGTTTATCGTTATTTTTGTAAATTTTCTAGAAAATATCTAAAAACAATAAAACGAGTATACCATTTATCCAAAAAAATAGGAAGCATTGATTGAATACATTCAAAAAACCAGTAAAAACAACGAAAACGAACGAAAAAATCTATTATCCGACTATTTATTTTTCAAAATAAATATAGACCAATAATCAATCCGTTGTTTTCAAACAACAAAAAAGAGTTTGAGATGTCACTCTCAAACTCTTTTTTGATACACAGCACCGACAAAAACAACCAGCAAGCACAAGCTACCGATCACTGACAAATAAATTGACCGACGATCGGTCGTTTTTGGTAATGTCTTCGTGGGTTGTTCTGCCACTACTTTTGTTTCTGTTTCAGTAACTGTCCCCGCTTCTACCGACCGTTTTCCGGCGGAATGTAAGGTCGACTTGATTCTTTCGATACTGGCAGACAAATCTGCTTTTCTTGCTTCGAAATCGGCCATTGCCGCTTGAGCTTCTGCTGCTTTTTCATGGATTTCCGTACGAGCTGCTTGAATATCCGCTTGTGTCTGATCCACTGACGAAACAGTAGACGTTGCTAAATCTTGCAATTCCGTTTGTACTTCGGTTGCCCGTTGGGTCGCAGTTGCTATTTTTTGTTTTGCTAATTCGGCTTTTTCTCGCTCTTCAGCTATTTTCTCAGCTAACTCATCGCGATCACTCGCTGCTTGATTTGCTAAGTCGTTCACTGTTTGATCGATTTCCCTTTGTTTTTCGATAAGTTGTTGTTTCGCTTGTTCCAACGTATCTTCCACTTCTTTACGTTGTTGCTCCAACTTCTCCCAGCGAGTCGAATCTGATGGATCAGTTTCGTTAAGAGGTGTATGTGACGACTCTAGTGGCTCCTGACTCTCCTGGATCTGTGACTCACTGGTTTCTGATGCTGGTTGACTTGAATCTGCCCGGACTGTCTGACAAAGAAAGAAACTGCTGGCGATCAGTGCAGCAAAAAGTACTTTTTTCATTTTGTGCATCTCTGCCATCCCCTTTCATTTTCACTAGTTGTTCATTATAGAAAAAAACTGAGGAATCGCCTATAAACAATTGACGTATTCTGTCTAGTTGTATCGATGAAAGGTTGGAGTTTTGTCATTCGTCAGCTCCTATCCTTCAAAAAAATAGCCTAAAAAAGCGCCAAGTTCTAAAAATAGAAAAACGATCATCCAAGCTTACTACTTCCCTTACAAAGCTCGTCGGTCACACCCTCAAGTCCTACCCTTGAGGATAGCATAATTCATCTGGTCTGACGGCTTGGTACAGAGAAAAAGCGCCATCTAAATTTTTCACAGTGAATCCCGCTTGTTTCAAGATTCTTTCTGCTAAGTAGCTACGTAATCCACTATGACAACTGACGATATATTCTTGTTCTTTATCCAATTCGTCCAATCGTTGACGCAATTCAGATAAAGGGATATGGCTAGCTTTTGGGAAATAACCTTTTTGCAATTCTTCCTTATTCCGAACATCAAGCAATTGTTTCCCATGTGCTAATTCTTCTGGCAATTCATGCCACTGTATCATCTCACTCAATCCTTCGATGACATTCATCGCAATATAACCTAGCATATTTACTGGATCTTTCGCTGAACCAAAAGGCGGTGCATAAGTCAGTTCTAACTCTGGCAGGTCGAAGACTGTCAAATGCCCTTTAATGGCTGTCGCAAGAATATCGATTCGTTTATCTACTCCTTTTTGACCGATTCCTTGAGCTCCATAGATTTCCCCAGTTTCCGGATGGAAGATCAATTTCAACAACAAGTCCGTTGCACCAGGGTAATAGCCAGCATGATCTTTACCTGAAGCATGGAGGACTTGAAAAGATAAACCTGCTTTTTTTGCTTGTCGTTCTGTGATACCTGTGGAGGCAGCTGTCTGACCAAATGCTCGAACAATAGCCGTTCCAAGGCTGCCTTGATTCAGGCGTGGCCGCCCAGCCATGTTATCAGCAGCTTGTCGTCCTTGTCGATTCGCAGGTGAAGCTAAAGAAATCAATGCAGGTTCCTTCGTGATTTGATGTTTCACGACAATCGCATCTCCTACTGCAAAGATTGCCGGATCACTCGTTTGATAATGCTCATCCACAACGATACCGCCACGTAATCCCAACGTTAAACCTGCCATCTCAGCTAAACGACTATCTGGTTGGACCCCCACCGAAAGAATCGTCAAATCTGACTCTAACATTTCGCCATTTTCTAGACGAAGCATGTTTCCTTGTTCTTCAAAACTAGTAACGGCACAATCGGTTAAAACTTGAACATCATTATTTTCTAATTCTTTTTGTATAAAAGAAGCCATCTCTTCATCCAACGTCGGTACGACTTGCGGAGTCCGTTCGACAATCGTTACATCCAGTCCACGTTTTTTTAGATTTTCTGCTACTTCGATCCCAATAAAACCGGCGCCAATAACTACCGCTTTACGAGGTTGTTCCTCTAATTTTCCCATGATAGCGTCAACATCTGGAACATTTCTCACAGTAAATACATTTTTTGCCTCAGACAAGCCTGTGATCTCAGGTATAAAGGGTTTAGCTCCTGGAGAAAGCAAAAGGGCATCATACGTTTCTTTGCGGGATTCCCCTCCATGAGAAACTTCCACTTCTTTTGTTTCTGGAAAAATCGCTGTGACTTCATGCTCCACTCGAACGTCCAAACGAAAGCGTGCAGCTAAACTTTCAGGTGTTTGGATCAAGAGCTTTTCTCTTTCATCGATCTCACCAGAAAGATAGTAAGGGAGGCCACAATTAGCAAAAGAAACATTGGGCCCTTTTTCAAAAACAATGATTTCTGCATCTTCTTGCAGTCGTCTTAAACGAGTGGCCGCAGACATCCCTCCAGCAACACCGCCAATTATCACAAATTTCATTTTTTATCTTCCTCCAATCTTTTCCCCAAACCATTGATTCATCCCGCCACGGATATTGATCGCCTGATAACCAAGATTTTTTAATTCTTTCGTTGCTTGCTTACTACGCATTCCTGACTGACAAATAACGTATACTGGTGCTTGTTTATCCCCATTATACGTACTAATACGGTGTAAAGGAATATTTTCCGCTTGCTTAATATGCCCGCCTCGGTATTCAGCTGGTGTTCTAACATCGATCAATTGGATGTTTTCTTTTAATTTATCTTGCAAATCCTTTACTGTTATTGATTGACTAAGTTGAAATAATCCCATGTTCATTCTCTCCTCTTTTTTTAGAAAAATATACCTACTGGGGTATATTCAACACGATAAATGTGATTATGTCAACCATTAAAACTTTTAATTTCAAAAAGTTGCAGTTTTCATTTGCAAATAATACCTATATAGGGTATTATTTGCAAAAAAAGAGTGGGAGGTTCTATGATGACTATTGACAACAAAACAATTCTAAATCGCTTGAGACGTACAGAAGGACAAATTCGTGGTATCCAAAAAATGATTGACGAGGAAAAAGAGTGCATGGATATCATTACGCAATTAAGCGCTGTTCGTTCGAGTATTGATCGTGTCATGGGGATGATCGTTGCCGAAAATTTAAAAAACTGCTTGGAGCATCCAGAAAACAGTGTGGAGGAACAAGCAAAAAAAATGGAACAAGCCATCAATATGATCATCAAAAAATAAACACAGACCTTAAAAAATCAATACCACAAGTGTCTGGAACAATAACCCTCTTGCACCACCTAAAACCAAATCAACGGCTGGAACAAAAGTAACCTCTTCAAAAAATAAGGCGTCATCCACAAAAAATTAAAAAACAATTTTCGTGGATGACGCCTTATTTCTTATAGCTCAATGTTTCGGTAATTTATCACCACTAAGTTACGTATATTTCTCTTCTACAATTGCTTGGATCGTATCGAGTACAGCCTCTGTATTATTTGATCCTATAATCGTCGTAGCTGCTTCTTTGATCTTGGGCTGTCCATTTTCCATAGCAAAACTGTGCTTGATCTGTTGGATCATTTCAAAGTCATTCCCGCTATCGCCAAATGTAGCAATCTCATCATCACTGATCCCCCATTTTTTGCCTAACAATCGTAACCCGTTTAATTTGTGAACACCAGGGATGATCAAATCGATATCTCCATGACCACTAGAGACCGGTATCAATCCCTCTCCTAAAGAATTTTTTAAGGCTGTTAGTTTTTCTACCGCTTCTTGCTCATCGAAGGATAAAGCAAACTTGAAAATTGTTTCTTCTCCCTTAGCTAACGTATACAGGTCATCTACCTTCTCAAGCTTAGGGTAGTAAAAACTTGCACGTTCAAACAACTCCTTAGAAACCGTATTAGAGACATAGGCACTCTGTTTCCCACATAAGATCAAGTTCATTGGCGCTAACTCTTCCAATACATCTAATGTCTGAACGATTTTTTCAGGACGTAATTCTGCATTGTACACATGGTCTTCACCAATTAAAATATTTGCCCCATTTTCTGCTACGAATGCTATACTTTTATAAAGATCAGGGAAGAATGAACGCAACTGGAAATATTGATTTCCACTTGCTACAACAAACTTTATTCCTTTTTCCTGTAGTAAGTCAAAAAGTTTCTTAAAGCGTTCCTCATTGTATTTCTTTTGATCATTCAAAAATGTACCATCCATATCTACAGCGATCATTTTGATTGTCATTCCATTACCACCTTTCAAAAGAAAGTATACCTACTGGAACGCGTCCCAAGTCAAGAGAAAAGGAGGAAAATCCCATCGTTACGATTCGAGAGATCGCAAAAATGTCAGGAGTATCCAAATCTACCGTTTCCAGAGTGATAAATAACGATCGTTACGTGTCCGATGCTTTACGAAAAAAAGTCCAATCCGTTATTGAAGAGACAAACTATGTGGTGAACGGAAATGCTGTAAAATTGAGTAAAGGAGAAACCTATACTTTAGGTGTTACCTTGCCTAACAACAGTTCTTGTTATAATCAATTGGTGGACAGTATCTTGTATCAGGCAAAAAGTAAAGGGTATCAAGTATTATTACTCCCTACTTACTATGAAAAGGAGACGGAGAGTCACTATTACACACTATTAGAGCAAAAAATGATCGACGGTCTTATTCTAACGTCACGAACAAAAAATGATGAGCTACTTGAACCTCTTCGCTTCAAAGGAAAAATCGTTTCAACTGAAAAGATGGACAATGACGACCTTGCCATGATTTATCCAGATCGAAAAAAAGCGTATGATCAATTGTTCCTTACCCTGCATGCTCGTGGTATTTCCAGGGTCATCTTTACCACTAAACGCAGTGCCTCACAAAGCCAGACCACAAAAAACAAATTAACTGCTTATGAAACGTATTTTGGAAAGGCGATTGAAGGAAAAAACTATTTCACTGGTATCGAAACCTATGCAGATGGCTATGCGTTCGCAATAGAGATTACAACTCACGCCTCTATTCCAGAGGTAATCTATGTCAATGGCGATGATACAGCAGCCGGTGTAATTTCAGGAATGAAACAGGCAGGATTCATTCATAAAAAAGATTTCACTGTCATAGGTGAAGGAAATCTACCATATAGTGAGATATTAGCCTTTTCGACTATTGATTTCTCCCCTAAAAAAATCGGCGCCTCCGCAGTAGATTTTCTCTTATCCCAGAGTGACAGGATCGTGCAAGCAGAAGATCCAGTAATTATTTGGCGATAATGTGAAGTAGCTCCTTCAGAAATAAGCGTGAGACCTCAAAAATTCCAAGAGGAATTTTCTGGGTTTCACGCTTATTTCTCAGAGCTGAACACTTAGGTCACAGCTTTTCTGTATATTAAAATCTAATCCATACTAGAATACATGATAATTATCACAAGAATAGGACAAAAGAGATGTTCTACTAGACAAACAGTCGCTGATCATGTGTATTAAAAACTATGTCGAACCTTTTCCCTTGATAGAGAAATAGCTGTAAGATTGACTGGCTATTTTTCACTCAGATAGATCAATCCGCGCGGAATAGGATCTTTCTTCGTTAACCCTATCCGTTCTCTATAAAAAGAAAAGCTATCTCTCTTGATCATTTCAATGATTTTCTCTTCATTCATTTCTAATTTCAACGATTCGATACATTCCGCCATTTCGTAAAGTATCTGTAGCTGTGCATCGATCCCTAACAACTCTTGTAATTGCTCAAACACAGGTCCGTCCTTTTGAGAGACGACCTCTAAAAAACGATGATGAAGTTCTTTGTAAAAAGAAGCTAAAAGTGGATAGTTGATGGAAAAACAGTTTTCCATAAATTCTCTATAATGTTTTAAGTATTCTTCACTAGATTGAATATTCGATAAATTCATAAATTACCTCTCCTTCTGATGATTGATAGTAAAACCTAAAATATGTACATATGACTGATTGAATCGACCTTATTTTTTGTGAACTACCTGTTTCTCGAATAGATTATAATAAAATCATATAGTCTTCTCTGTGTAATTTCAACTTCACATATTGCCTAACTCCTTGAAATATTTACTCTTGAATCATTGCTACGTCTATGCTTCGGCATATTACCAGCTATTTTTTTTGCATTCAGTTGATTTTTTTTATCTTAAACCAAAAAAAAATCAATCTCAGCCAGTTTTGACTTCGATTGATTTTCGATAAATTCTTCACTTAAATTGCAACGGTACTCTTCTCATTCGCTGTTACAACAATAAGATACACCAAACTACCTAGCGCTTCAGTAGTTTACGATACTCCAAAGCATATAAAACAAAGGACTGAGCCAAACTGTAGGTAATGATTGCAAATATCACCATGACCCATCCTTCAGGAATCGCCGGGAAAAGTAACAGCAGGATCATCCCTACATAAATCACAGCTGTCGCCCATTTACCATACCACTTTGCTCCATCTAATTTGACCTGTTTACGCAAAGCAACGATCCCAGCAATCAGCATAAATGCTTCTTTCACAATAAATAAAGCTAAAACGAGCCAGATATACGGACGTTCCCATGCCATGGAGATGATCAAGACCAATTGGGTCAACTTATCACCGATTGGATCAAGAACTTTTCCAAGTTCTGTGATCTGATTGAATCTTCGGGCGATGTATCCATCTAAAAAGTCTGTGACTCCTGAAAAGAGGATGATCGATCCAGCCAGATAGAAAGCTTGCTTACTCATAAAATACAAATAAAAAGGCAATAAAAGAATTCTTATAATCGATAGTAGATTCGGAATCGTGCGAATTTCTTTTCGCCAATCAGATGCTCCATTCATTACTTAACAACTCCCAAAATGTCATTTCATCTATTTTACCGTACTTTCCACGTGGAACCAATCAATTGTCGGTTTTTTAGCGCAATCTTTTTCCAACACTTCATACATCATTGAGAATCTGTTATTGTTCTTTTTCATGATTTTCATTTCGTGCAGCCTGACGCTGACGGGTTTCTTTTAATAATTTTTTGTGGGCTTTTTTTGAACCTCGTTCGATATCTCGTTCCCATTTTCTCGTTTTAAAATCTGTAAATAGCTGATCGATCTCATAGCCTACAGGATAAAGTTCTTCTGCTCTCATTTTTAAAAGGACACGCTGTCGAAGGACCGTTTCTTTTTGGTTATCGACAAAAATCACGATCGTCTCTTCGCCAGTGTCTTCAAAGACTAATGCTTCTTTTTTGTATTGGGTGGCATATACCCGATCCCCTTTTGAAAATAAAACCTTTTCTTCGTTCTTGACTTCTTGCGTCTTCACTTGTTGTTTGAATAAGCGTTTTTCCCTTGAATAGTCTTTCGTAGAAAGATACTGCTGAGCTTGTTGGATCAAGTCCTCTGACATTTGCATTTTTTTAGCGATCCACAATGCTTGGCTTTCCCCTGTTTTTCCTACCTGTAATTGATACTTTGGTTGTAAGGCTTCTCGGTCAAAAGCCATTGCTGCCGGCACAAAATCTTCATGTCGTTCCGCAAACTCTTTGATTTCGCCGTAATGGGTCGTTGCAACCATCAGCGCACCTTTCTCATACATTGCAGACATGATGGCAATTGCTAAAGCTGCCCCTTCCGTTGGCTCTGTTCCACTACCGATCTCATCAAGTAAAACTAGGGTATTTCTACCCACTTTATTCAAAATCTGTGCGATATTTTGCATATGCCCAGAAAAAGTACTCAATGCATTCGCTAAATCTTGTTGATCGCCGACATCGACAAAAACTTCGTCTAATACGGCAAGCTCTGTCCCATCTTTTGCTGGTACTTGCAGACCAAACATTGCCATCAACGTCAGCAATCCGACTGTTTTCAAAACAACTGTTTTCCCACCAGCATTTGCACCTGTGATCACTAATCCACGATATTCTGCACCCAAATCAAAATCTAAGGGAACAGCTTTTTCTGATAACAGTGGATGTCTCGCTTGTTTCAGATGGATGCGTTCTGATTTATTGATGATAGGTGTGATGCCATTGATCTCTCTACTGTATTTCCCACGTGCGAAAATAATATCGAAAACGGTGACCGTTTCGATGATTTGATCGATTGCCTGTTCATTTTCAGCTAATGCCCCAGTCAAACTTGCTAGAATCTGATATTCTTCAGCAATTTCCTCTGCTTTCAATAATTGATGTTGTGCGCTTGCTTTAGCGACTGCTGTTGGTTCGATGAATACCGTCGTACCTTTATTCGACTGTTCAATGATCGTTCCGGCTACTTTATTTTTATAACTCGCTTTGATCGGGATCGTTGCGTGTTCCCCTTTTTGAACGATCATCGCTTCTTGGATCATTTCTTTATTCCCAGAATGTCGCAAGAATTTTAGCAAACGATCTTGGATTTCTTTTTCTACCGTTTGGATTTGTTTTCGTACTTTACGTAGATTTTTTGATGCTTCATCTGCGACTTGTTGGTTCTTGATTTGTTCATAAACTAAGTCCTCTACTGATTGAAGATCCGGTAGATTTTTACTGTACGCATACAGTAATGGCGTTTGATATTGGTTTTTTTCAAAGAAGCGAGTGATCATTCGACTGCTTCTTAAAAAATCAGCGTATTCAATCAATTCAGCAGGGGTTAAGATCAAGCCTTTTTTCACTTGGTCAGTTAATGCCACAATTCGTGTCAGCCCCATAAACGGCACGTGCTGGCTACTTTCTAAAATCGTACGGGCTTCTTTCGTTTCTGTTTGTCTTGTTTCTACGGTCTGAAGATTTGTCGGGATTGACATTTCTGCCAGACGTTCTTTCGTGTGATCTCCGATTGCTCGGGCAATCACTTCTTTTCTGATTTGTTCAAATTGTAATTGTTTGATTGTATGATTCATATTCTCTCCTTTTCTTGAAGAGATACCTGTCCCCAAAATAAATAAAGACCTAAAATAGAATAAAAGGGCAGGACACAGCTAAAATAAGACATGTCCTCCCCTTGATTTGATTACAAGAAATGTTTCAGACAGGTACCATCTATAAGCACACCAAATAAGCCTACTGCTTTATTGGTTATTCAACTTACTCGATTAGATACCTACTACACTCATCAAAATACCTCGTTCATCTAGGTTTTATTTATTTTTCTTTTTTACTATAGCAAGCGGTTGCCAGAATGTCAAACAGATACTGAACTAGTCTGAATGGTATTATTTTAATAATATTTCAAAATTGTCACGTTTTTCGATTTTCAAACACTGTATCAATCGGCGATAATTGGATATATCAAGAAACATAAAAGGATGGATATGATGAAAAAATTAATTGGAGCAATCGCTCTCTTATTGTTATTGTTTGGTGGCTACAAAGGTTATCAATATTATGATCAGACCTACAATAGCCAAGTTGCCTACGCAAAAGTACCAGAAGCAGTGCCACCATTGACTGATACAGTGGATGATAGCGGTGAAAAAGTTCGGGGGTTGAAGTCGTATGACTATGACTTTACATTTGTGACTAAAGATGGCAAAACGATCAAGTTAGGTTACACGATCTCCTCAGAACATCCAACACCCCTTGAGCCAAATAGTTATGTCAAAGCAGAGGTAAGTCAAAAACGAGTGACCTCTGGTCCAACGACGATCGATGAAAACCAAGTTCCAGAAGATGTTTTAACTAAGTTGAAATAAGTAGCTTCTACTTCTAGTAAATGAAAAAAGCCAAACGCAATCTAAGAGTAGGACATTAAACCTCACCACCCAAAATCGAATAAACGGCGAGAATATAAGGAACCGCTTCGGAAAATAAGGCGCCATCCACAAAAATTTGAAAAACAATTTTCGTGGATGGCGCCTTATTTCTCGAGATTATAAGCTTCTGTCCCGACCTTTTCGCAGTTGGCTTTTTATGTATAAATAACTATTTCAGCGTCGTTTGCGAACGGCGATCGGCGTATCCCCAAAATATTCTCGATATTTTTTGTAAAAATGTGTCTTATTGGAAAAACCTACACTGGCCGCAATCTCCTCAATCGAGAAACGGGTAGATAAAATTAGATCCTGTGCTTCATGTAAGCGTTGATTCGTAATCAATTGTTTGAAGGATTTGCCTGTCTGTTGCTTGATCAAATTAGACAGATAATTGGGATTATACCCTAACTCATCTGCCAATGTTTTTAGGTTCAATGTTCGATAGTCACTTTCGATCCGTTGCAGAATTTTAATCATCAAGTTGCTTTGTCCATCTTTTTTGTATATTTTTGCTAATTGCGAGTGATAGACTCTAGAAAGCTGTAAAAATAACACTTGTGAAAAAGCGTTCATGATTTCATTTCCCAGATGTTTTTTTGAAAAATATTCGAGGATCATCTGATCCAACGTGACTTGGATCTCTGGTTCTTTAGCTAAGTGTAACAAAAGATGTGTTTCATTATAGCCGGGTTCTAAAATGGCATTCATCAAAAAATTATACGTCAACCCCCCACTACGATTATCGATTTTTTTCAGAAGATTGATATTGATATCATTTGTTTTGAATAAGAAATTCAGTAAAATATCTTTTTCACCCAAAGGCATCAGCTCATGGCGACTGTTTGTATCTAAAAGTAATAATTGTCCTTCTTTCAAAGTGATTGGCAGACCGTTGACGATCTGTTCTGAAGTACCGCAATACATATAATTGAATTCTAAAAAATGGTGGGAATGTAGTGGATAATGAGCGAAGCGTCGATGTTGGCGAATCAAAATATTATTTTCTTGAAAAAGATGGTGATCGTCTAATTTGAATTGCTGGTCTTGTTCGTCTAAGTTTTCTCCTTCAAATTCCTTGATCCATTGCCCCGTCTTTCGCTGTTCTAACTCTTCTGCTGTGAATGGCATAAAAATTTTTTGCACATACGGATTCATGCTCCTCCCCCTCTATATGTAAATTTGACACCAATATAGTAACATACTGACATTGTTGTGAAAAGGGTTACAAGATATGATGAGTGCAACAAATACATCTTCATCTGGAGGAACAAGCTATGAGAAAGACTTGGTTGATGAAACTGTCGCTGTTATCCATTTCCTTAGTTTTAACGTCAAATACTGCTATCGCATCCGCTTTACCGATGATGTTAGGCTACTTCAATGATCAATCGGCTTCATCCGTCGAACTACTGATGACCATTCCTCAACTAACTGTTGTGATTTTTATTGCTTTGAGTAGTTTGATTGCCAAAGCCATCGGACAGAAACAAACTGTCTTACTTGGGTTGTTGCTTGCTGGAGTTGCTGGCGTGTTACCTGTCTTCACTGCCAACTTCTATTTATTGATGATCTCCCGCGCAGCATTAGGTGCTGGCTTTGGTCTCTTCAACTCGTTGGCAGTCAGTATGATCAGCGAATTTTTTGAAGGCGAAGAAGCTGCCACATTGATTGGCTTCCAATCCGCCTTTCAAGGTTTAGGAGCTGCAGTCATGACCTTCACTGCCGGACGTCTCCTCACTTTTGGCTGGCAAAAGGCGTTCTTAGTTTACTTGATCACCATTCCGATCATCTTCTTATTTATGGCTTTCGTCCCTGAACCACCCCAGAAAAAAGAAAACTTCGCTTCTAAAAAAGCAACATCAGAAAAAGGAACACTCCGTCCGACCACTCTCATGTATGGCATTTTGATCTTCTTTCTCTGTATTTTCTACATGATCGTTGTCGTTAAGCTTTCGACCTTCATCGTGACTGAAAATCTAGGAACAGAATCAGATGCCGGAACGGTTCTTTCTTTTATGCAGATTGCTAACATGGTTGCTGGTTTCTTATTCGGGTTGATTTACAAAGGATTGAAACGATGGACGTTGCCTATTTCTTTTTTCATCATGGCAGCAAGCTTATTCCTCATCTTGACAGCCAATCATTTATTTATGATAGGTGTTGGGGCTGCACTGAACGGTATCGCCTTTGCTCTGTTCGTTCCTTACATCTTCAATGATGCTACTCGTTCAGTTCCGCAAGCAGCAAAAGCAAGTACCACTTCCTTTATTCTCGTTCTAGCAAATATCGGTAACTTTGTTTCACCCTATGGACATCGACTTTTAGAAAGATTCGGTATCGGTTCTGATGCTTTACAAAATATTTTTATCAATGGCTGCATTTTGATGACCGTTTTAGGTATTCTTTTTCTTCTCCTTACTTTTAAAAAGAAGCCACACTC
This sequence comes from Enterococcus mundtii, assembly GCF_002813755.1. Classification (NCBI taxonomy): domain Bacteria; kingdom Bacillati; phylum Bacillota; class Bacilli; order Lactobacillales; family Enterococcaceae; genus Enterococcus; species Enterococcus mundtii. The sequence goes on along the minus strand of NZ_CP018061.1, from coordinate 148,709 downwards.
AAATGAAGTCTAGTTTTCATTGATTCAAGCAAAAACAAATTGGAGGAATTTTGATGAATTATCTTGCTATCGACATTGGCGCTTCAAGTGGTCGTTTGATCCATGCCAATCTTAATGAATTAGGCCGTTTTGACTTACAGGAAGTCCATCGCTTCAAAAATGGATTTGAAAAAATCGATGGTGTCGCAAAGTGGCCGCTCACACATCTAGTCACTGAAATCTTAAAAGGTTTGGAAAAAGCCAAGCAACAAGGTATCGCAGAATGTTATGTCGGCATCGATACTTGGGGTGTCGATTATGGCTTACTTGATGTTGATGGTCATTTGATCGACGCCCCGACGAGCTATCGTGATGAGCGAACGAAAGATGCCATCCCACGATTTGAACAAAAAATGCCTCTGGATGAACTTTATCAAAAAACAGGTATCCAACTGCAACCCTTCAACACGGTGTTTCAATTACTTGTTGAAGAAAAAGAAACTTTAACAAATGCCCATCGCTTGTTATTGATGCCTGATCTACTCGGTTACCTCTTCACTGGAGAAGCAGTCACCGAAAAGACTAATGCGTCTACTATGCAGCTTCTGAACTTAGAAACTCGGAAATGGGACTCAGATATTTTAGCTGTTCTAGGCATCGACGCTTCGCTTTTCCCACGAATCACCGAGCCTGGACAGATTCTAGGTGAATTGCAAACAGCCCAATTCCCGACCTATGATCTGCCAAAAGCGACCTTTATCACGATTGCTTCTCACGACACTGCTTCAGCAGTTGTCGGCACACCCGCGACTGGTAAAGAGTGGGCATACATCAGTTCAGGCACTTGGTCGTTGATGGGTGTAGAGATTCCTGAAGGCATTTCAACAAAAGAAGCATTTGACGCTAACTTTACAAATGAATGGGGTGTGCAAGGAACCATTCGCTTCTTAAAAAATATCATGGGTATGTGGTTGATCCAAGAAGTTGCTCGTTTGCAAGATGGTGCCTATAGTTTTGCTGAATTGGCAGAACTGGCAGCACAGGAAGCGCCTTTCCAACAATTGATCAATGTCAACGACCCACGTTTCTTGAATCCCCAAAATATGATTCAAGAATTACAAGATTATTGTAAAGAAACAAACCAATCTATCCCTCAAACCCCTGGTCAGCTGGTGCGCTGTATCTATGACAATTTAGCTCTATGCTACGCTGTCGAACTAGAGAACTTAGCACGGATCACCGGAAAAGAATTTCATCATTTACACATCGTCGGTGGGGGTTCAAACAATACCTTCCTTAATCAGCTGACAGCCGATATTTGCAATATCGAAGTCGAAGCAGGACCGGATGAAGCGACCGCTATTGGGAATCTAATGGTCCAAATGATTGCGACGAATGGCTACGGTACGTTGCAACTGGCGCGTGAAGCGATCAGAGATTCTGTTTCATTAACCACTTTTCACCCTCGACATACCGAGGAAATGACACAAGCACTTGCTAGATATAAAGAATTTTTAATATAAAAGGAGAGATTCAATATGATGAATGTCAAAGAACGTTATGAAGAAGCCAAAGCAAAATATGCGAGTATCGGTGTCGATACCGAGGAGGTCTTGCAGAAACTCGCAGAAGTGAAGATTTCAATGCATTGTTGGCAAGGCGATGATGTCAAAGGATTTTTGACACCAGATGGAGAACTGACTGGCGGCATCATGGCTACAGGAAACTATCCTGGAGCCGCACATACGCCGGACCAATTACGCCAAGATTTAGAAAAAGCTTTCTCATTGATTCCTGGTAATCATAAATTGAATTTACATGCCATGTATCTAGATACAGACGAACCGGTCGATTTAAATGAGATCGAGCCAAAACATTTCGAGAAATGGGTCGCATGGGCAAAAGAACAAGGGATCGGTCTTGATTTCAACCCAACCTTCTTCTCTCACCCAATGATGAAAGATGGCTTGACACTTGCTCATCCAGACAAAGAAGTACGGGATTACTGGATCGAACATGGGAAACGCGCTCGTAAAATCGCCGAGTATATGGGAAAAGAAATCGGACAAACATGTATCGATAATTTTTGGATGCCTGATGGAATGAAAGACAATCCAATCGACCGCCTATCTCCACGCCAACGGTTGATGGAATCTTTAGATGAGATTTTCTCAGAAGATCTCAACGAAGAATATACACAAGATGCCGTAGAATCCAAACTATTCGGACTTGGTGCCGAAGCTTACACAGTAGGTTCACACGAATTTTATATGGGCTATGGATTGACACGTAACAAATTGATTTGCCTAGACGCAGGACACTTCCATCCAACTGAAGTCATCTCCAACAAACTTTCGTCTTTAGCCTTATTCTCAAAAGGGATCATGCTTCACGTCTCTCGTCCTGTGCGTTGGGATTCAGACCATGTTGTGATCATGGATGATGAATTACAAGAAATCGGCAAAGAATTAGTCCGCAATGACTTACTCGGAAAAACAGCGATCGGTCTCGACTTCTTCGATGCCACCATCAACCGGATCGCCGCTTGGGCAATCGGCACAAGAAATACGCAAAAGGCATTGTTAAAAGCCATGCTTGAACCAATCGAAGAATTAAAAGAAGCCGAACTAAACTTCGACTTCACCAAACGCTTAGCCTTCACTGAAGAATTAAAAGACTTCCCATACGCCGACGTTTGGAATTACTTCTGTGAAATCAACAACGTCCCAGTAGGCATGGACTGGTACCAAGAAGTCCTACAATATGAAAAAGACGTACAAAGTAAGAGGTTGTGAAAGAAGCGTTCAGCACTAAGGCATAAGACAGGAAAATCGAAAATGGCTGTTTCATTTTTGATTTTTCTGGCTTATGACCGAAGTGTTGCTTCTTGAACACCGTTTATCACAGGTCGTGAAAGAAGCGCTCTGACCTGAGCAGTAAGATAGAAAATCGAAAATGGCTGGTTCATTTTTGATTTTTCTGGCTTATGACCGAAGTGTTGCTTCATGAACACTATCTATCAAGTTGTAAAAAAGCCCCTCACCTATCAACAGAAGCTTTCGAGAATCCGTCTAACTGATTTTGAGGTTCTTTCTGTTGATTTACAAAATAACCACATACTACATGTTCTTTCTATTCATCAGAAAAAGAAAAGAGGTCTCACTCGTGAAAAAATTAGCGATGCTCACTGCTCCATTTGTACAAGAGATGATTCAAGCAACAACCAATATGTACCGCCTAGGATGGGATGAACGTAATGGTGGGAATATCACCTATTTATTAGAAGAAGCGCAAGTCTTACCTTTTATCGACCCTACGAAAGTTTTACGAACACTGCCGTTGCCATTTGATGCCCAAGAATTAGCCGGAAGGTATTTCTTAGTGACAGGGTCTGGAAAATATTTTAAAAATGTACAGGCAGAGCCAGAAGAAAATCTTGGACTGATCCGTGTGACTGGAGATGGTCATGCGATCGACATTTTATGGGGATTAAGCCCTGATGCTGTTCCGACTTCTGAGTTACCAAGTCATTTCATGAGCCATATCGCTCGATTAAGTGTCGATCCAGATAACCGCATCGTCATGCATTGTCACGCAACACACTTGTTAGCCATGACTTTTAGTCATCCACTTTCTGAACGCGAATTGACTCGTACATTATGGCAAATGTGTACAGAGTGCTTAGTTGTCTTTCCAGAAGGCATTTCGGTCATTCCATGGTTAGTTCCTGGTTCGAATGAAATCGGCGAAGCAACTGCTGCAAAAATGAAAGAAACCCGTTTAGTCGTTTGGCCACAACATGGGATCTATGGTTCTGGAAAAAACATGGATGAAACATTTGGTTTGATTGAAACAGCTGAAAAAGCTGCCCAAGTCTATACGATCGTCATGGCACAAGGTGGCATCAAGCAGACGCTAGAAGATGATAATTTGAAATTACTGGCTGATGCGTTTGGGGTTGTCCCACGTGCTGGCTATTTGAACGATTAACAATCGTGAGGTGCGAAATGAAATCCAATGTCGAAAAAATGATTGCTGGTGAGGTCTATCGTCAAGATGAAGAATTATTGCAGCTTCGTTTGGTCACGAGAGATCTCCTTTATGAATTCAATCATATCCATCCTCGAAAATTATCTGAACGTCAGCAATTGATCAAAAAAATGTTCAAGCAAACTGGGGACAAACTCTTTGTTGAACAACCCTTTCATTGCGACTATGGAATCAACATCACCGTTGGAGAAAACTTTTTAGCCAATAATAATTGCACGTTACTTGATGTTGCTCCGATCACGATTGGTAAGGATGTCTTACTTGCTCCAAATGTGGGGATCTACACAGCCGGCCATGCCTTAGATCCTGTTTTACGACAAGAGTACCAAGCAGAATTTGGGGCACCTGTTAGGATCGGCGACAACGTCTGGATCGGTGCAAATACATCCATACTGCCCGGGGTGACAATCGGTGATCATGTAGTGATTGGGGCAGGAAGTGTCGTCACGAAGGATATTCCAGCTAATTCTTTAGCAGTAGGAAATCCTTGCCGTGTGGTGCGGACATTCAATAAAAAAGATCGCACCTATTATTTCAAAAAACTGCGTTATCCACCAGAATATATAATTTCTGAAACCGACCTACCTAAAGGAGAGTAAACCAAATGGCAAATCGAATGATTTTAAATGAAACATCCTATCATGGAAAAGGGGCTATTGCAGCTATCCCAACGGAATTTCATGCCAGAAATTTCAAAAAAGCAGTGGTGATCACTGATAAAGAGCTGCATAAAATCGGTGTCGTAGCAAAAGTCACCACCTTATTAGATGAGGCAGAGATTGCTTATGAAATCTACGACGGTATCGTACCTAATCCAACGATCGAGAATGTCAAAGAGGGCGTGACTTTCGTTCAAGAAGCAAAAGCGGATGTGATCCTGGCAATTGGCGGAGGTTCGCCGATCGACACAGCCAAAGCCATTGGAATCATCGTAACGAATCCAGAGTTTTCTGATGTCCGTAGTCTAGAAGGTGTGGCAGATACAAAACATCCAAGCTTGCCGATCTTAGCTGTTCCGACGACTTCTGGTACGGCGGCTGAAGTCACGATCAACTATGTGATCACCGACAAAGAGCGTTCTCGTAAATTTGTATGTGTTGATCCCCATGATATTCCAATCGTCGCCTTTGTTGACAGTGATTTGATGATGGGCATGCCGAAAGCCTTGTGTGCGGCAACTGGGATGGATGCGATGACACATGCTATCGAGGGATTGATCACGAAAGGTGCATGGGAAATGAGTGATATGTTCCATCTCAAAGCCATTGAGATCATCGGTCGTAGTTTAGCCGATTCCGTGAATGGTGATCCAAAAGGCCGAGAGGATATGGCTTTAGGACAATATCTTGCAGGGATGGGTTTTTCAAATGTTGGTTTAGGTCTTGTCCATGGAATGGCGCATCCATTATCCGCATGGTATGACATCCCCCACGGCGTCGCTTGCGCTGCCTTATTACCAACCGTCATGAAATACAATAAAGAGTTTACAGGCAATAAATATCGAGAAATCGCGAAGGCGCTGAACATCAAAGACGCAGAATCTCGTTCCATCGAGGACATTCGTGATGCCGCTTGCGAAGCGATTGATGCTTTGTCGAAAAAAGTTGGCATCCCTGCGACGATCTCCGAACTAGGTGTCAAAGAAGCGGATATTGCAAAAATTGCTGAAGATGCGTTCCAAGATGTCTGTACCCCAGGAAATCCAAGAGAAACGAACGTGTCAGAGATCATCGACATCTATCAAAGCTTGATGTAACTTTGTTGTATCTCTTGTTATTACACTTTGACTTATAAAATAAAAAACGGTTCTCCTGGTTTGTGAACAACGACCAAGAGAACCATTTATTTTATTTTTATATACAAAATCTACTTTATTAAACCATCAACGTGTACATACCTACTGCGACGATTGCCCCAACCATTGGTCCTGCAATCGGTACCCATGAATAACCCCAGTCAGAACCACCTTTATTAGCGATTGGTAAAATCGCATGAGCGATACGTGGACCTAAGTCACGAGCTGGATTGATCGCATATCCTGTTGAACCACCTAGTGATAACCCGATAGCTAAAATCAATCCTCCAACAGCAAAGACATTTGTTCCGCCAGCAAATTCTGTTTGACCAAATGCCAATAGTCCTAAGACTAAAACGAACGTACCGATCAACTCTGTAATAAAGTTAGCAGGATAGTTGCGGATGGCTGGTCCAGTCGCAAAGGTTCCTAAGATTGCCCCTTGATCCTTTGTTGCTGACCAATGTGGCAAATAAGATAACCAAACAAGTACCGCACCGACGATCGCACCTAGTAATTGCGCGATGATGAATGGGAAAACTAAATTCCAACCGATCGCACCTGTCATTGCCATCCCAAGTGTTACCGCAGGATTTAAATGAGCGGGTCCCATGAATCCCGAAATAAATACTGCCATCGTAACAGCCATTGCCCAACCAAATGCAATGACGATCCAACCGGAGGCTTGCGCTTTACTTTTGTTTAAATTCACTGCTGCACATACGCCGTCCCCTAAAAGGATCAAAATCATCGTTCCAATAAATTCTCCCATGATTTGGGTCATGTCTGCATTCATTTTATTTTTCTCCTTTCAGGTCACGTAAGTCTGACTCAGCGATCAGTTGCTCTAAATGTTGCGTTTCACGTTCTTTTTCTTCATCTGTCCATTCAAAGTATGCAGCAATCGCATCAATGATCGGTTGTTTGATGGCATCTAACTGATCTCTTTCAAAAAGTAGATGGTTGGTACGGCGAATCAAATAGTCACCTGGAACTAAGACCATTTCGTTTTCTAAACCGTAACGCAAACGTGCAGATTCTGCCAAAGTCAATCCTGGATAAGGACTCATTTCTTTCGCTAATTCAAAGATGTGTTTCGCATTTGTTCCGTAGAAATCTGCGATATATGCAGCATCTTTTTCATCAAGACCTGCTTCCACACCGATTTTTGTATATTCTTCGACCATTTCTTCTTGTTTCGTCGGATCAAAATCGCCACCTGAGATCGAATAAGTCTTGGAATCAATCTCTTTTACAGTTACACCATACTCTTCTTGTAACAGTTGACGGATCAATTTCATCGCGCCTTCTGCCATTTTGCGATAATCGGTGATTTTACCACCAGATAAAGTAACTAGTCCATCTGGTTCACGTTCTAATGAACTACCGCGAGAAACAGTTGATGGTGCTTTTTCATCACGACTACTTTCTAAATGATTCAACACATCTTCGACTTCTACTCGTGATACCTTGCTTTCTTTATAATCCGTCACCGTATCAACAACTTTACGGAAACTTTTATCTGAGATCGAACCGTTGTCACCACCGTTGTAGTCAGAACCGGCATTGCCGATCAATAACGGACGTAATCCTGCCCAACTTGATTCGATATCAGCCAAAGTGATATTTGCTTCTGGATAACGATGATTGATCACATCTAGTAAGTAATCCACATCTTCCTGTGTTACTTGTGGGTCTGTAAAATCGCCTTGGTAATCGGTATCTGTTGTCCCAAAATACGTTTTGTTTTCACGAGGAATCGCAAAGACCATCCGACCATCTTGTTTTCCTGTATCGAAATAAGTAGGCTGTGGCACAGGCAGTTTCTTCGCGTCTACTACTAAATGGACGCCTTTTGTCGGACGCATTTTTGGTGAGATCGCACGCTTGAAGTTCAGGTTACGGATCTTGTCCACCCATGGTCCACTTGTGTTGATCACTACTTTTGCTCGGATCTCAATGACTTCATCACTTAACAAATCACGCGCTTTGACTCCGATGATCTGGTCACCTTCATAGATAAAACCGGTAGCTTTCATTTTGCTGACCAGATATGCTCCGTCTTCTGCCGCTTTTTTGATATTATCGATCACTAAACGGGAATCATTATTCCGGAAATCCAAGTAAACACCGGCACCTGTTAAGCCATCTTTTTTAAGAAACGGCTCACGTTCAAGAACTTCTTCAGGTGTCAACGTATAGTTTTCATACTTCGTTCCAGTTACTTTTGCTAATTTATCATAAAGATCCATCGCTACTTTTACAGAAAACATATTGAAGGTCGTTGCGCCTTCTCCTTCATAAATCGGCAATAACATCGGATCTGGTTTAGGGATATGCGGTGCCACTTGTTGTACCACTGCACGTTCGCCTACTGTATCTGCTACCACTTCAACGTCAAACGTTTTTAGATAACGAATCCCCCCATGAACTAACTTGGTTGAGCGTGAAGACGTTCCTTCCGCAAAATCCTGCATTTCGATCAAACCGGTTTTAATACCTGAAGCAGCTGCTTGGATTGCTACACCTGCACCAGTGATTCCGCCCCCAATAATCAAAAGATCTAATTCTTCTTGTTTCATGTGGTCAATGTTATCTTGTCTTGTTTTTTTTGAAAACATCTTGTGTTCCCTCCCTTTACTCAAATGCTTGAGTTGCTTTCACTGCTTTTTTCCAACCAGTGTAAAGTTTTTCTCTACGCTCTTCTGGCATTTCCGCCTCGAAGATTTTACCAGCTTCGTAAAACTCACGAATTTCATCCGTATCTTTCCAATAACCAACTGCTAATCCTGCAAGAAAGGCAGCACCTAATGCAGTGGTCTCCAAGTTACCGGCACGTTGGATCGGTACATTCAAGATATCGGTTTGGAACTGCATCAAGTATTCATTATTGGCTGCACCTCCATCAACTTTTAACACAGGAATCTGAATGCCTGTATCATCTTGCATCGTATCGATGATATCTCTAACTTGGTAGGCAATGGATTGTAGTGTCGCCTTGATGATATCCTCTTTTGTTGTTCCTCGAGTAAGACCAAACATAGAGCCACGTGCTGCTTGATCCCAGTAAGGAGCGCCAAGTCCAACAAAAGCAGGTACGACGTAAACTTCGTCATCACTAGTCGAACGCTTCGCTGCATCTTCTGAATCACTCGCTTTTTGTAGCATTTGCAGACCATCACGTAACCATTGGATCGAGGAACCGGCTACGAAGATACTACCTTCTAGCGCATAGTAAACCTTTCCATTTATTCCGTAACCAATCGTCGTCAACAGATTGTTTTTAGATAATTGTGGTTTTTCACCTGTGTTCATCACAATAAATGAACCTGTACCATACGTATTTTTGACCATCCCTGGCTCAAAAGCCATTTGACCGAATAAGGCTGCTTGTTGGTCTCCTGCCATACCAGAAATCGGTGCTTCACTACCATAGAAATGGTACCCTTGTGTATAACCGTAAACCTCCGAATTTGAGGTTACTTTCGGTAACATCACTCGTGGAATATTCAGTAGATCTAAAATTTCTTGATCCCAATCCAATTCATGGATATTGAACAACATTGTACGACTCGCATTCGAGTAATCGGTTACATGTGCTTGTCCATCTGTCAACTTCCAAACAAGCCATGAATCGATCGTTCCAAACATCAACTCGCCTTTTTCTGCTCGCTCTTGTGCACCTTCTACATGGTCTAAGATCCAGCGAATCTTAGTAGCAGAGAAATACGCATCAATGACTAAACCAGTTTTTTCATGGAAAAACTCTTGGTGTCCGTCTTCTTTTAATTTGTTAGCAATACTAGCGGATTGACGCGATTGCCACACTACAGCATGATAAATCGGGCGTCCTGTATCTTTTTCCCAAATCACTGTTGTTTCACGTTGGTTCGTGATACCGATACCGGCGATTTGTGTTGGCTTGATACCAGATTCAATAAACGCACCTGCGATAACTGATTGTACGGAGTTCCAGATTTCATTCGCATCATGTTCTACCCAGCTTTCCCGGGGAAAATATTGTGTGAATTCCTTTTGGGAACTACCGATGTGTCTTCCTTTTTTATCAAAGATAATCGCTCGTGAGCTTGTTGTCCCTTGGTCAATCGCCATGATATACGTTGATTCTGTCATTATGATCTCCTCCATTTTTGCAAACGCTTTCTTTAACTACTTTTATGGTACACCTATTTAAGGAGTAGAAACTGCCAAAAAAATAGCAATTCACTTTTTTTTTGACAGTTTTTTAATTTTTGGCTTTTTTTTCTTGCTCGATTTTTTGCTTTAACCTTAAAATATCATAACTTGAAGCAAACTCCGATAGATAATAGTACTCTTGACCTTTTTTATCCTGATTGAAGGTGATCACAAAATCATAACTTTTTTCTTGTTGGACTTCTTCGATCACGATCCCGCTGATCCCCTTTAACTCTCGAATCAAGAACTGTTGGAAAGCAACTCGATAGATCGGTAAGGAGTGTAGATCAATGCCAATAACCACAGATTTTTCAATATAGAAATCGATCATCATCAAAATATTCGCGTATTGACTCATCAGATTATCCAAAACTTGATTGGTCAATTTTTTCATAGGAAGCTGTTCGACTGTCGTTTTTTTCAATCGTTCAAGTAATTGAGTCAACGAATCACCCAACATGCGTTGTTGTTGGATGAGTAAGTGTGGCGGATCATAGATGGTTAAATAGCCAGAAAAAAAGTATAACTCATTATTGATTTGTGCCAAGTGATACCCAATTGTTTTCTCTTCCTTGATTTTTAGACGCCTTGGTCGATAATGCCACAGCATGGTTTCTCGAATATACGTATCCAACACCGCTGTAGGTAACTTTTTGCTACGAGTCAACTCGTATTGATAAAATGTCTCTTCCTCCAGTACCGAGAAAGTAACGAGAAAACTATAAAACATCATCGACTCATACGCCGTCACATCAGCTGCTGTTCGACTAAGATATAAGGAAATCATCGGATGGATGGTCTGGTACAGTTGATCCTCTTGGTATATTTCTTTTTTCTCTTTTGTACCAGAAAACTTCATCTTATCTGACAGTAACCTTTTCCGTGTAATACCGATCCATGTCGCAATTTTTGACGATGATTGTGGGGAAAAGGTTGTATTCAACACGTGCGCCAATCCTACTATCAACGGACGCTTATCTGGAGTATCTTGTAAATACTGTGGTCTTTGTGACTCTGGGAAAAATTGAAATAAGGAATAATAAAAATAACGGATCTGGAGCTCTTCTCCTTGGATTTGTCCATTCTTTATCTGTAGAGAGAACTCTTTCAATAGCTGATTCAATTCTTTGGTTTTTCTAAAGACAGAGGATTCACTGATTGTAAAAGCTGTTGCCAAACGAACACTTGAAGCTTGTTGGTGTTCAAGAAGATATGTCAAGATCTGATATTTCACGCTTTGTTGTACCAAAAAAAGCATGATTTTTTCTAAACTCGTATGCTCATCTAATTCAAGGACGACTTGGAATTCATTTTTTCGGACAGAAATCTTTGTTTTCATCATACGACCGATCAATTCAAGGTCTTCGATATATTGGTCGAAGGCAGATTTTGATAATTTCACAGAGGATCGCAACTCATTGATTGAAGCGGAACCACCTTCTAATACAAGCATTCGTAAAATCTCAATTTGGGTTTGCTCTTTTTTTTCTAAAAATTCTTCAATCTTCATCGAAAGAATCAACCACCTTTACAAGAGCTGTTGGCGCTCGATACTCTGGTTGAAAGAAGAATTCGCGCGCTTCCAGATCTGCGAGTGTCCATCCTTCCTCAACTGCTACAGTCAGTCGGTCTAAAAGATAGAAAATCACTGCTTGGCTATGACATTGCGCCCCCAGCAATTTTCCTTCTTCCGTCAATAGCACTTTTATTTTGATTGATTCTTGATTTGTCGCAGAAGCTCTGGTCGTTAATAATTGTGTGTTGATTTTTCCAGGATAAAAGATACTTTCGCTTTCTGTTAAACCGACACTGCCAAAATAATGCCCGAACCAATGATTACCGATTGGTCGATACGTACCTAAATCTTTCTTTTGTTGCCCACTGATATTTTTACTCGCGATCTTCGCCGTTCGAATCGCATTGTTAACTAAAGATACGTACATTTTTTCTTGCGTTGGTCGATAAGTTACTTGGATGGCATCACCGATCGCATAAATATTTTCCTGTGACGTTTGCAGGTAGTCATTTACCCAGATCGTCCCATCATCATTCAATTGCAAAGACGCTTCCCATAACTGATTATCTGGACGGGTGTAATTTGCCAACAAGACTAGATCATACGTCTCACTTCTTTTTTCCGTGAAGATCTCTGTTTGTTCTGTTTCAATGATTTCTTGCACTTGTTCGTTTAAGAAAAAACGAATACCTCGATTGTCCAGCTCACGATACAACGGCTTGATCATCTCTGGATCAAAATAGCGGAATAAAACCGTCGATTGGCTTTCATACAGATGGAGTTCTTTTCCTAAGTTCGCTAATCCTTCGATGAGTTCCAAGCCAACTTGCCCTGCACCGATCACTGCGATTTTTTTTGCATTTCCAATACGTTGTTGAAATTGTTGCGAAGTTTTAGGATCTTTGATTGTCCAAATCGTGTCGTTTTCTTGTGTACTAAAACGGAAGCGTTGTTGTGAGCCTGTCGCAATCACAAGAAAATCGAAAGACAATATTTCCCCATCATTTAATTGGATTTGGTTTTTATCGCTGTTTAGCGCAGTCACTTCTGTTTCTACCCGTACTGCTATCTGATGTTCTTGAGTCAATTGCTCTTTCGTCATCCAATAATGATGCGCTTCTTCATGAAATTCCCCTTTTAAGATCAAATTGACACTATTCGGAATAAAGCCTATCCGCGCTTGCTTCTCAATAATGATTATCTCACTTTCTGGACAGTCGTTGCGCAAAGAAATAGCTGTCTGAATGCCCGCAAATGAGCCACCGACGATTACGATCCTCATATGTTATTCTCCTCTTTTTCATCTGTTATCCTTAGAGTATCATTTCTTAGAAAACGTTTCAATCAGTAAAGGGCATCGTAGTGGACGCGCGCTGGAAATAAGCAGACAATCCCGTTCACTAAGCCACGCTATTGAGCTAGACGAACGAAAAAAATCAGTTGAAACATCGAAGATAAAAACACAAGGAGCACTCGAAATTTGTTGGTTTTCGAATGTCCCTTGTGTTTTTGTGCGTATAAACTGCCTGACTTATGCCACGCTTTCTGATCTTAGCTTTAGATTTTATAGCCAATGCCCCAAACCGTTTTAATATAGGAAGACTGCTTGTGCGTGTCATGCATTTTTTCTCTTAAATTTCGAATGTGGACCATGATAGTATTATTGGAGGAAGTATAATATTTTTCGCCCCAAATTTCTTGAAACATTTCTTCAGAGCTAATGACTTGTCCCTGTCGTTCCATCAATAATTTTAAGATGGAAAATTCGATTGGTGTCAGAAAAAGCTCTTCTTCCTGTAAAAAACATTTTCGTTTATCAACATCTAATACCAAATCTTTAACGATCAATTTGTGTTTATCAAATCCATTGTACTGAGTGGATCGCCGAATCTGGGCCTTCACTCGGGCAATTACTTCTAATGGGCGAAAGGGCTTCGTAATATAATCGTCTGCGCCAATCGTCAATCCTGTGATCTTATCGATTTCCTCGGTTTTTGCGGTCAATATGATGATCGGATAGTTATGATTTTTTCGGATTTCTTTACAAAGTTCGAACCCCGAGATGTCCGGTAGCATCACGTCAAGAATTGCCAGTGAAAATGTATTTTGTTCAATTTGTGTTTGAGCAGATTTCCCATCAGAGCAAGTCGTTACTAAAAAATTCTCGTTCTGCAAATAAAAGAGAATTAGGTCTGAAATTTCTTTTTCATCTTCAACTAAAAGTATTTTTTCCAATCGTATCGACCGTCCTTTTCAACTTAGTTGCTTTCTGAACCCTTCATTTTTGCATTACCCAAAGGCAAAGTAACAAACATCTGGATCTCATTATTTTTGCTGGCAGCTTGAATGGTTCCTTGATGAGCCAGAATGATTTCTTTGGCGATCGCTAGACCTAGTCCCGCACCGCCGGTTTTTGTTGAACGGGCTTGATCAAGGCGATAAAACTTTTCAAATAATGCTTCTAGCTGCTCTTGTTCGATGGGCTCACTTTGATTGGCAAGAATAAAGGTTGCTTGGTGCTCAGAAACCGATAGTTCCATTGTGATCATTGTATGTTCAGGTGCGTAGGCGATCGCGTTTTTCAACAGATTATTCAATACTCTGGCTAACTGTTCACTATCAGCTTCAATTTTCAAGCTTTCCGGTCCGATATACCGAACCTCTTGTCCTTTTTCTTTCAGCAACGGGTAAAATTCTTCCTGGATTTGTTTTAATAAGAACACAAAATCAAGTTCTCGTTTAAACAATTGGATATCTTGAAGATTGAATCGAGTAATATCGAAAAATTCATTCATCAGTGTTTCCAACCGTTCAGACTTTTCAAGAGCGATAGTCAGAGACTGAGTCATTTGTTCGTTCGTTAAGTTCTTTGTATCCAATAATAAGTTGAGGTAGCCGATCACGGAGGCTAAAGGTGTCTTCAAGTCGTGAGCCAAATAAGTGATCAAGTCCTTTGTTCGTTGAGTTTCTTCCTTTAGGAGGGTTTCATTTCGGTTCATCGTATTTTTTATTTTTAACAATTCATTATCGATTGGCATACTTCTAGTCGAAGCTTCCGTAGACCCAGAGAAAAAAGGCTGAATGCCTTCAGCGATTTGTGTAATCTTTTTTCTTGAGTAGTAGCGATAGATAAAATAGTTGATTAAGGAAACGATAAAAATAAGAAAGAGAGAGAATGCTAATAGGAGTTGCTTGATCATCGTCCAATCAACAAAATTGCCAATAATCGTCCCCCCTTCCCCGTCACTCGTTCCAACAACTTCTTGCATGACAAATTTTGAAAAAAAATCGTCGATGACCATGTGAATGATTCTTGTCTCCTTTATTAGCCAAACGATTCCTAATAATAAGCAGATGCCTAAAAAAGAAAAAACGAAGCGAGGATGTTTAATATGCATGAAAAGTTCCTTTCAAATAAATAGTCTTCATTCATTCTAGATTATAACAAAGCGAGGATACAACGAATAGAGAATATCTCTTAAGAAATCTTCAGAATATATTAAGAGAATCATTCAAAACGTTTGTAGGTGAAGTGCTTAAATAAAGGTAGTCATCCAATTAACCGATGAGGAAGGTGAGAGGTTTGAGAAAACATAAAAAAAATTTTAAAAAAGCCATCATGGTCACTGGTGCTCTACTGGTTATCGGGAGTATAGCTGGGGCAAGTACTTTAAGGCGTGATCGCCGAGAAGCCCCATCTATCACGCGTGTATCTTTACAAGATCTGCAACCTAGAAATGACTTTCACTTGGTGGGGGTCATTGAACCGGCGAGAACCATTGAAGTGAAGGTAGATAGCGGGCGAGGCTCAGTCGTCGAAAAAAAAGTTGCGGCGGGAGATCAAGTGAAAGCCGGACAAGCACTGTTTGTTTATTCTAATCCTGAAGGATCTTTAGCTATTAAGGAAGCAGAGCAAACCACTGCAAACCGTAGGAGTGCAGTAGAACAAGCCCAGCGACAAACAAACCAGAAATGGGAACAATACAACAAGGTAACTACTCAATTGGAAGAGACCAAACAAAAAATCACTACCGCAAAGGATGAAGATAAAGAAGCACTAGAAGACCGCAAAAATGAATTAGAAATGCAACAAAGTCAACTATTGATGGAAGCTCAAAATTCAGAGAATAGTATAGGCGATGCAACCTTAGAACTAGAACGAGCAGAATTGGAGTTGAACTCCGTCAAAGAACAACATGGTTCAGATGTCGTGGAGGCTGGTATTGACGGAATCGTCAAAGATATTGATGAACGACAAATGAATATGAGTGCGAGTGAAGCAGCCCCAGAGTCCCCTTTTATGACTATCGTTGACACAAGCCGTCTGTTTTTAAAAGGAACCGTAGATGAATTCCGTCGCAGTCAGCTGGAACCGGGACAAAAAGTTCAACTAAAGGATCGCAATGGCGGTAGTCAGCAATGGACTGGACAGATCACACGAGTTGGTGATATGAAAGAACCTTCAGTAGTTGTGGAAGAACAAGGTGCAAACCCAAATTTATCCCAATTCAGCTTTGAAGTCGCTTTGGATAAAAGTGAAACCCCACCAAGCATTGGTACTCATTGTTTCGTGGAACTGATCGAAGACAACCAAACGGAAATCAAACTGCCAAAATCATTCGTTTTCTATGAAGAAGACAAGCCTTTCATTTATGTTGTTGAAAATCATAAAATCAGCAAAAAACAAGTAGAGTTGTCCGAAGATGAAATGGATGAAGCAATGTATTTGCTAGAAAGTGAGCTAGACTTGGACAGCGAGCTTGTCTTTCCCACAAATGATGTCAAAGTAGGAATGGATGTGAGAACAAATGATCCAACTAATTGATGTCTGTAAAACGTTCCAACAAGGGCTTGGTGAAATCCATGTCTTGAATCAAATCAATCTAACAATTGACAATGGGGAGTTTGTTTCTATTATGGGACGATCAGGTTCCGGCAAATCAACCTTGATGAATATTATCGGCTGCTTAGATACACCGACAAAAGGAATCTATCTAATTGATGGCAAGATAACCAGTCAAATGGACGAAGACGATCTTTCTGAAATTCGCAATCAAAAAATTGGTTTTGTTTTTCAAAATTTTGAACTATTGCCAAAATTGTCCGTTTTACAAAATGTTGCTTTACCACTTTTGTATGCCGGTGTCATGCAAGAGGAACGAACATGTCGAGCTATTCATGCCTTAGAAAGTGTCGGTTTGGCTGACCGAATCGATTTTAGGATCAATCAATTATCTGGTGGTCAAAAACAGCGGGTAGCCATTGCTCGAGCACTGGTTGGAGAGGCAAATGTGATTTTAGCTGATGAACCGACCGGCTCCTTAGACACTGCCAATAGTCATGAAATCATGTCCCTATTCGCAAATCTAAATGATATGGGAAAGACAGTTGTGTTGATTACACATGAACAAGAGGTTGCTGACTATGCCAAACGTCAAATTCTTTTAAAAGATGGTGTGATTGTTGAGGAGGTCAAAGAATGAAAGAAAATATTCGGTTAGCGATTCAATCGATTTACCAGCATCGTTTACGCTCCCTGTTGACGATGTTAGGAATCATTGTTGGGATTGCTTCAATCATTTCTATTGTGAGTATTATCAATGGAAATACTGAAAATATGAAAAAGCAGATGATTGGCGGTTCTACTAATTCAATGCGTATCGAATATGACGCCAGAAGTGCCTTTCTTGCCGGAGAAAATGGTAGAAATGATCGGCTGCCTGACTATTCTCCTCAGATATCAGATGGTGAACTCCAAAAATTACTGACTATCGATCATGCCAAGAATGTCAGCTTATTCTATGAAGCTAATTTGCCGGTCTTTCAAAGAGAGCGACAGACCGATGCCGTAGTATTAGGAATGGATGGAAGTTTCTTTGAAATCACGCCTCATAAGGTTCTTAAAGGTAGAGCAATGACTGAAACCGAATTACAATCACAAAAACAAGTCGCTCTGATCACAGCTGACTTGGCAGAGATTTTTTTTCAGTATCGCAACCCTTTAAATCAACTGATTGAGATTAATGGAACACCTTTTCGAATCATCGGTATCGTAGAGTCTGAAACGGATCAACTTTCAGGGAAATATGCTTTCATTCCTAGAAATAGCCAACGTCTAGTTGAAGGGAAACTTGATCAAAAGCCAACGGTATTGTTTCAGGCTACGAATGCAGAAGTGTTAGAATCAGCTGTCGTTCAGGCTAGCCATGAACTGACAAAAAGCATCCCACCATCAGATTTTGTTTTTTCCATTCGAAATTATGATGAAGTAAAGAAGATGACTGATGATATCAATCGTTCAAATATGATTTTATTGGGCGGAATTGCCAGTATTTCCTTGTTAGTCGGTGGGATCGGAGTCATGAATACGATGCTGGTCAGCGTGACAGAGCGAACTAGAGAGATTGGCTTAAAGAAGGCATTAGGCGCCAAGCGAAAAGTGATTTTGCGACAATTCCTGACAGAAGCAATCGTCTTATCAGTAATTGGTGGATTGATTGGTATAATTTTAGGCACGATCATCAGTCTGGTCGCCCTGAATCTGCTCAATTACCCACTGACGATATCTCTGCTTTCTATTTTGATCAGTGTTACTTTTTCGATGCTGATTGGTACTATTTTTGGTTATTTACCCGCCTATAAAGCGTCAAAATTAAAACCAATCGAAGCATTACGATATGAATAAACAGGAAGGTGTTTTTATGAAAAAAAGAATGTTATCCATTCTCTTCTTAGCGATAGTATTGACTGGCTGTGGTGCTACCACCAACCAGTCACAGGTGAACAATGACAACGTCCCCACCAATGCACAAATCACTCCCCCACAAAAACAAACCGAAACGAGTCAAAGTGGCGATGATGAGCAAAACTACAACGAGCAAACAGATTTTGATCGTGCCAATGATTTACTTGATCAAGCAGATGAGTCTGGGATTCTTGTGTCTATGAATGGTGATCAATTTGAACTAGAGATCACAAAATTTTATCAAAAAAATGAAGATGAAGAATCCTATGACATGGCCGTTTCCTCTGACGAAAAATTAAGCTTTACTATTACCAGTGAGACTGAGATTACAGTTGTTATTTATGATGCACAAACTCAAAACTCTCGAATCGTTGAAGGCTCAAGAGCAGACTTACAGCTTGAAAGATCCGTCAATCTTTATGGTCAACAAGTTGGCGATACCTTTATTGCCACCAAAGTCATCGTCATGCAAGTCCATTAGATAGCTAGAAAAGCTGGTTGATTAGAAAAAAAAACTAAATGTACCACCCTTATACTTTAAAATCACACACCAATCTATCTAGATTGATACTTCGATCCTATCCAATTGTTTGGAGAATGATATGATCCTAGTTTTCTAAGTTTTTCAACAAAAAAAGTGCGGGTAGAAAACAAGACTGTTTTCTACCCGCACTAAGTATTAAAGAACTACTTTTTAGAAACACTACAAGCTTCTATGCTCTCTTTTTGAATGCATCAGCATATCATTTACTGTTTTGCTTGATCAATGGAGATATTATGCAGATTTTCAACTAAGGTTCGATGTTCACGAGGTCCGGTTGACTCTGGTGCTTGATCGAGCTGTTCAATCAAATTTAATTCTTCTTCTGTTAATCGGAAATCAAAAATGGCGATATTTTGCTTCATACGATCCACATGGACAGACTTAGGGATCGTGATGATCCCTAGTTGTGTTTGCCAACGTAGGATGATTTGTGGGACAGTTTTATGATATTTTTCAGCTAATTCTTTTAAAACTGGTTCATCAAAGATCCCATCTTTTCCTTGGTTAAAGGGACTCCATGCTTCAGTCACGACATCAAAATGCGTGGCTGTTTCTCTTTGTTGTTTTTGTTGACGGTATGGATGTTGTTCGATTTGGTTGATCACTGGCTTGATCCGATGATTCAAAATCAAATCAGTCAAACGACCTGTTGAAAAATTGGAGACTCCGATCGCCTTTACTTTGCCTGCATCATAGAGTTCTTCCATGGCACGCCATGCACCATAATAATCATTGTAAGGTTGATGGATCAAGAAAATATCAATATAGTCTACCCCTAATTTTTGTAAAGAACGTTCATACGCTTTGTATGCGCCCTCGTAAGAAGCATCAGTGACCCATAACTTGGTTGTAATAGTGATCTCTTCTCTTGGAATCCCACTTTTTTTGATTGCCCGACCAACGGCTTCTTCATTGTAATAAACAGCCGCAGTATCAATCAGGCGATAGCCAGCATTCAGCGCTTCTAAAACGACTTGCTCACATTCTTCTTGATCCCAGATTTGAAAGACACCAAATCCAAGTACAGGAATTGTCAATCCGTTGTTCAAGGTCCGTGTTTCCATCATTGATTTTCTCTCCAAACTCCACGTTATTTCGTCAATTCAGCAACGACTTTTTCTCCTAATAAATGTGCAGACTGTGGGTTTTGTCCTGTTAATAAACGCCCATCTGCATGAACCACTTCAGTAAAAGCTTTCCCTGCCTGATAATCGGCCCCTTTTTCCTTCAATGAATCTTCGGTCAGGAATGGTACGTTATTCGTTGTTCCGTTTAATTCCTCTTCTTCATTACTAAAGCCAGTCACTTTACGTCCAGCTAAAATGGACTGTCCGTTTTCATCAACGACAGGTAATAAGCCTACGACACCATGACAAACAGCTGATACGATCCCATTATTTTTGTAGATCGCAGAACCAATCTCTGCTAATTTTTCTGAGCCAGGGAAATCCCACATCGTTCCATGACCACCAGCATAATAAATCGCCGTATACTCTGTTGGGTCCACTTCATCCGGACGTAACGTTTGACCTAACGCACGATTACGAAAGTCTTCATCTTGGTAATAGGTCCAATCCACTTGGTCCATATCTAATATACTTTTTGGTTCCAATGGTACGTATCCGCCATTCGGGCTAACAAAATCAGCTTCGATCTTGTTTTTGACTAATACATCATAAAAATGAGTCAATTCACTTAACCATAAACCTGTTGGACGCTCGATATTGTCGTATTTTTCTACATTTGTCAAAACAATCAAAACTTTCATTTTTTCAGCTTCTTTCTTAGATATTGATGGTTGATCCATAGCGTTGATCAAGAAAATTATACAACGGACTTGGTAAATACAAGTCTTTGTATGCTTCAGAAAAAGGTTTCGTCACAAATTCAGCATCTCGACCTTCTAATAATTTGACCGCCCATTCTGGATCTACCAACATT
The DNA here is from genome assembly GCF_002813755.1 of Enterococcus mundtii. Taxonomy (NCBI): domain Bacteria; kingdom Bacillati; phylum Bacillota; class Bacilli; order Lactobacillales; family Enterococcaceae; genus Enterococcus; species Enterococcus mundtii. The sequence goes on along the minus strand of NZ_CP018061.1, from coordinate 127,942 downwards.
TGTTGACCTACTGCTACGAGTTCCGCATGAGCTAACACAGACTCGACATCTTTGCGGTTACGGACATTACCGACACCTACTAACGGGATTTTCCCTTGAATCGTTTCGTGGACATATTCAAGAATTGATTTTTCGTTGTAGGTCTCAGAACGAGCCACACGATCATAGGTATTCAATGAAACATGCAGATAGTCTAATTTCGTTTCACGTAATTGTTCCATCAACCAAATCGTTTCTTCAAAACGGATACCTGGTGTTTCAAATTCTTCTGGTGAAAAACGATAGCCAACAATAAATGGTTTGGTTGCGTGTGTTTCAACTGCTTGGAAGACAGATTTCAATAATTCTTCAATAAAATGATAACGTTTCTCTAAAGAACCACCCCATTGATCTTCTCTACGGTTCGAATGAGGAGAAAAGAATTGTTGGATCAAGTAAGTATTCGCACCATGTAATTCTACTCCGTCAAATCCTGCTTCAATGGCTCTGCGTGTTGCTTCGCCAAATGCTTGGATCGTTTCACTAACTTCTTCATCACTTAATGCCCGAGGTGTTTCGGCATCTGGACGTTCTGCTGGAATCGCACTAGCAGATACTGTTTGTTCTCCTGATAATGTCGCACGGCTTGTCATACGACCGCCATGGAAGATCTGCACGATTGCCTTGGCGCCTTCGCCTTGAATGGCTTGTGCTAACTCGCTTAGACGAGGAAGCATTTCATCATGGGCGATACTCAATTCACCTGGCCAACCTTTACCGATGTCTTGCACATTTGCCGCACCAGTGATCACTGCTCCTAATCCTTTTGAGCGTTGTACATAGTATTCGATCTCGTCTTTTGTGATTACCCCATTAAAAAAGCTAAGTTCTGTAGTCATTGGTGATAGCATCAACCGATTTTTCAGCTCACTACCTGATGGAAATGTGATTGATTCATTGAATTTTGCCATTCTTCTTCCTCCAATATGACGAATGTCACTTATTTTTTCTCGTATTTATTTAACCATACGATTAGTTGTACATGCAACTGTTATGTTTAAAAAATTTTATTTTTTTTGTAATTTATTGGTCGCTTCATTCAGCTCTTGAGAAAGCCGCTCGCTCTCGGCAGCACCTAAAACAACTTTATATGCATGGTGCAACTCATCCCAACTACTGTCGATCTCTTTGACAAATTCACGACCTTCATCAGTTAAAAATACCAAAGATAACCGTCCTTCTGTAACCGTTTTGACATAGCCTTTATATTCTAATTTTTCTACGAAACGTGCAATCGTTGAAGGCGCTGAATACAACATCTGCGCGATATCTTTTTGAGGAATACCGTTTTTTTCTTTCAAAATCAGTAAGATAAATCCATAAGTAGGTGCAAGTCCCGTTTTCTTGAAGGCTTCATCAGCTAATTTATTCAATACTCGATCGAGCTTCTTCACACTAAAAAAAAGACATTCTTCTAACGAACGTTCAATTGATTTCCCCATTTTTACACCTCCTGTTAGCGTACATATCATAGTATGATTTAGTTGATTTGTCAAAGAGGAGGATAGCATTCATATGTACTTCAAATGATCACCTATAAAAATACAATGATATGTAGAAGCATCTATTCAGTTTTAGAATGTGTAAAATAACTAAGGGCAAATTTCCACTGTAGTGTCTAAACAGTCATATATCATGAAATGAGCAATTCAGTTTACGCACTTTAAAACAACCCACGCTCATAATGAGACCAGACGGAAAGAATTGTTACTATTTCCCTCTCAATGTCCACACTATAAACTAGTCTATGCTGAATGTTGATTCTTCTTGAGTAATACGGAATTCCTACTAGTTTTTCATACGGTGGCGGTGACTGAAAAGGATTCTTTCGAATGACCTTGAGTAATTCATCAAACTTTTTATGTAACCCTGCACTTTTAAGTTTAGTAAAATCTTTTTTTGCATTTTTTTTAATTTCTATAAGGTATCCCAATCAATCTCACCTAACTCTTCCGTTTCTTCCTCTTCGTAGTGCTTAATCTGATTAAGTACCCCTGTATTTTGTAAATACAGCGTTTCCTGAATTGCATTCCAATCTGCCTTACTAATAATTACTACACTTTCATCTTCACTTTTAGTATTGATAATTTCAACCGGTTGATTGTCCGCCACAACATGCTTAATCAAGCTATACAAATTATTTCGAGCCTTCGTTGGTGTAATTACTTCCATCTCTATTCACATCCTTCTTTATTATTATTAAGTATAACGTACATAAAAGCGTACGTCAACAAGCGTGAATTTATTGAATTTTGTCTTATACTTCTTGTTAATGTAGGCTTTATCCTTTGATTTAATTGACTGATCAAAAAGAAAGAAACATAGCTTTTTATACAATATTTTCCAGCCTATCTTAAAGAATGCAACAATAGGCTGGAAGATATTAGGAATCTTGCACACTTAAACCGAATGAACGATGTTCCAGAAATAACTACTAGTGAAATAAGCGTACATCTCAAAAATTCCAAGAACAATTTCTGGTATTTCACGCTTATTTCTCGGAGCTAAGCACTTCTATCACTCATTATCTAATTTTCACCACAAACGCTTCATAAGGACGTAATTCAACTTCTCCCATAGGTACTTCTCGATCATAGTTGGCAATGATCAGTTCCGTCGCTTCTTGCGGAATAATCAATTCATGCGTTTGCTCGGATAAGTTACAGACAATCAACCAGCGTTCTTCATTTAGTGTACGATAATAAGCAAAGACCTCAGCTGGCGTTTCTATCAACAATTCATAATCTCCCCAAACGATGATCTCATTGTGTTTGCGTAACTCGATCAAGCGTTTGTACGTATGGAAAATCGAAGAGGGATCTGCGACTGCTTGTTTCGCATTGATGGTTTTGTAGTTTGGATTGACGGATAGCCAAGGCGTTCCTGTCGTAAATCCACCATGTGCTGTTTCATCCCACTGCATTGGGGTACGCGCATTGTCACGCCCTTTGGCATTGATAGACTGCAAGATCTCTTCTTTACGATAGCCAGATGCGAAACGCTCATGATACATATTGATTGTTTCGATGTCTTGGGCTTCTGAAATGTCCTGGATTGGAGCATTCGTCATGCCTAGCTCTTCTCCTTGATAAATGTAAGGAGTACCTTTCATCATGTGTAGTAAAATAGCAAACATCTTTGCACTTTCCACGCGGTATTCTTGATCATTTCCCCAACGTGAAACGATTCTCGGTAAATCGTGGTTATTCCAAAATAAGCTATTCCAACCTTCATCACCTAATGCTGTCTGCCATTTGGACAAGACTTGTTTCAGTTCAGAGACATCTAAAGCTTTTAGATCCCATTTATCCTTGCCTGCTTGCTGATCCAAAGTCATATGTTCAAATTGGAAGATCATGGATAGCTCATTTCGTTTGGGGTCTGAGTAAAGCTTCGCGATTTCTGTCGTTGCCCCCCAAGTTTCTCCTACCGTCATCAAATCTTTATCACCGAAAGTTGCTTGATTCATTTCTTGTAAATATTCATGGAGTCGGGGACCATTATTGGTAATTTCTTGATCCGGTAATTTGCCGATCGTATCGATGACATCCATACGAAACCCACCAATTCCTTTGTCGATCCAAAAATTCATCATGTCATAAACTTCTTGTCTGACCAGCTCGTTCTCCCAATTCAAATCAGGTTGTTTCTTGCTGTATAGATGCAAATAATATTGACCTGTCGTTTCATCAAATTCCCAAGCCGGTCCACTAAAGATCGAACGTAGTGAATTAGTCACGTCACCATTTACTGGATCACGCCAAATATAATAATCTCGATATGGATTGTCTTTGCTTTTTCGTGATTCGATAAACCATGGATGTTCATCAGAAGTGTGGTTGACGACTAAATCCAAAATGATTTTGATGCCTGATTTCTTCGCTTCCTCAATCAGTTCGTCCATTTCAGCCATCGTCCCAAACTCAGCCATGATTGCTTCATAATCGCTGATGTCATAGCCATTATCATCATTTGGGGATTCATAGACAGGAGAAAGCCAAATCGTATCGATCCCTAGATAGGTTAAATAATCTAATCTTGAAATAATCCCTCTTAAATCACCGATTCCATCCCCATTGGTATCTTGAAAACTACGTGGATACACTTGATATACAACTGATTGATGCCACCATTTTTTCTCCATATGATCCTCCATTTGTTTTGTCCTATTCTTAAAGAATTGTAACGCTTACAAAAACAAGAGTAAACAGGCAGAAGAATGTTACCGATAACATTAAAATCTGGGGTTTAGAAATAAAAAAGAGCGTGGAGAAAGTTTCAATCAATGGATTAGCGCCTTAAAACAGAAACTATTGATTGGAATAAGTACAGATTGCTATCACCATGTCTGTTTAGGGTGTACCCTAGATAGACACTAGTATATCATTTGTAATTTTTATGTTTAATTGGCACAGTTTTTTCTAATTATTTGTCATATTCATAGTCAATAATAGCCATAAAAGCCACGAATTTTGGAGATAGATTGAGATATTTAAAATATCTATCATGGAAAAATTAGTTAGTTTTGTCTCTTATCGCTGAAAATTTATTCTATTTATCTAGAAAAATGACACATAAGACCGGTGCAGGATTTGAAATGGAATCAATTATTATAACCACAAAACCCAACGAATCGGCTTCACCTGTCCATGATCGTATGCCGCTTATCATTTAGAAGCAACTCCATGAAACTAATAAACAATTAGCCCAGGAACAATCCAAAGAAAAGCAAAGTCAATTAGGGAAATATGGAATTTTATTTAGAGCATTGTAGATCAAATTCAGGTTTACAGAGTGAATATTTTTCTGATATAGATAAAAAGGATATTTATATCTTATAGTAAATAGATGAGAACATAGGCGTTCAAAGAAAGGAACTTTGAAATTTTTAATGGACAGTTATATCGGCCATTCGTCGAAGAGGTTGAAAAGAATCATTTACTCAATAAAGAATACCCAGAAAAATAGGGAAGAATCGTGTGACCATTCCTAATGGAATGTGACAACAAGAACGTTGATATATCAGCCTCAATAGGGTAGTTGAGACAGTTCCCTGTTACTTGTTAGCCCCCTGTTAGAATATGGGGCTATATGTCATCAAAAAAAGGAATTCGTTTCTGTTTGGCTTCGCCACCGAAACGGATTCCTTTTTGTATGTCTTAGTTTAATTTCTGAATTTAGTTTTTTACCAATTTTTGTTATTCAGCGGTTTTATTTTTTCTTATTACTTTCATCACATCGCTAGGGACTGAATCATCTGTTATAAACGTTATTTTGTATACATAGCTTCCTTTATAACGAACTTTAACATAATTATGATTTTCTGGAGCTTGCCCACCTTTAAATGTTAATTTTTCAATTTTCATAGTAGTTGAATTTATTACTTCAATATTCTCATAATCATCTGGTATTTGACGCTTTCCATCATCCGCATATTCTTTTCCACCATTGTATGTCACTTTTTCAGGTACAATTGCGTATCCAACTTGCATTTTTACTAGAGGATTAAATTTATTTAGCGAATCAAATCGTGATGTTACATATAAAAAGGAAGAAATAACACCAACTACCAAAAGAATCAAAATCGATAGTTTCTTAAGTGTTCTATTTTGTAATTTCATTTATAGCTCCTTCTTTTTTATACACCGAGTCCAATAGTATGATGACAACTCTCTGCTACTTTGTTATCATGTGTTACTATGATAATAGTTTTCCCACTTGCATTTAACTGGTTCAAGATTGCTAAAATTTCATCTCTATTTTTTGTATCCAGTGATCCAGTTGGTTCATCTGCGAGAATAACTTTACTTGGTTTTAAGAGGCAACGAGCAATAGCAACTCGCTGTTGTTCTCCACCTGAAATTTCAAATACTTTTAATTTTTGATAATTTTCTAATCCAACCATTCTTAGTGCATTATCTATTGACTCTTCTTTTTCTTTTTTTGTTTGTTTCACATACCTTAACGCCATCATTAAATTTTCTTTTATAGTAAAATTGTCGACTAATGCGAAATTTTGGAACAAATATGAAATGTTTTCTCTAATCATTTTATTGGCTTGCTTCGAATTTATTTTTGGTGCTGCTTTCTGAAAAATATGGTATTCACCTTGTTCCACTGGCTCAATCAAGCCAATAGTATTAAGCAAAGTTGTTTTTCCACACCCACTAGGACCGGTTATTGCAACCATATCGCCATCATTGATTTCTAAATTAAAATCTTTAAAAACGACTTTATCACCGAAACTTTTATTGAAGTTTTTGATATTAATAATACTCATCATACGTCCCCCTTCAAACCTGCACTAAGTGTTCCTTTTTCATATCGAGTAACCATTAAGAAAATAATAAAAATATCTATTGATACTAGTAACAAGTAAGCAAGAATTGACAGTAGTTGCCTATTCAAAATGACTATTTCTATCAGTCCAAAAATATAGATGGAAAAGAAATAGAAAATTTCATTGCGATACCTATCATAGAAAGTATAGCCTAAAAGTCTTGATACAATCATTTCTTTTCTCTTGGAAGCCAAAATAATCAATATAATGTAATAAGAAGCTAATACACTAACTGAAATCGTTAGACATAGGATAGTAATCCAAATCCCTACACTAGATTGTGAAATAAGCAATTCTTGTGCAAAGCCTGTGGAAAGAATATTTTCAAATTGTATAGAATTATTCTCAAGGCTGTTATTTATTATCGCCTCACTTATTGCAAGTTTATTTTCTTTAGTATTCTCAATTCTAAGTGGATTACTTAAAGGACTATTTTTCAAGAACATACTACTTGTGTTTATTGTATTGTTATTTATGCAAAAAATAATCGGATTTTTTATAAACGTCTTATTATTCCCTATCATTTCTATATTTTCAGAGAATATTTCGTTTTCATTGTTTGGATAAAAGATAAACCTAATTGGGATATCTTCAATATTTTCAAACGAGTTATCCGATAGAAGAGATGCGAGTTGAATTCTTATAAAAAATTCTGTTTTTTCAAAATCTTTTTTCAAATATTCAGGAACTAGGTAAGTCATTTCTGTTTCAGAAAATATTTTTGATGAAGGTGTTGGTAACTTGAATTGAATTCTTTTCAGATAGTTCTCATTAGCACTCATAATTAGGTAATCGTCCGAATCATCAAATTCTATATTTTTAAATTTGCTTGTATTTATTTTAGCTCCGTTAAATACGGTAGCATTTATATTACTTACTGAAACATATTGAATATCAGCTGAAGTATCTAACTCTTTATACAGATTAATTAATTTAGAATCTAATTTTCCTTTCCCTTGGAGAGACTCTTGGAATTCATCATCAACGTAGTTAAACTTTGATAGTGTAAGATAATGTTTCTGCTGTTCATACAAATCTTTTGCTTTTAAGTCCTTATGTAGAGTATTTAATTCTGTTACTAACAAAGGAATAACGGCAACAACGGCAACGAAAACGAAAAACTTCAATAGATAACTGAAATAAAGTGAAAATTTTAAATTAAAGAAATTTTTTAAAATATCCGAGAGATTATAGCGTCTAATAATGATTAACATTACTAAAGAAAATACCCAAGCTAATACAAAAACAACTAATTCAACTAACGTTAATTCCAAGAAATAAGATAGATTGCTATCTGGAATAATAAAGAATTGAATAGGCAGTGTACATATATAGAAAAGCGCAGGGATTAATAATATAATTTTATTAAGCTTTATCCAAATATCTATATCTTTAAAGCCAAGCAATTTCATCACACCGATTTCTTTTAACTTAGCAATTGGATAAAATGCACTCATCAGACAGAATATTGCCATGATAATGATTGATAACACTAACACTAACAAGTATATCGTTCCTTGGCCATATGCTTGCTCATAAGTAGCTTTTAACAGTTCATCTTTAGGTATTTTAAAAACTGTAGAAATCTGATTTAAAATATCAGCTGAATCTTTTGATTCTGATATAAGTGTATAGCTGCCATTTACACTCATTTTATTTTTAGTATAAAAATCCTGCAATGTTCCAAAAATCAACTTCTTATCAGAAAACATATTCGAAATACGGCCACTTTGATTGTTATCTTCAGTATTATAATTTGCAAGAAACTCATTATTAGAAGCAGGAATTTTTCCACTTGCTAGCTTGATACCCAATTGATCAAAATAATTAGTAGAATATATACCTGACTTATAAATATATGTTTTTCCATTTTCTGTTAAAATATCAGAACGAATAAATGTAGCGTTGTATTTTTTTGATAAAGAAGCAAACTCTGATAACTGATCATCAATTGATATATCCGAATCTTTTATGAAAAAATGAGTGGAATTACTAGTTAACTCAATATTATCATAATATTTATCTTCTTCTGATTTTTTATTTAGTGCAAATGCAACACTTATTAGAATGGTTATTATAGATAGGAATAAGATCATTGTTTTTTTCAAAGTAGTTCCCCCAAATTTTAAAGAAAAACGGAACGTAAAATACATACGCTCCGTTCCTATTATAGTTGAGAGAATATGTGTACTCTCTCAAAGCCATTCTACCAATAATTATAATAGAAATTACATCCTGAATATGCGCCAAGACGAGCCTTAGCCCACACTCCAGCCCCTTGAGCTTGATAAGATTCGTCTGAACCTTTTTTTACAGTAGCGCTGTGGCGTTTAGTACCATGGAAATAATCAGAATATGAACCTGTGATACCGACACCATAATTCCATGTACCACCATCAGGGTATTCCGTTGCTGCTGAGGCAGCGATACCACCAGTAGCCAAGACAATTAAAGATAATGTACAAACAACTATTATTTCATAAATATCCTCCTTCTGATTTTAAAATTAAACGATGGCGTTTTTTATGCCTTAGGTGGCTAAGTTCATTATAAAATTCGCCATAATTAAATAGTTGAAAAAATAATAAATATAATCAAAAGTATAATTCCAATAAGTGGTTCAATCCAAATTTTATCTGAATGTATAAATACATTCTTTTTATTTTTGAATATTCCCCCACCATACTCTTTTGGAAGGATTAGTTCCAAGAGAAAACCAAATAATAGTGGTATTAAAAATACATACTTAGGTCCTTTTATTAGTAAGTAGACAGACGAGAAACTAAGTAAGGACTGTATTATTTTTACTACTCTAATAGAACGAATCGTTTTTAATTTCAATATACTGTCACCTTTCGTTTATCCAAGGATCATAACTTTATCTTTCCTATAAAAATTATGCTCTAGTTAACACGCCAGTGTATTGATAATATGCACCAATTTGCGTACCATTTTTATACTTACCTGTCCAATTCACATAACCTTGGTATTTTTTCCGTCTTTATATTTAACCTGCCAAATTTTTGTCAAGGTTGGAAGCCAACGACTTGATCCATGTGGTTTATTTTGCATATAAACATACTCAGAAAAATTGAGGGTACCAACGCTCCTATGTATCACTAATCCTGACATATCCACCTGCATATTATTGCTAGATTCATCTATAACTTCTTCACTGCCAGAAATAGTTTCTTCACTGGCAAAAGCAACTTCATCTGGGATAATCATTGAACACGCCATTAACATAAACGTAGTTAAAATTAAGCCTTTTAGTATCACTTTTTTTCATTATTTCATCTCCTTAAATTAATTGAACATCATACTCCCTACTTCAATATATCATGCTATTTTTAAATGTTGCCAATTTTTCATAAATTATTGTTTTAACATCATAACTGTTCAATAACCTTTGATCGTTGGTTATAACATTATGCAAAAATTATCAAAACCATAAAAAATTCTCAACACGTTTTTAGACATTGAGTCCTTTTCATTATGTACTTTCTAAATTTAACGATCTTGTCTCTTCATATATCTGACGAACTAGATAAATCTCGCATCTTTGTATCTATTAAATATCGTCACTTTATTTACTACCTCTTCTTGCATTTATTTAGCAACCAAGCTAGGACAAATTTTTTCTAACTAATTTTGGTCAGGTATATAGTCAAGAAAATTTCCAATCGTCGTTAGAACTACCTCATCGCTAGATAATTCCACTAATCGTATAAACTTGAACTGTGGGATTGCTGCTACGTAATTAACAAAGTTTTTATCCGTGTATTCAAAAGACCACATATATTTTAAACGATTATTATCGTAAAGATCGATTAATTTCATGTCGTCATATTCTAGTCCTTATTTTTCAGCGGTTCGATTTGTGGAATGTTCTCAAGAATAAGTAATTTTTAATAATATTTACATTAAGCGTACTTAAATTTTTATTTGAAGTTCAGTAACAAAATCCCCATCATAAAAAAAATCCAAGAACTCGTAAACGAATGTTCTTGGATTTTTTTCAATCGTAACAGATGATTAACTGATAGTTAATCACCACCAGCAAAAATTTCTTCTTTATTATAAATCGGCGTATGATTTTTCAAATCTTCAAGGGTTCCTACCTGTCTACCTTTAGAATAAAAACCATCTAATAAACCTAAGGATTGGAATATCGTCTGCTTATATGCAATTTCGGCATTCCATTCCGTAGTATCTAGAATCTGTAAAGCTTTATGGATCGCTTCAATGCCCGATGCTCCTAGCGCACTGATCAACACTCCATGACTGTTGAGTAGCAACATATTTGGTAAGGCTACTTGTTCTTTTTTCATGTAATCAGAAACTAATTCTGCTAATTCTGGCGAGCAATTAGGTTCAAAGTCTAACACAGGAATATAGCCGATTTTTTGGGTCGCTTCCGTTAAATTAGGCATATCCAAGCCGGCGGTTGCCCAAAACATCGAGTGTGGCGAATGGGCATGTAAAACCGCTTTTATCGCTGGATTCGTATCATAAACCGCTTCGTGTAAGTTGATTTCTCGTGTAAGTTGACCTACCCCATCAATCACTTTTCTTGTATGAGGCTCAACGACTAAGATTTGTGCTGGTGAGACTTCCCCTAAATAAGCTTCTGACATCATAGTCGGTGTCATAATAATGTATTCTTTCCCTACTTCATCAGTTGTTTTAAAAGAGAAATTACCGCCTGCCACATTCGTATTCTTCCTTGTAAAGATCAATTTTACGATTCGTGCTAAATCTTCCCGCTCTCTTTCAAAAATCATCCGTCCATCTGACATATTCAAGACCACCTTTTTTATTTTTAAAGCGTTTTGTTACGTATGATTGTTTGTACAGCTGCTCTTATTTTAGATGCTTCTTCATCCTGTTTCTTTTTCCATTCATCGTATTCTTTGAAAAGTACTGGATTGCCATATTTATATACACAGACTGCTAGACCAATAGCTACGACATTAAATAGGTACTGTTGTGTCACCAAAGCTAAGAGATAGCAGCCAATTGCTAGTAAAAGAAGCAGTTGCCATTTTATTTTTTCGCTCTTTCCCATTTTTGCCGCCCCTTTACTTTTTGAAAATTTTAGCCATTCGTCGCACGTACTTGCGTAGATTGTGTACCTTGTTCTTCGTATCTTTGACTTGGCACCTTTACCTTGCTCATATATTTATACAACCAAACAAACATTGCGATAAACAGAACTGACCCGATGATACCCAAGATATTTCCTTTAAACGCTTCTGCAAACAAGATTCGAAATTCCGGTCCTTCGATCGAAGACCAGGTAATTTGTTGGCCTTTTTGTATTCCTTCAACTGCACCGGTTCGATCTGCTAAGCCCGTTAAGATTGGAGTTAAATAAGTGGCTGCATACAGATAAATTGGCATCGAAATGACCCCCATGATCAGCATACGAACCAAATTTCCGCCTGTGAGTAATAAACCACCTACTGCGATCGAATAGTTGATAATTCCCGCTAAAGGTAAAACAGCATTTCCCGGTAAAACGATTGCATAACCAATAAAGACTGGTACTAATAAGATCGCGGCGACCCAAATCTCAGTGCGACCAGCTAAGATAGGCCAATCTAACCCAATATAAATTTCCCGGTCTTTAAACCGTTTTTTCATCATTTCCGACATTGCATCGGCAAGTGGTGAAAGAGACTGCATAAACATTTTTGAGATCATTGGGAATAAAGCCATTGCTGTAGCGATTTGAATAGCTAAATTTAATGAACCCGAAACCCCATAAGCTGCGGCCAACCCTAAACCCAAGCCGATGAGAAATCCCATCACCGAGTTTTCAGAGAAGATACCGATTTTCTTTTTTAATGCTTTTGTATCGGCGCGCCGGTTAAAGAAAGAAATTTTATCCATGATCACATTGATTGGTAATAAGAGTACTGCTGAAATATTCATTAAGTGTGTTACGGTTACTAAAGGGATACCTGTCAAATCCTCAATATGGCGTTGGAACATATCCCCCATCTTAAGTTCCAATATGACCTGGATGATGGCAGTAACAAACCCAGCCAGTAAACTACCACTGACAAAGTAGACAAGATAGGCCGTTAGTGCTTTGCCCCACACATTCCACATATCGACATTGAGCGTCTTTGTCCAGTTAAAAATCAACATAATAAAATTCACACCGAGAACAACTGCGAAGAAAATAAATGCATAGGACCATGACCAGGTGATACTCGCCGCTCCAGTCCATCCTAGATCTAGCGCCGGCAAATTCAATCCCGTATTTTTTGCCAATGCTTCAGATGCTGGACTAACTGCGTTTGACATAAAACCAATGACCATCGACATCCCTGTAAAAGCAATGCCTAACGTAATCGCGGACATAAATGCTTTTTTGAATTTCATACCCGCAATCAAACCTAGGAGCAAAATGATTAGTGGTACAAAAATGGCGGAACCCAAATCTAGAATATAATTGATAACATCTTGAAATAGTTGCATTTTTTTCACTTCTTTCTTTTGATAAGATTTTTTTGTGCTAGGCAATCAATTCCTTGATCTCATCATAAATAGCATCCATACCCATGCCCGTCAGAAACGGAATTCCGGCAAAAACATGTACTCCTAACTCTTCTGCTTTTTCCAATACTTCATCATCTGGCTGTGCAACGTAAACATAAATCCCTGTCAATGGCAATTCATTTTGGATAGACTTATAATCCACTGCTTCAACGGGGAAATCGATCCCATCGTCTTCAAGCATCCCAGCGATTTTACTTGCGATCGTTTGACTTGTTGCAACACCACTCCCACATGCTACGATTAATCTTTTTTTCATCTTAAAATCCTCCCCAAAATTCATTTTATATTCTGCGTTACCAATTGATAAATTACTTGTGCCTCTCGCGCTTCAATGAATGCCTTTACAAATTTTCCATCCATAAACAATGCCATTAATGATTGTAATAAGCCGACTTGTTCTTTTGGTTCTTTGATTCCTAAAAAAAAGAGATTCCTTACCAGCATTTCTTGACTATCTCCCATTTGCTTTATCTTCACCTCAGTACTTAGACGTACAATAGCAATAAAAGGCTTTTCGACATACGCTGGTTCTGAATGAGGTAAGCCAATGTTTAAATACTGCGTAATCAGCCCAGTTGGAAAAACTTGTTCTCTTGCTATTAATCCCTTTAAATAATTCTCATTAACAAAAGCTTCTTTCTGTAGTCGTTTCGCTACTTCTCCAAATAGATCTTCCAAATTGTCTCCTTCCAAATCGAGAAAAATCAGCCTTTCATCAAACATACTCGTGTAGTCCACCTATTCTTCCTCCTCGTTCAACTTACATGATAAAAAATGTTAATGTTTGTTAAGATGTGTTTCACAATGTAAATATACAATAGTATTTATTCGTTGTCAACGCTTTCTTTTTTGTCAGTTTTTTCTAAATGTCGGCTCTTTTCTGCAAATAAAATTAACAAACTTTAACACATCCAAACATTTATCCTTGCTTTTTCTGAGTGTAAATGCTATTAATTAATGTATAAAGAAAGTTGAAAAAATTAACTTGAAAGATCGTTAATCCAACCCGAGGTGAAACTATGTTAAAGAAAGAACGGCAAGAAAAAATTTTAGCGTTAGTGAATCAGCATGACTACTTATCCATTGCAGAAATAGCTAAAACATTAGACGTTTCCGGTATGACTATTCGTAGAGATATTACAGAGTTAGCGGATCAATCTTTATTGGTAAAAATTTATGGTGGCGCGCAAAAACTAGAAAAAATCGAGCATGAGCTTTCTACCCAAGAAAAAATCGATACAAATGTTCTTCAAAAAAAATTCATCGGAAAAGTCATGAACAGTATCATTTCAGATAACGACACTATTTATATTGGTGCCGGAACAACGACGCTCCATGCTTTACCTGAACTAAAAAAAGCAAACTTATTCGTGATCACAAATAGTTTGCTCGCCTTTAATTACTTAATTTACAATACAAATTATCGTGTACTGTTGACAGGTGGGGAATTTTCCCGCACAACGGAAGAATTTTATGGAGAAACCGCAGAAAAAAGTTTTGAAAATTTAAATATCGATTTCGCTTTTGCTGCTACAAATGGGATCTTCGAAAACAATATCACCACTGCGAATCTTGTTGAAGGTTCGATCCAACAAGTTGCTTTCGAACATTCCCGCAAAAAATGCATCGTTGCAGATAGCTCTAAATTTAATCGTTCCGACGTTTACACCTTTTACTCCCTATCTGATGTCGACTATTTAATTACTGATAATAAACTTTCTGAGACTACTTATGAGCATTATCGTTCCTTTACGGAAATCCTTAAGGAGGAAAAATAATGATTTTAACGATTACAATGAACCCTTCGATGGACTACACCTATCTTGTGCCCTCACTACAATTGGATCAAGTGAATCGGGTGGATAACCCGCATATATCAATCGGGGGAAAAGGCATCAACGCTGGCAGAGTCATCGCACAGTTAGGAGAAGAAGTTTTATTAACCGGTATTTTGGGAGGAAATGTTGGCAAATCGATTCTTGATTCTTTACTAGCTGAAGAACATTATTTATTAGATTTTCTCACTATCAATGGAAATTCTCGCAATGCGATTACGATCATGCACGACGGAAACACCCATACAGAGCTGGTAGAAAAAGGACTTTACTTATCTGATGAAGATGAGAAACTTTTTTATCATCATCTCTCCATGTTATTTGAGCAGCATCCGATTACCGTCGTCTGTATTTCTGGCTCAGTAAACTCTGCGAATGGTCACTTTCACGCTCAATTGCTTCAATTTATCCGTAAAGCATTAGGTGAACAGATACCGATTCTAATGGATATATCTGGCGAACAACTAAAAAATTGTTTGGCCCAAACGAATGCTCGTCCGAATTTTGTTAAACCAAATCAGCATGAATTAGAAGAGCTGATTGGACGAAAATTATGTTCATCTCAAGAAATTTTTACTGTGCTAGAGAGCACTCTTTTCGAGGGGATCGACACCGTTATGGTTTCCCAAGGTGGCGATGGGGCAATCGTTAAGTACCAATCCACTTTTTTTAAGATTGAGATTCCTAAAATTGCTATTGTAAATACAACAGGTTGTGGCGATTCAACAGTTGGTGGAATGGCCGTAGCATTGAATAAACAGTATCCAATTGAACAAGCATTGTCCTATTCGATGGCTTGTGGCATGTCTAATGCGCTTTCGAAAACAAACGGTACGATCGACGCCGCACAAGTCGCCGAATTCATCAAAAAGATCCACCTTTTCAAGATCAAAGAATAAATCGCTACATATTCTCTGTTCCCTTGACTATTCAAAAAATTCTTTGATACAAATAAAAAAAGCCCTGGATAAGTACAACTGATTTCTCCAGTTTTTCGGCTCTATAATTTATGGAACAGAATAATCAATTCTGATTCATAAATTATAGAGCCGAAAAAAGCCAGACAATTGTCTGACTATAACAAACCTACTTATTTTTTTCGTTTAGCAATTGGAAGTCTTGATCAATGAATTGATAACAATTTTCACAATGATATTTTTTCGTTTAAATATTGAGCTGAATCAGTTCACCACAAGCATAATCGAACGATACAGCCGTTCTTCGTTCTAATACTTATAATGGACGTCCCCAAAAAGTATAGCTTAATTGTTGTTCTTTCATTTAATTCTTTCCTCCTTAAAAATATATTTATTCGTAGCTGGTATGATGACTCATTTAGCCAATGATACCTCTTAACGTGTGAATCTGACCTTAGAATACTCGTATGAACACGTTTTTTATATAATAGTTCTCTCTTTTGCTAAATAAATATCACTATCAATTTTATAACATAAAACAAAATACTGAAGGAGTGTACAAGAGACGTACATAACTAAAATCCCTCTATATTTTCTCACGAGTTTAAAGAAGCCTTCTTTCAAAATAAAAATTGTCTACCGAAACTCTTGCGGTAGACAAAATCAGTAAATTATTCTTCAACTCGCTTATATCCGTATCCCTCATACAGTTGGATAACAGATTCCACGGAATAAGTCGAATCCTTAGTATCTGTGATAGATACTAGGTCAGCAACGTTAACTTTATTTTCTTCATCAAGAAATAAGTCTGAGTAGCCAATTATAGCAGTAAATTCAGAATTCAACTTGTTCTCAGTACCACCGTAATACCTCTTTACGCTGACAATCTTTATCAGATTTCCATTGTTTGTTGCAGAATGAAAACTAAACTGTGAGTCAGTGCTATTTCTAGCAAATTGTCGATAAGATAGGCCCTCCTCTTTTATCTCAAATCGAGATCCGTAAGATTTTTCCGGGCTCCAATCTTTATATGATCTATTCACTTCTTCATCGATCATACGTTAATATCGTCTAAATTAACAATATCAGTAGCTTTTTCGGCAACTTCATCTAATCCTTTAACTTCAAAACTAGGATCAAAAGTATCATCTAAAAGATAACTTCTATCTGCCAAACGATTCTCTAAATCTTCTGATATATCAATTTTTGCTAGATCCCCTTCTTAAATTTCCCATCATCAACTAAAGTAAATTGAATATAACGTAAATCGTCCGGAAGAGTATTATCAATTGTTGCAGTGCCAAGTCCACTAACACCGTTAAAGTTAACAACTAAATATTTTTCAACCTCTCCTGTTATTAACTTCTTTGGTTCATCAAGACCTTTAATAACTATTTCTTTATCCCCACCGACTAAATTTTTAACTTTTGAAGAATCAACTTCAAGTGTTAATTTAGCACTATCTCCATTGGATAACTCTGAATTTTTATCTAAATTTATACCTAACATTTCTTCAAGTTGTTTATCATCATAATAGGCGTTGTTACTTTCAAAGGTTAACTCCTTATCATTCTCAACCAAATAATTACGAAGACGTTCATGATCAACAAAATAACTAGCAGTTCCTCTAGTATCTAACCCCTTAAAATTGACATCAACAAAGTCTATCATCTCGATATTCCCTTGCCCACAACCCGACAATAGAACCACACTAATAACACTACCTAAAAACAAAAAATTTTTTCATCACTAACTCCTCACAATTTTCGTAAAAATAACAATATTTGAAAATATTACTTATTTTATGAGATTTTACTATAATTATATCATAAGGATTTAACACTATAGGAAAGATATTAAAGCTGTTGCTGTTGCTTTTTAGGATCAATACTTGGAGGATCTAGAATATAGAAACAAAAATAAACGGTAAGGGTAAACAATAAACATTATAAACTTTTTAACTTTCAGTTTTGAGTAAACTCAATTATACTCACACAATATCTTCCTGCGATTTACACAAATTTACACCTTATTCATTCACTAATTCTTGATTGAATAACTAGATTTCAGACCATCTAAACTCTTTTCCAAATAGAAAAAGGCATTCTTATTGCTGAAAATATCGATCGAATTGATTATCTGGAATGTTTTCTTGATCCAGATATTACTTCTCTTTTAAGTGGAGGATACAAAGCAACGGGCAAAAAAATATATGAGAATTCTTTAATAGACTTGTAGAGACATAAAAAAATTTTGGTATATTTTTGATCTCTCAATAGAGTACAACAAATTTAAAGGTGACTTATTTCAACCTCTTGATATATTATTCTCGTACATTATGATTTTTTACCGAAGAATTTCTAACTGATCCTCTGGAGACGTTTGGCTCTATAAACATTGACATAGTTAAAGCTTTCTCTTTAATGTTATTAAAATTCCTACTTATTTTTTCTTTATCTTTTTCTACATTTTTTCTAATATCGTTAACGTTTAATCGTATCACCGATATTTCTTCCTTAGTCAAATGATTGACTCGAACTTTCTTTCCTTCTAATTTTATAAACTTTTTAAATCTACTAAAAAGACTCTTTTTTTTATTGTTATCATTGAGTGATACTTCAATCTTATAAGAAGCTACTCTTTTAAATTCTGGAATGCTATTAGTGAAATGTTTATTTAATATTTTACCATTTTCTATCTTCCTCATAACTTTAATGTCTTCTGGATAGTTTTTTCTATCATCTTTTAAATAACAATACATTTTATATTGATCTCTTAAATAGTTGCTGATATCAGTTCCATACCCCATTTTTTCTAACCGGAAACAAGCAACTTCTGTAAGAATACCGTTTAAAGAATCCGTTCTACCTTGTTTATCAGTCGCAAAGATCAGCTGCCCTGGAGAACTTTTTTCTGAGAGTACTCTTTTTAGTGAAGCTACTACCTCTTTCATTAAACAGTTCCCTTGTATATATTGGCTTGATGTAACATTGCGTCCATAATGCTCGCTCTTTGCTATTTTACTAAGAAAGTGTAACGGTTGATATTTTATATCAGAAGGTTTAAATCCTCTATCTGTAAACCCACTTGCAATAGCTTTAGCCATTGAATTAATTCCATCAGGAGTATTATCTATTTTATAGAAATAATTGCTTACAATATAATTTCTTCCATAATTATCGAGAATTTCATTTGCTTTTTCAAGACGTTCAGGAGGAGAAACACCCGCTTTGTCAAATATTTCCACTTGAATTTTTTCATCGTTTTTTTTTATGATGCATGACACTTCATGCGCTCCAGTTCCAGTTCTAAAACCAGTTGGCACTACTAAGAAACTATCATCATTATGATTGATAAGTTGTTCAGTATAATGAGATAAAAGAGTAGCATTTTGGGAAGCATAATAGCTTCGATCTAAAGAAGACTTTATTAAATCAATATTACGATGTTGAAGTTCTTCTGGGTAAGATTCAATAACCTGTTTTACGAGTGGAAATATTTCTTTTTGAACATCTAATTTATCTAACGTATTTCCTTTAAAATTAAAATTTTGAAGGAATAATTCACATATATCTTTACCATACCTTTTACTCTTCATGTACTCAGTTCTTTTTTTATCGATTTCTGCGATTAATTTTTTTTCTTCTTTCTTACTAATCATTATGTTTCCCCCTGGCGAATCTTCTTAAGCATGGAAGATTTTATACTAACACTTCACTAACTTATCTAAAATTAATACAACGATTTTAACCATAGATACACAGCAAATTATTTAATTTATAAAATGAGATAATACATTATTGATTTTGTTTCTAAATTGACCATATCTTCTACTTAAGTTTCATTATCAATATGTTTAAACTTTCTCTCTGTTTTCATTCAACTAAATTATTTGGTAGTTAACTTAGTCCTTTAATATAATAATCAGCTAATCTGTGATTTTTTTGTTTAATACCTTGGGTGCCAATTACTATATTCTCGTTCTTTCAATAAAGTATAGTATATCTAACACAGAAAAATGTAATCCTTCTTTTTCATAGACACATGAAAAAACTTTCATTGATGTAGATGATGAATTATTAGGGTGTATTTTAAATAGTTCGAGAAAGTAGGTGAAAAATTGAAAGTTGCATACATTCGTGTCTCTTCCCTTGATCAAAATGAACAACGCCAAATTGAAGAAATAAAACAATTTGGAGCAGAAAAAATTTTTATTGAGAAACAATCAGGAGCCACAATTTCAGAAAGACCAGCTTTTCAAAAAGCTTTAGATTTTGTACGTGAACAAGATACTTTTATTGAGAGGCTATTGATCGATTAGGAAGAGATTATAATGAAATTATTGCTTCAGTTAATTACCTAAAAAATAATAACATCCGACTGATCATTACTAGTCTACCTATCATGGCTGAATCAATTGGTAATCCTCTCCTAGATAAGTTCATTAAGGATTTAATCATTCAGATTCTTGCCATGATTGCCGAGCAGGAACGTACAGAATCTAAATGACGTCAGGCACAAGGAATTAAGATTGCTAAAGCGAATGGTGTTTATAAAGGACGCCCTAAGCTATACAGCGCAGACACAAAAGATCCTCAACGTCGCCTTGTTTATAAAAGCATCGTTGAGGATCTGAATAAGGGTGTTGCTATTTCAACAATTTCAAAAAACTACAATATTACTAGACAAACAGTTTATAGAATTAAACATGAAATCAACAATAAGAATGACTATATAAAAACAAATAATCATTAACCAATGAAAAAATTCTTACCAAAATAAGAGTCTACGCATTTAAGTTACTCCAATCAGGCCATCGATCTATTATACTACATTGAAAATCATGGAGTGATTCGGTTCCTTACTGCGATCGTACCCACATAATTCTTTGAAGTAGGTGAGATAGTCACTTTCAACGATTCTAAGTATTTCTTTCACATCTAGAAAATTATCAAAGTTGAGCAAATCTGCTAATAGCCTCATCTTGGCATCGATTCCTAAGATCTCCGGAAATATTTCCCAAAAATTTTCCTGACAGATCTGACTCACTAAGGTCTCCAATTGTTGGATCTGGGTGTTTAAATAGACCTTTAGGTCTTCACTTGCTCGCTTTTCAGCCTCTTCAAAGATACTTTTAAAGCCCTCCAGATACGCTTTTTTTGTAAAAAATGTCGTCATTTTTTTCATTCCTTCTTTTAAAATGTTTCCTGATCGATCAGTGGATTCAACTGATGCTTGACTCTTGCCCAATCTTGCGCCGTAGGAATACTTCCCATAAGAACATAATCTGTGTCAAGAGCGAAATCCAAAAGGTACGGTCGATAGTTCGTTACAATCAAATCAACGTGTGCATCATTTAAACGTTCCGGCGTCAATTCCTGAATTGGCATAAACAACAGCTTATGATATTCCCCTAATAGTACACGTGCCTGCATTCGGATTGATTGAACCACTAAGTAGTCGCCTTCTAATAAAAATAAAACTTTTTTGACCGGTTGGTAATAGTGGAACAATAAGTTCATATATGCCGTAAAACTCACCACGATATCTTCAAAATATTGGGCAGAAAAACTGAGTACTGGGGCGTGTTTTAAGAGAAACTGTTTATTGGCCTCATAAATCTGTTTGTCGCTTTTCTTCACCATCCAATGGATTTCTTCTAGCTCTTTGTTCAACACCGGACTCACTGCTTCATTCATCAAGTGCGAAATGAAAAAAGAGGTCATAAACTGTCCTAAAGTATCCGTATCCCACTGTTCAAAAAAAGGGTCAGAAAGGTAATCTGACACAATAAACTGAAGGTCCTTCCAATGGCTGAATCGTTGGTTAAAAGTTTGTTCTTGGTCCACACGATGGATCGTCCGTTTGGAAATAATCGATAAATGGATCCAAGCGAATTCTTCTTTTGGTAGATAGATCTCGTATTCCTGTTTGATCCTTTCTTGTAAAGAATAAAGCAACTGAAAATCTTTTTCTTGATAAATGTTTACCTTTAGCCATTCAGGTAAGGATACAAAATGGTTCTGATGGACTCGGACCATTGCGATATAAAGCTGGTAATAAAAGGCTGAAATCGTGATTCCTGTGCCCAATTCATACTTCCCCAATTTGCCAGACAGTTCGTTCAAGACCAACGTATGTAAGCTTTCTGGCGGACGGATTGTATACGGAGTTTGTTCACTGCTATAATAAAAATCAAAAAAGAACTTTCGGATATTGACTTCTTCCCCTAAAAAATTGACTGGATTAAAAGCCAATGTTAACTCATACTCAGCTAATACCGGTCGGATTCTTAAAAAAAACCTTCGTAAAGTACTCTCTGCGTAACTGTATTGGTGAGCTAAGTCAGCTATTGTAAAATCTTTTCCACAAAAAACATTTCCCACGATTTCAAATAGCACTTCGTTTTCCAACAGTTGTTCTTTTTTCTCTTGGTAGTCACTACGATTTCGTTCTTCAAAATGATACCCACTGTAATTCGAACGTAATTCGATGCTTGTACCAAAATATTTTTTGAATGTTTGAATATCTTTTATTAAGGTACGTTGTGAAATAGCTAGTTGTTCACTCAGCTCTCCAATCGTAAAACGCCGTTCTTGTTCCATCACACTTAACACCTGCATCCATCGCTTGACCTCTGCGCTGGTAATAAAAGCCATCTGAAACTCACGCAACTTTTTTCCTCCTCACTTTTTCAAATATTTATCTTTCCTGACCGTTAAATCATCTTGACTCAGAAAATACAGAGAGCACTTCAGCGATTTTCTCCTTGCTAGGTACGTAGGGAAGTTCAATCGTTGCACGAGCGTTTCTAGCTTGTGGTTGATTCACGATTTGTACATAGCGTACTAGTCCGAGCGGATTCATTTGGGCAGCTTCAACCGCCTGTAAGCCAGATTTTTTTAAAATCGTTTCAACTTCCTGTTTGATCCATCGTGTCAAAGCACGTGGGCCTACTAGCTGATAGGAAACATAAATCGTCTGGCTATATTTTTTCTTCTCGGCTAAAAAACGTTTCATGAGTACGTCTAAAGGAGACGGTTTCTCACGGCTTGCATACGGCACTTGTGCTGGTGCTTCAAGTGTAGGCAACTGGAAAAAGGCCTCCATTAAAAAGAGGAGTGTTTCGAAAAAAACATAAGTCAGACCTTCGGTCTCACGCATTGGTAACTCATACTCACTCACAGGTGAAAATGTGTGGATAAATACTTGTTGTGTCATAGGGTTCAGAAACTGGCGTTCATCTAATGAGAGGAGGAACAACGCGGCTTTTTCTGATCCTGGAAGAGCCACACTGACCTGTTGATCCAAAGCCTGGGTCAGAGTCGTCTGAACTTGTTTATATGCCACTTTTTCATGTAAGCAATGTCCCTGGTCAACCCGTTGCTTGGCTAGTCTCAGCCATTGATTAAACAAAGTTTGGTCTAGGTGCCAAGGCCCGTCTTGAATCGCCACTTTCTCCTGATGCAGGTCCTGAATATGTTCTGAAAGAAACCTGGGATACAATGGTAAGGTGAAATAAAAATCATAAAGGAATTGGCGAATACCCGCTTCTTCGCCCCACAATTGATTGTTTTTAGATTCAATTTGTATCCCATAATAGGTCTTTAATAACGTTTGAAGCTGCCGTTTCATCCGTTGAAACCGCGTACTCGAAACATCAAGATACGCCATCCACTGTTGATTGTCTAAACACGTTCCCGCAGCCAACTGATCCACCAAGAGAAAAAGTTTCTCTTTATCTAGTAACGCTTGTTTCTTCTCATAATACACTTTAGGGTTAAGAAAAGAAAAGTGGTAGCCCTTCTCATCGCCGATCAAATGGATTCTCTCACCAAAGTAGTCCTTGATCGCCTTCATGTCCTCAATAATCGTCCGTCGCCCAAATCCAGTCTGCTCAACTAAGGTGTGGGCGATAACGTGTTCCTCTTCTTCTAACGTTGCCAACAAGACCAGCCATCGTTTAGTCTTATCCGCCATGACTAAATGATCAAATAAAATGTGCATATCTTTTCTCTCCTTTCTATGAAGAAAAAGAAAAGAGCCGTAGCTCTTCTCTTTCTTGTGACTAATTGTCGGGAACTACACTTAGTTCCCAGGTGAGTGTTGTTTCGTATGTGCTTGCTCTTGGATTCGCGGTTGGAGGGACTTCAAGTGCCACGCTTTCGCTTGCACTTTCACCGTCACCAAACCGATAGATCCAGGTACCTGCTCCTTGGCCATCGAGCGCAGTCAAAAGTTTAGTCTTTTCTCCTGGAATTAAGGTGACACCGCCTTGATTATACAACATCGGCTCTTCACTTCCGTGCATAGACTCCAATTGTTGGTTAGTTAAAAACAAACGTGCCCCTCTTAGTTCATTTTCCTGTAGATCCGTAAATTGACTGTTTTGCGTAACTGCTAATTGCCAGCCGTGACGTTCCTCTTCTGGCCGTCGATCACTGATCTGGATATAATTTGGTCGCTCTTCAGCCTCATTAACGGTTCCATCAGGATTTAACAAGCGTTGCGGTTGCGCATAATACCGCTTCGTTCTCGTAGAGATCGCTTGTTGACCAAATGTGAATTGAGAAGCAAAATCAATGCTTAATAAACCTTGTTCTTCTTCGAGCTCAGGTTTATTTTCTGGATCGACTTCAATTTCGGGATTCATCGGATCCTTAGGATTAGGTGGTCTTCTCGATTTTTCAACAATCGTACTTGCATTAGCAGATTTTCCATTTAGGTAGGCATAAGCCGTCACTTCGTTTCCTTCAGTGAATAGTGAATCTTTAGGTAACTCATATAAATAGTCTCCATTTTCATCAGTAGTCACATGATATTTATCGGTTTCCGAAAAATTTGGTGATGGAATTTCACCATCTGGTATTGCTGGATCACCAGAGAACCGTATTACACTGTGCGGAGAAGCCTTGCCGGTAATAGTATAAGAATTTACTTCCAATGCGTCTTCTGTTAGAGGGTCAATAGTTATCTCCACATCTGGTATTTTTTCAAAGAGTATTCTCTGAACGTTACGTGTAGTGAAAGCTTCATTGAAGCTAGTCATCGTCTCTTGAAAGATAGAAGAAACATTCGTGATTGTTGGATTTATCGTATTGTAACGAAGAATTAAATTAAAAATAGGGGTCCAAAAATAATCGGGTTCTTCTGTAAAATTATCTCTATCCCATTGCTTAACAGATTGGACATCGATATCTAGAAGACCTGTAGTTCCAGCGATACTAATCAGTCCATTAGAGGTAGATCCAGAAATAGGTGTCGTACGTTCTAAGTTCACTTTTTTGGCATCAGAGAATTCGAATGTTGAACCTGCTGAGGCAAAATTAAGTAAACTTTGACTGATTGACGTGCTATCACTTTTTATATCTAGAGACCCATCCTTGGCAATTTGGAAGTTTGCATTTCCAGCTACATGGACAATGTTTGATGTTGCACTGCCTCTTCCTGTGGCATTGATATTAAATTCCGCATTCTCGCCTACTAGTAAAGAACTCCCAGCAGCCATATAAACTAAATTTCTATCTATCGCATTTGAGTTATTGGTATGACCTGTTGACTCGATGTTTATTTTAGCACTATCTTCCAATTTTAACGTAGAGTTACTGCTACGCAAGGTTATCGCTGAATAACTTCTCTTATTGTCAATGTTAATAGTTGACCCTTCTTTCATGATCAGATCTCCATTGGCGATAT
The DNA here is from genome assembly GCF_002813755.1 of Enterococcus mundtii. Lineage (NCBI taxonomy): Bacteria > Bacillati > Bacillota > Bacilli > Lactobacillales > Enterococcaceae > Enterococcus > Enterococcus mundtii. The sequence continues at coordinate 102,545 of NZ_CP018061.1, read as the reverse complement.
CTATACTAGAACCTCTGCCATTCGCATTATCCCCAGTCCCCGTTCCATTAGATTCCATGTTGATTGTAGCATTTTGTTCTAATGTCAAATTAGCATTTAACCCGCCTAATCCTATAATAATATTCCCGCTATTGACAGTTGACAAATTAAGTTCTCCATCTTCCTTAATAGTTAAACTTCTAGTTTCTAAATTTACAGAATTTACCGTATTCACTCTCCAATCCGTACGGAATTTAGAGCTATAAGTTGCAGTAATATGATTGTTAACTGTTCCAGAAATATTAACATTCGTATAATAAGGAGCAATTAATTCGTTACCATACCCATTGATATTATTTAGAGTGATATTAGAAAGTGCATGTTGTGCTGAAGTGAGGTTTACTGTTTGAAAAAACCCCCACCAATTCCCTGAGTAGATATCCAAATCATTAAATGTAATATCCCATGGGGAATTGGCATTATGTGTTGCTGACCTTAAGCCCAATGAAACAGCCCCAAAATCGATTTGATGTCCATTGCCATTAATAGCTAATTTTCTAGAGATACTACTCCTCGTCAAATAAACGAACGTGGCTCCTCCAGTCACATTAGAATTGTTTCCAGTTACCATACCTGTTAAGCCAGTTAATGGCGTTGTAGGAACTTCAAAATCATCAGTAATTTCTATTGTAGATATAGATGGATTTGAAAAGGCTTCGATAAAATCAACCCATGAGCCTACGTTAATTAGATCATCACTATTCACTTCAACATCATTTGCTTCCTGATTTACCTCTTGGTTTGGTTCATTCAGTGTGGCGGCATCAGGTAGTTCTTCTTCTGAAGAAGAGGACTCTATTGTTTCCTCCTTTTTATCTTCACTCGATGAATCAGTTACTTTGTTTCCTTTATGTTCTTGGGATGATTCTTCACCAACTATCTCAAGCGTCATCGTTGCTTCTCCTAAAGTAATTGTATACATGCCTGTCTGCTCAAAAACCAAAGGAATACTAAATACTTTTTGTGGAACAGCCATTTTTATTTCTATTTGATTTTTTTCTAGGTCTTGTTTTACAGTGATTCCATGCGCTAACTCGTCATCTAGAACTGCTGTTTCTTCCGGTAAAGTTATTGCTGCTTCAGTAACTTTTTGATCTGCAATCATTACTAAAGTAAACACTTCTCCAATAGAGCAGGTTGCTTGAGTCTCTTGAAATGAGAAGATCGGTTTATCTTTAAGTTGTTCATGCTCATTAAAGGTCGTCGAAGAATCAATTGTAGTCGTATTTTCGATTGCCTGAACAGAGGTAGATAAACCAATTGTCAGTGGAAGTGTAACTAGCTGAGAACAAAGAAAAATGACACAAAATAAAGCGAGTTTATTTTTCCTTTTCATTGTCTTTCACCCTTTCACTCTTATTCTCTTTTCTTTTTTTTATTAACCACCAACCAGTAATAAGTAAAAGTACCGCAAACAAAACAAGTGTGGCTACTAGCCACCAATTGATACTTGAATCAATCATCACGTCTTCTCTATTTAACTTGCGGGCTTCATCGGCTTCAATCGTAAATTCACGCGTCCATGACCATTCATTCTCTCCCGATGTAGCTGTTAATTCTAGGACATAGTTCCCACTTCGAAAACGGTCACCTTCTAAAGAAATCGGGAAGTTGAAATTAGAATTTGGGGCCATCTGCATCATTTCTTTCTCAGCCTTATAGAGCACCTCGTTCTCCCCTGCTCGTTTCACGGTAGCTTCCACCGCCAATTGATTGACAAAAGTGGGCGTAAAGTTTTGTAGCGTGGCACTGATCACATTGCGATAGTTCAATTGATCCGCAAACACATCTAATAGTTCCAACTCCGGTTGTACCGAGTCTCGGGTATTACTGACGACCACACCTACCACATGGGCAAATTCATTCTTGATAGCTACGCCTTCTCCTTCTGGAACATCACTATCTTCCTCTTCTTTTACTTCGGCGATTCGTAAACCGCCAGCTAAATACCCTTCAAAGGGGTCTTTAGGCATCTGTAAAGGAATGTCTATGACCTTTGTTTCATTTTCCGCTACAGTAATGACCTCCGAAGGAGTCATCAACTCATCCAAAGAGTAGGGTAAGGTTGGATCCACTTCTTCGGCATCTTTGCCATACTCGACATTCCCCAAAGTATTCGTATAAGCTGTATGTGGTGTCACCTGAACGTTGATTGGTTCTGAACTGGAATTGCCGACTTCTACTCGCAAAGTCTCTTTTTGCCCGGGTGAGAGCAATAACTCATAGTATCCTTTGCTTTCATCCACTTGGCTCTCTGGAAAAAGAGGGGTAACGTACGTATTTAAACCAGCTTCTTCGGCCTGGACCGTCGGATGTGGCAAGAAAAAGAAGAGCACCACTATAAGCAACCATAGACTTTTTTGCATCGTTTGTTTGTGTATCATTTGTCATAATCCTTTCTAAAAAAGCAGCGTCACAGAAATCTGTAACGCTGCCAGTGACTAATAGAACATAGAAATAAGAATGGTTACTTCTTAAACCTCTTCAGGTGCCTCATTATCTGGTGTTAGTTCTAATTCCCATGTCAATGTAGAGGTATACGTTACTGCATCTTTGGCAGTCGAGCCAGGAACAAACAATTGGATCGCCTTATTTTCGACGACATCTACTCCATCTTCAACTTGTTTTGCGAGCGTATCATGATCTCCCCAAACAACGGAAGAAGTTCCACCACCCTTTCGGTTAGCAGCCGTCATGATCGGCACGGCATCTTCATTTGGAATCAACTCTAAACCACTTGCGTGAATCGTTGGTTCCTGATCTGCATCATTCACACTGTAACGAAGAGAAGGATCGAATAACGTGATTTGGGCGCCTTTTAACACACGATTTAGAGTATCAGTTTCTGCTTGAAATTCACTTAAACTCACGCTCAGTTCCCATCCTTCATTGGTACCGCGGGTGTCTTGAACTTGTGCCATACTAATATAAGGAATCATATTTTCTTCGCCTGTTGTTCCGACTTTCTGTTGCATTTCCGCAATCATGTTGTAATGTTCATCAGTAGTTGAGATAACTTTAGTCCCAAAGTTCATTGTTGGAACTGTTGCAATCGTTAGTGGTCCTGTACCAGGAATTGGTGGGATCGTCACTTCTGGCCCTTCAGGATCAGGTTCTACTATTGTGTCTTCAATATTTGGAGTGAAGGTGACCTGACCGGACGTCGTTGTTTTACGTACTTCTTTTGAATCTTGTCCTGTATCTTCAGCAAAGACTTGTACGCCTCCTGCGAAAATCGTGGTTGATAATGCGGCTACCGTTGCTAAACGAATAAATTTCATGCTTAAATTCCTGCTTTCTTTTAATTAATTTTTTTGTGTTGCTTTTCTTTTTTTCTTCCCTACGACTAATAAAACACCTGCCACTAACAAACTGCCAATCCATAGTCCGAGTGAACTACCGATCATATTGGTTTTCGGCAAAGTTCCTCCCGGCTTTTGTGGACTGGTGCTGGGAGGTGGATCTGGTGGTCCGATCGGTTCATAAGTTCCTGTAAATCCAATGGATCCTTCTGACTCGACGGATTGGACCTGTGTACCATAAACCTGCGTCGGAAATTGTATCGCTATTATTAGGGATATTAGACCAATCATAAGACCAATAGTTTTTCGCATCTTCCCTCCTCCTTTAAAATCTATCTCAAAAACTATCGTTTTTGGGTGTACAGCAAAAATAGACATCCGGACTTGTCAGATGTCTAAAGTAATGTTGTTAAATTGGGGTTTCGTTAACTTAGCACATATAAGTATTTCGTTATTCCAAAAAATGATGGTTTTTAATAAGTTTTAGTGAACAAAAAAGGCTTATCTTTCAACCTTCTTTATATTTATTATCTTATAATATTTTATACAATATTAAAAATCACAATTTTCACCTCGTTATGCATATCTAGAAAATAACCAAAAAAAACAAATGAAATCATTGATTCATCAGAATGAATGGGAGAAAATAATTAGTGCTCAAAAAAAAATAAAAGGTAAGGATCAAAAATATTTAAGTTTTTTGATCCTTATCTTTTATTTTTCTTGCTCAACTTCGATGTCATTTTCTAATTTAAGTGTTTAAAAGCGAAATAGAAAGTCCAACAGGGTATACCCCGTTGGACTTTTTCGAACATCAAGAAACATACAATTTTTAATCTTTAGATACATTGAACATTTTATTTCCATATAAAGTAACCACAGCTAGTTTTTAATTGTCTGCATCATAAGTACAAAACAAACTTGATTGCCCGCATCTAAATATCCCCCCCACGTTACATTCCAAATATATTTCTTGATTAACCAATCACTTTGTCAGTCATCTCAGATGTAAATGTTAATGTAGTAGAATAAGTACCAGCTTTAAATGTATTTAGCGAACCAAGAATACCTAGTTCTAACCTAGCCAGTTCTTCTGTTTGTCCTGCTGTATAGTCATAAGTTCTTAGAGTATTATTAACTGGTAGTGCATTTCCATCTAAAGTAACATAAGCATTTATAGTTGTTGTAGGATCAATGAATCTTTTAAGTTCAATTTCTCCTGCATCAATTAAACCATCAGTTAACGAAATTGAAACTAATTTCATTGGACTCAAATTGTGAGAAACAGAGTTGATTGTTAATGGCACAGATCCAAAATTATCTAAAACAACCTTAGAAGGTATTGAAATAACATACTCACTTCCAACCTCGTATTCCACTTCAGTTTGGTCATCTGCTTGTACGATGCCACTAAATAGACTTAAAGACGCTAGCACTGTAAATCCTGTAATAATTTTTTTAATCATAAATATTCTCCTTTTTTTCTGATTTGATTTTCGTTCTATTATAGTTTTTTACCTCTATTACAATTCTATAACCCCACTTTCCTTATCTGAATCCCTATAATTAATGCAATCAGATTACAAATAACAACCAAACAAAATGTATAAAGTATTTTTTTAGTTTCATTCATGTACTTACTCCTAATAAAAATCTATGGTGAAATTTAAAATCCCTTCGTAGGTTCCTGCTAATTCTTTTTCTTCAGCTTGCTGAATGTATAAAGTATTTTCTTCCTTTTTTATACCTGCTACTTCTAATACATTAGTTGATTCAGGATATTCTTTTTCTTTAGTAATCTCCTTCTCAAGTATCCGTGTACTATCGTGTATATTTCTTAATGACACTTTTTCATCTGTTGAAATGATCAAAGTCTTTGCTTCCACATAATTTTCCGCAACTACCTTTAATTGATTAGTTTCGTTTAGATTTATAGTTGCTGGTATGCTCACGGTATAGGCTGGAGTATATTGTGCATACAATATGAGTGAGCTGGAGATAGGAGTTTTGAAATCATATGGATTTTCTCCATCTTTGTCTGTCGACCAATAGTCAAATATATATCCCTTCTTTTCTGGTATATCAGGAACAATCCAATTTTTACCGATAATACTTCTTTGACTATCAACTTCTGACCCTCCTATCGTATCAAATGTCAAGGTATGCAACTCTTCGATTCGATAGGTGTTGCTTACTCCATTTTTATTATGAAAAGCAACTAATTGATCACTATCTATTATTTCATCATTTGTGTCTGCCCATACGTATCCTCTACTAAGATCGGGCATATACATAAGGGTATTTAATGTTACTCTAGAACCAATCGTAATTTTGGTAGATAAGGTACCTTCAAAGAATTTATAAACTGAAACATTAGACGGTATAATCCAATTATCAATATTTAATTCTTTTAAATTCGTCATATTTCTAAATACATACTCTGCTTCTCGCAAATTGTTTGTCACAAAATGAGATAGATCTAATCTTTCAATGCTAGCTAATCCAGAAAAGCACGCAGAAATTTTTTCTACATTTGAAACATCAAATCCTTTTAAGTTCAATTTTTTTAAACTTGTCATTCCTGAAAACATATACTCCATATTCAGTACGTTTTTCGTTTGAAAGTTTGACACATCTAATTCAGTAATATTAGATACATTTTGAAACATAAAACTCATATCAGTTGCTTTTTCAGTATTAAAGTTCGAAACATTTAGTTTTTCACCTGTGTAACCTACAAACATTGACCTAAAATTAGTGGTATTTTCAGTATTAAATTTGCTTACATCGATTGAACTTATAGATCTACAACCTTGAAATATTCCTGATAAATCTATTGCTTTACTTACATCAAAATTAGCTACATCCAATTCTTTAACATTTCTACATAAAGCAAACATTGAAGCAAAATTTGTTGAACTGCTAGTATCAAAAATTGATACATCTATTGTTTCTAAGCTTTTACAGTTATAAAACATATAAGCAAAACTTGTTGAACTACTAGTATCGAAACTTGATACATCTATCATTTCTAAGCTTTCACAGTTATAAAACATATAAGCAAAACTTGTTGAACTACTAGTATCAAAACTTGATACATCTATTGTTTCTAAGCTTTCACAGTTATAAAACATATAAGCAAAAGACTTTGCATTCCCTGTTTTTAATTTTTCCAATCCTTCGACTGCTATTAAATTGCTACAGTTATAAAACATCGTACTAAATCCGTCACTATTGTTGGGCGGATCTATTTCGTCAGTAATAATGACTTTAGTTATTTGACTTCGCCAAGAGTACCATGCAGAAAAAGATCCTGACCATGTTCCTCCCCCACAGACAAGTACCCCATCTTCGTACAGAGTCCAAGTAAATCCAGTTCCATTTTGACCTGAAGCAATTACCTCTGCTTCTTTATTTTGTGTCTTTGTAACTTCTATTGAACTTTCTTTTACTTCTTCTTGATCTACTGATTCAGAAACTGTCGGCTCATCAGACTCTTTTACTTCCTCCGAAGATTCCTCTAACCCTGATTCAGCGTCTATCTCCATAGATGATTCAATATCCTCTAATTGATCATCTTGTATTTCATCAAGTACTTCACTATCAATTGTATCTTCAAATAAAACTTCATTTTCAACCGCATAACTTATATTGGCTGGAATACTTAATACCGCCAGAATCACTACTATTAAAGTTTTCCTTTTCATCGTTCGCCTCCGTTTCAAATAAACCAACGCCTCAGAACAATTAATAATTTAACAAAATTAGATTCCCTTGAGGTTTACAAAAACGAACCGAGTGTACATTTATTTCATATTGTTAAATTTTTAAACAAAAAAAGAACTTATAAAGAATCATCCTTATAAGTTCTAGCATTCTATACAAATTAAAGAGGGGAAAATTTTAATTAAAAACTAACAGGGTATACTCTGTTGACCTCTATAAATGGGACTTTCTGACCTAATTATTTGGGTTACTGAAAGAGCTGTGGAATGGAGAATCAAAAAGAGAGTGGGACATTAGTTCTCTCCCACCAACTAAAACCGAATAAACGGCGAGAACAGAAGTAACCTCTTCGGAAATAAGGCTGAACACTTCTGTCCCGACCTCCTAAAAGGTAAATACACGAAATTACTTAATAGACTTTTTTCCTGAATATCTATTTATAACAGAATTGATATCGAAAAAAACTATGTGTTTATAATCCGCTTAATCATTAGTAAGAAACTAACATTACAAAAAAATAAGAACCAAAAACTACAGGTTTTCGGTCCCTATTTTTGGTAAAATTTCAAAGGGTATCATGTACGGTCTTTTTAAATTAATATTTCTTTTTTTAGATACCTGCCAGTTTTTGACTCATGGCAATCTACAATATCGGTAGGAATTCCACTGAAGAGAATGTTTCCGCCTTCGTTTCCTCCACCAGGCCCTAGGTCAATTATCCAGTCACACGCAGCTATCAACTCTAGTCTATGTTCGACAAGAATAACTGTATTATTTTGATTCACTAATTTTCTTAATAAGCTGAGCAGTTTTTGTATATCTTTATGATGTAAACCCGTGCTGGGTTCATCTAATACGTAAATGTTTCCTTTTTTATGAAGTTCACTAGCAAGTTTTACTCTTTGAACTTCTCCTCCAGATAATGTACTAGTAGGTTGACCTAACGTTAAATAGCCAAGTCCTACATTAAGTAAGCTATTGAGCAAATCGTTTATCTTTTCTGATTGAAAGAAAGATATTGCTTCTATAATTGTCAAATCCATCACTTCAACAATACTTTTACCATTAAATTTGTAATTCAACGCTTTGCTATTATAACGATTGCCCTTGCATTCTTCACACACTACAGTGACCGAATCAGCAAATGCCATATCGTAAGAAATCGTTCCTTTTCCCTTACATATTTGACAAGCCCCTTTAGAGTTGAAGCTGAACCAACTTGCTGAAACGTGATTTTTTTTGCAAATAGATTTCTTATTTCGTCCATCACACCAGTATATGTTGCCGGAGTGGAACGAATAGAGGTTCCAATGGGTTTTTGATCAATCACTATTGCCTCAGGATAGCGTTTAACAAATTCTTGTCGTATCAAAGAAGACTTGCCCGAACCGGCGACACCTGTTATTGCAGTCATTATTTCTTTAGGAATAGTGACATCTATATTTTTCAAGTTATTTTGACTTGCATTTAAAATTTCATATCCTGTACTCCATGGTAACGGATTTTCATTCAGTTCTATTGTTTGTCGAAGAGCACTTCCTACGGAGGTATTCGATTTTTTTAAACTCAGCAGATCCCCTTCGAACACAACTTGCCCTCCGTTTATACCTGCCTCTGGTCCTAATTGAACAATATGATCAGCAAGAGCTAGCATCTGTTGACTATGTTCGACTACAAGGACATTATTTTTTTTATCTCTAAGATCAACAAGTAAATTCCCAATCTTTTCTGCGTCAAATGGGTGTAGTCCTGCTGTTGGCTCATCAAATATATACGTTATATTATTCAAGCTACTTCCAAAATTACGAACAATTTTTATTCGTTGTAATTCCCCCCCAGACAATGTATTAGTCCTTCTTGATAATGAAAGATAGCCTATCCCAACGTCAATCATTTGAGTCAACGTAGGAATAAGTTGTTGAACGATTGAAGTTCCTATAGGATTCTCAATTTTTTTCATTAAAGGCAATAATTCTGAAACCGTCACATTCATAAAATCAATTATATTATACCCATTAATTTTAGATACCAGCGCATTAGGATTTAATCCCGTCCCATTACAAACTGAGCATGTCTTTTCATAAACATGTTCAGCAATTTCTATCTGCAAGTTTTTCTTCAATTTTGAAATATCCCTATTTACATAAAGCCTTTGAAAGCGAGGGACTACACCCTCATAATCAACTTTGTCGATTCGTCCAGAATTATTAGATCGTATTTCAATTTTGATAGGATCATTTGATCCATAGTATAATATATCCAACTCTTCTTTTGAAAAAAATTTCACCAATTTGTCAGGATCTAATAGAGGATTATTTTGATATAAGTGGCTTTGCCATCCTGAAGAAAACTGACTGAATCGTATTGCCCCTTCATGCAAACTTTTTGTTTTGTCAAACAAACTTTCAACGTTTATATCCAATTCTTTACCTATACCAGAACATTTAGGACATGCCCCTGCAGGATGATTGGTGGAGTATGCCATAGACCCTCCTGCGCTTGGATTTCCTACACGCGAAAATAGTAGTCTTAATAATGGAGAAGCATCTACAGCTGTTCCTACGGTCGATCGACCATTATGTCCTAAAGATTTTTGATCTACAACTATTGAGGGAGTTAGATTATATATCCCTTCAACATTCGGTCTTTCATAATTTTTCATTTTATTACGAACATACAAAGGATAGGCAGCCTGCCATTGGCGACTACTTTCTTTTGCTATCGTATCAAAAACTAAAGAACTTTTTCCAGAGCCTGAGACACCTGCAAAAACTACTAATTTATTTTTTGGTATAGTGATATCTACATGTTTCAAATTATTCTCAGAAGCATTTATTATCCTAATATCATCATTATCGTTGTTCTTCATAATCTTTCCTCCAATCGTTTTATTCCCTGTGACTGATCAATTTTCAACTATAAGCACTATAGATATTTATCTAGGATTTCTTTAGGAATTTTTTTGCTGCCATCATAGAATATATCATCCTCAGCATTTATCTTCCTTAACAATTTTGCGGGAGATCCAACAACAATGCTATCTGGTTCTACATCACGTGTTACAACACTTCCTGCTCCTACAATCGAGTTGTCCCCGATTGTTACACCAGGAAGAATAGTCGCTGCAGCACCGATCCAAACATTATTGCCAATATGAACTGGCTTGTTAAACTGGAGCTTGTGTTTTCTTAACTTCGGGGAAACAGGATGGACTGCAGTTGCTATAGAAACATTAGGACCAATCATACAATCATCACCAATAAAAATATCACCATCGTCTACAAAATTCGCATTAAAATTAATAACTACGTCTGTACCAACATGTACATTCCTCAATCCACAGTTTGCAAAAATTGGAGGAATAATGTATAACCCTTCATTATATGTTCCAAGCACTTCTCTCAATATCTTTTCTCTCTTTTTATGTCCTTCAGGTGTTTCTGAAGTATGATTAAACTCACTTATTTTTTTCACAAGTTCTCCCTGATATTCAATTAATTCACTATCTACACTGTCATATATTTCTCCGCTATTTAGTAAATCATGATATTTTTCCTTATTATTCATTTTACCAATTTCTCCTTTTTCTAAATATTAAATCAACTAGTTCATATTCATTCAAAAAAATAAATTTTAGTATTTCACAAAAATGAATACTTTTTTATCCGACTAAGGCATTATACATCCACAATGCAATTAAAATAAGATAAAATCAGATGTTTATATGGTAAAATAGTACCAATTATTTCTTTTCAACAATAATTTAATTTAGGAGTAGGTTTTAAATGGAAGTGAAAATGCTAGAATTACAAAACGATTTAAGAGAAAGAATTTCCCATAGAAATCAATATATCCCTGTGACAACATGTGTAGATCATTTTGATGACTATTTTAATAGAACATGGGAATGTCATTGGCATGAAGAAGTGGAGTTTTCAGTTGTTTTAAAAGGAAGTGTTGAATATATTATTTTCTCTAGTGAAAAAAACACAACAACCGTCACTTTACATCATGGGGAAGGAATCTATGTTCCTTCTGGTAAATTACATAGTGTTAGAGCATTGCAAGAAGGAACTATACTCGCAGGTCTAGTATTTCCCATTAGTTTTTTTGAATTAACAATCTTCGATAATTTTTACTTTAATAATATAAGCAAAGTGTTCGATTCCCATTTTCCATTCATATATTTAAATACTGAAGAATCGATTGATATATCAATAACTGAAAGCATCATAGAAATTTGTGGATTAACTGGTACTGAAACAGGTTTTGAATTATATTGTATTGAATTAGTTTCTAGAATATGGCGTCTTTTGACATCAAAAATGAATCATCTCACAGAAAAAACTATGTTTTGCGAAGAATCGATTCAAACACAATATATGAAGGCAATGTTAACATTTATCCACTCAAATTACGGAAAATGTATCACGGTCGAAGAAATTGCCAAACATTCAGGAATTAGTAGAACTGAATGTTTTCGCTGCTTCAAAAAGTTTCTAAAAAAAACACCTATGGAGTATACGACCAGCTATCGTTTATCAATGGCAACAATGCTATTAACAAGTACGAGCCGAACAATAAAAGATATTTCAAGCTCGTGTGGTTTTTCCACACCAGAATATTTTGGGAAAGTATTCAAAAAATATTTGGGAACAACGCCTGGCCAATACCGCAAGTAAAGGAACCATGATAATAATTATGTTATTATTAAAAAATCATAGTCTTAATACTATCGCGCTTTTTTAATCAAAAACAAGAACCTTTGAAAAGATACATTAAAGAGATTGCACCCTGACTAAAATTAAATGGCCCTAAACTTATAAGTTTCTGAACCCATAAAATATCTCAACAAAAAACTATAAATTACATGTTCAACTAAATGTTTGTTTAGTATGCATTATCGATTCTGAAAAAGAATTCGTTTCTTAGATAATGATTATCCTGCTAATTTTTCTTCATATCGATTAAGATTGTCAGCGAGCGGATAATCATAAAACATTGAAAATCATGGAATGTTTCGGCTCCATGCTAAGATTAAACCCACATAATTCTTTGAAATAGGTACGATAATCTGTTTCAACCATTCGAACAATATACTCATTCGAAAAATCATCAAAGACAATCAATTCTGAGAAGATGCCTAGCTTCGCATCGATCCCTAAGATTTCGGGTAAGACTTTCCAGAAATTTTCTTGAGAAACTTGTGATACTAACTTCTCCAATTGGTTCATTTGGCTCTGTATATAGTCCTTCAGGACTTGGCTTTCTCGTTTCTCTACTTCTTCCAAAGTACTTTGAAACCCTTGAAGATAGGCTTCTTGGGTAGTAAATACCGCCATAGTTCTTTTTCCTTCTTTCTTTTAAAAAACGATCCGATCGATCAATGGATTCAACTGGTGTTTGACCCGTGTCCAGTCTTGCACCGTAGTAATACTATTCATTAAAATATACTCAGTTTCCAGCGCGTAATCCAAAAGGTACGGCCGATAGTTTGTGACAATTAAATCAATCTGTGCATCATTCAAGCGTTCTTGCGTCAATTCCTTTAGCGGAAGAAAGAGTAAATTGTAATGGTCACTCAAAAGTTCTTGGGCTTGCAGGCGAATCGATTGTACCACCAAATAATTCCCCTCCAGTAAAAACAAAACCTGTTTGACTGGTTGATAATAATGAAATAACATATCCATGTATAACGTAAAACTGACGGCCACATCTTCAAAGGTCACTGCTGAAAAGCGAAGTGTCTGCGCATGCTTTTGTAAGAAGTAGGAATTGATCTCATGGAACTGTCCATAGGTTTTCTTGACCATGACACGGACTTCTTCTAACTCTTTACTCAATACCGGGCTCAACGCTTCATTGATCAGATGTGAGACAAAAAACGAGTCCAATTTTGACAAAAAAACATCAAAATCAGACTCGTTTTTTATTTTCGAGAAAGGACGACTGGACTGTTCCACACTCTTTTAAAAGCGAATGAACACTCAAGTTCTACCTAAATCAATCAAACATTCAAGATCCACATGAATCCTATAAAGACAAAGAATAGCGCGTACATGATCGGTGAGACTTCTTTGCCACGTTTTGCTGCTAGCATGGTGATTGGATAAAAGATGAATCCTAGTGCAATCCCATCTGAGATACTATAAGTCAACGGCATACCGATCAAGATCAAGAAAGCAGGAATCGCAATCTCCATTTTTCCCCATTCGATCTGACGTAATGATTGGGCCATCAACACACCAACTAAAATCAGCGCAGGTGCAGTCACTTGAGAAGTCACGACTGATAATAATGGTGAGAAAAATAATCCGAACAAGAATAAAATCCCTGTTGTGATTGCAGTTAGTCCAGATCGTCCACCAACGGCGATCCCTGCGGATGACTCAACAAAAGCCCCAACTGGCGATGTACCTAACAATGAACCAGCTAACATCGCAGTAGAATCCGAAGCTAATGCTTTCCCAACACGTGGCATTTTGTTATCTTGCATGAAACCAGCTTGGTTTGCTAGGCCAACCAATGTTCCAGCTGTATCAAAGAATGTCACTAACAAGAACGTCAAAACGACTACCCACATTTGTAAGCTATTGATATCACCGACGTGTTTCAATGCAACTAAAAAAGTCGGTTTCAAGCTAGGTGCTGCCGCAACAAGCTGTGAAGGCATAGGGATCAGTCCAGTGACTAGTCCTAGAAGCGTGGTTGCTACCATCCCGATAAAAATCCCTCCTGGTACGCGACGAACTAACAATACCGCGGTAATGACTAAACCAAAAATCGTCAACCAAGTGGAACCGACACTCAATGAACCTAATCCAACAAGAGTTGATTCATTTGCTACGATCAAGCCACCTTCACTCAAGCCTAGAAAGGCAATAAACAAACCTATCCCGCCAGAAATCGCAAACTTCAAGTCTGTTGGAATGGCATCAATGATCATCTCACGTAATTTAAAAATGGTGATCAAAATAAAAATCAACGAAGCGACGAACACTCCTGCCAATGCTGTTTCCCATGGAATTCCCATACCTAAACAGACTGAGTAAGCAAAAAAGGCATTGATTCCTAGCGCAGGCGCTGTTCCAATTGGGTAGCGTGCAACGACCCCCATCAAAATACAGCCAATGGCACTGGCTAATGCTGTCGCAGTAAACACTGCCCCTTCATCCATCCCCGAAGCACCAAGTACTGTTGGATTGACAAATAAGATATATGCCATAGAGATAAATGTCGTAAACCCAGCCAGTATCTCACGTTTCACCGTCGTATTCAGTGCGTCAATCTCGAAGTAGGAAAGTATCTTTTCCTTCATCGTTCATCCCCCTAAAACCGAACATTTATAAAAAAGTTCTTACTATATTAGATTTATTAATAAAACAACGTGTTTAATATTATCCCAAATATAGAAATAAGTAAACAAAAAATTCGGATTTAATCAAAAATCCGAACATTACTATTTACCTATTCCGCTTTCATTTAGAGAAGAGTATGTCGATTACTAATAAATAAAACTAAGTACACAATAGTTGAAGAAGCTTCTATCTATGGGTTTCTTTACCGATTCGCTTTTGTTCTTCCGCACGAAATTGCTGATTGTCGATTTGGCTGATCGGTAAATTACTCCCTTTTCCACGATAATCTAATGAATTTAAACCACCGAAGCCTGTATCGACCATTTTATTCCATCCTTTGGCAGGATTTTTCCCAGATTTCAAATTCTTCATTCTCAATTTATCACTCTTTTTCATCCGTTGCTTTTTGAAATAATCTTCAAGTGTTTCAGTGATCGAGATTTTCATCTTCTGTCTCCCTTTCATCTACTTTTTCTGTCGATTCTAATTTTGCCATCACAAAAAAATTTCCTTCAGGATCGGAAAAGTTAAACGTCAACAAGCCATTGTTCTCCAAAATTTCACCAGCTGTTTCGATTTGTTCGTAAAGTTCGTCAAACTTATCTGTAAAGAAAATCATAGACGGTGGTGGTCCTAACACTTCTGGTGAAAATCGTTCAACGAATGTCCGAGGAAAAATAGCCAACTCCAATTCTTGCGACATACGCAAGACAATGCTTTGATATTCCTCTGGCAATTCCAACGTTTCTACTATTTCTGCCTTCAATTGCTCAACGAAAAACCGACTGACTAACGCGACATCTTCGACGTATAGCATGACACGAGATTTATGGATCATTTGACAACGCCTCCTCTAAATAAAAGCTTGTTTTCATTATAGCACGAAAGCGGAAACACACTTAGTGGAAGTCACTGCTATTAAGCACAAGATGATTGAGCGAAGGTTGCTTATTTTCGTGTTAAGCGATCAAAAGACAAATCACCCGCAATCTTCAAGTTTGCTTTGTTTGAAGATTACGAGTGACTCCATCGTTTTGGTTATTTCCTACGTGTCCGGTCACAAAGTGATTTCTGGTTGTTCTTTCGTCACTGTTTGTCTAGTACTCGTTACACCAAATGTTCGTTCAATGTCTTCTTGTAAAGCAGTCATTGCTTTTCCGGCAACTTCTGCTTGTTGTGCGTTGACTGCCTCGATCACCAATACAGCGTTCGTCGTTTTTTCTGTTAACATGGTCCGTTGCGCTTCACGCCAGTTAAAGCAGCGACAAACTGCGCCTTCTTTATCATAATAAATGATTTCTTCTGTTAATGCGGGGGCATCTGCTTCTGCGCCTAATGGCAAGAAATTTTCTCCACCTTGGGCTTTACCCAAATGAAGATCCCCAACGATCGTGTCAAGATCTTCTCCGCCACAGGGTACGCCAAAGCGCAAAGAGATACTATTATAGATATCCACTAACGGACTGATCGGGAAAAATTCGCGACCTTGACTGGCTCTTTTTAGTAGTGCCTCGATCGATGAACGTGCGCCTTTTTTGGTCTTGAACTGGGTAAACGCTTGACGCCATTGTGCAATCACTTCATTTTGACTAAAAGGTTCTTCTGTTAAATAATTTCTTGCTTCTTTAGCAGCACGATTCAATTTGTCATAATAATCTGCTTTGTTTTCTTCAACGACTTCGTTATTGATCCCTTCTACCGTTAAGATCTCGATTTTTGCTTCTGGGAACACTTCCCAAAATGATGGATCTGCTACAAATTTTTTCATTCGTTACACCTCGTTAATTTTTTTGACTAAAATATGATCGATCTGTGCATCGTCTCCCATATAAAACACATGTTGTCCTTGGCGTATGAAACCATGCTTACGGTAAAAAGCTTGGGCTGGATCATTATGTTCCCACACACCTAACCACACAGCTGTTTTTCCCTGTGCTTTCGCTTGAGCCAACGCCCAGTTCATCAAGTGAGTGCCGATCCCTTTTTTCTTATAGGGTGGTCGAATATAGATCCGTTCGATTTCTAGATGATCCTCAGGCATTTCCTCGGATTGTGCTTTTCCTATGTTCAGTTTTAGATAACCCGCAATTTCGCCATGATCTAGCGCCCAGAAAAAAGCTGATTCTGGCTGGATCAGTTCTTTTGTCAATCGCTGCAAATCATACGCTTGCGAAAGATATGCATCCATATCTGCCTGCGTGTTATATTCGCCAAAAGTATCTGTGTATGTTTCAATGCTGATTGCTTGAAGGCGTTCTACTTCACTTCCCACAATCGGTCTGATTTCTACCTTTCCCACTCCAACATTCCTTTCAATACAGGCGTTTATTGCCCTTTTTTACAAAATTCCAGTCTTCGCTGATATTTTTCCTTACGTGTGTCAATAATCTTTCCAACTGTTGGATTTCTTCTTCAGACAAGCCAGCTAAAGCGACTTTCGTAGAATGATGGTGTTCTCGGATGATCATCGGATAAAGTTCTTCTCCTTGGGCTGTTGGATAACACCTTTTATTTTTCTTGTTCTGTTCGTCCGTTACACGTCGAATCAAGCCATTACTTTCCAGCTTTTTCAGCGCACGGGCAGTTGTCGTTCGATCGACTTTAAGCATTTCGGCTATTTTTTCTTGAATGATGCCTGGATTTTCACAAATCCGAACGAGATACAGGTATTGCCCCCTCGTCAAAGCGACTTCCTTGAACTCAATATTACTGATCGAATCTAACGCTCGTGCTATCGCGCCGATTTCTCTTATGATCTCAGCCATCTCTTCTCTCCTTTAGTTGTACTTTTATTGTACTGATTTTTGTTGCAAATGCAACAAAAATATATTGATCAGTCAAAATAAGGCAAATGACCTGTCGCTAAGATCGCAAGCTGTTCTTCTGTCGTCCGTTTTTGGGAAAGAGTAGGTAAATCGTCCAATGCAAAAAAGGCGCTGTTTGAAGTTTCATTATTTGTGATAAAAGAACCTCCGATGATCGAACATCCAAAAATGACTTTATAGTATTGAAAGGCTTGTGGAATATCTTTTCGGGTATTGGTATCAAAAATCGCCAGTAGTTGATCCACCGTCACTGTTAGCCCAGTTTCTTCTTTCACCTCTTTTTCGATATTTTCCTTTGGTGAATAGCCGATTTCCGCAAAACCACCCGGTAATGCCCATTCTTTTGTATGGCTGTCTTCCACTAACAGTACTTTATCCTCTTGTTTGATAAAGGCACGTACATCGACTTTGGGTGTTGGATACCCTTCATTTTGTTCTAAAATAAATTCAAGGCGTTCTTCGATTTCCTTGTCGCCATTACTTAATAATGATAAAGCGATCGCTTTCAATTCTTGGTAACGTTCTTCGTCAAATGGATCTTTGCCATAGAAGAGACCGGCTTCTGCGATCGCTAATAAACGTTTGTATTTTTCGTTTTTTGTTGTCATTACAATTCATTCCTTTCAATAAATCCACGCTGTTATCTCTTACTCCAAAACTACAAGAAACCGCTTATGTAAGTCAAGGATTGTGTTATAATTTGTTTTAAAAGGAGGGATGTTGGATGTACTCGCTCATGCATCAAATCATCACTGAAAAAGATTTACAACGACAAGTCACGTTGATTGAACTACTTTTAAACCATCCCAAAATCACTGTCAATGAGCTTGCTGAAGAAACAAATACAACGGAACGTACGATTTTTTCCGATTTACAAGTGATCCGTTCACAGTTACCTGATGGCTGGTTGATCGATAGTGATCAGTCAGGGATTCGTTTACTCAACCAACAAAATCTACTTGCCAATGATCTGTGGGAATTGTTTCTAAAGCAATCCGTTAGTGTACAATTGATCAAAGAACTATTGTTTACAAAGGAATGTTCCACAACCAATTTCTTAGCAGCCAATGGACTTTCTTACGAAACGCTGAAACGCCATACAAGAAAAGTCAATCGCCAACTCCTTCGTTATGGGTTACAGATCAAGCTGACAAAATATACAAGTACGATGAGTGGTTCTGAGAATGCGATCCGCTTGTTTTATCATCGTCTTTTGATGCCATTTACTCATAATAATTATTTTTTTGAAGATTATTCCATCCATGAATCCCATTACTTTCGTTTTTTGAAACGCTTGAAGCAAACCCCTTTTTCTGTTGAAACAGAAGAGATTTTTGGCATTTGCTGGTTTTTCATCAACACGATACGTGTTAAGGCAAACTGCCGTATCGAGGACTCTTTCTTTGAACCTGAAGATACTCTTTACTCCACGTATGCGACTGAATTGACCACGCTTTATGAATTAGAAGGCGTTTATTTACAAAAAGATGAATTGATTTTTGCTTTCTTTTGCTTTTTAGAAAGTTGGAATTACAACAATCAATACCAAGAACCCGTAGCAGATATCTTGCAAAGTTATCCTTTTTCGGGCAAGATCAAACAATTCGTTCAGGATTTAGCTGATACCTTGCACTTAGAAAAACTAAACGAGACAAAACTTGCGGATAACTTGATCTTGTTATTGTTGAAATATCATGAATCACCTATCTTGATCGAGCAGTTGAATTTGCAGTATCACTATTTCTTGGAAGAATATGAGCAACAATATCCACAGTTGTACCCATTCAAACAAGAATTACTTGAGCAACTGAAACAAGAGTTACCTGTCCAAGAAGACGAATACTTTCTACGCCTCTTATCATTTTTGATCCAGCAAGCGATCTTATCCGTTCGTCCAAATAAATTGAACCTGTATTTCTTCTTTCAAGGCGAACCCTCTTGGAAAGCCTTTTTGCAACAAGAATTAAATGATTACTTTGGGAAACGAGTTCAGTTGATTCCAGTAGAATTATCTCAACTTTCTGACATCACGTTCCATAAAAGCGACTTGTTCGTCTCAAACACCCCCCTCGACCAAGTCCCGATACCAATCATCTACATCTCTACCATACCAACAAAAAATGAGCTCGACCAATTGACCGAACTCACATTTAGAAGTTATTTGTAAGGTTGTGAAAGAAGCGTTCAGCACTGAGTAATAAAACAGGAAAATCGAAAATGGCTTTTTCATTTTTGATTTTTTTGGCTTATTATTGAAGTGTTGCTTCTTGAACACCATTTATCAGGTTGTGAAAGAAGCGTTCAGCACTGAGTAATAAGACAGAAAAAGCGACAGCCTTCCTCTACTGTAACCTAGGGGAAGACTGCCGCTTTGCCTTTATCTCTTGAACGATCGACGATTCTCAGTTACCGGCAAAAGCTTCTCTTTCTTTTCTTTTGATCCATGTTTTACTGATTCGTTTCTCAACTTCTACGATTGTAAATAATAGAAGTACATTTGCAAGGATTGGTAAATGTTGAGCAAAGCTCAAACTTGTTGTTTCAATGACTTGTTGCGCAAAGGGTAGATAAATGACTCCAGTTTGGAGGACAAATAAAATACCTAATGAAATAAATAAGAATTTATTTTGGAAGAAGCCTTTATTCAATGAAGCATCGACTTGCTCACGACAATTGATCATATAGACGGCTTGGGCAGCAACAATGTTTTGTAAAAGAACAGTTTGTTGTAATGCTTGACCTTCAAACTGCATTGCCAACCAATAAGCTGGGATAATGATCAAGAGGGACACATAGAAAATCCGGAAAACATTGTACTTAGTCAAAATCCCTTGGTTGGGATCTCTTGGTGGCCGACTCATCGTGTCTTTACTTGCTTGTTCAAAACCTAACGCATAGGATAACGTGATTGTTGTCACCATATTGACCCATAAGATTTGGATCGGTGTCAAAGGCAATGGCTGATTCGCAAGTAATGCCCAGATGATCACCAAACCTTGTGCTAAAGATGTAGGTAAGAAGAAGCTGATCGTTTTTTGTAAATTATCTAAAATCCGACGTCCTTCTTTGACTGCTTTAGCGATCGTATGGAAGTTGTCATCGCCTAAAACCATATCTGCGGCTTGTTTACTGACTTCACTTCCTTTGATCCCCATAGCGATTCCTACATCTGCTCGTTTCAATGCTGGCGCATCATTGACACCATCACCAGTCATCCCAACGATTTCACCATTTTTCTGCAAAGCTTCTACGATCCTTAATTTATGCTCCGGAGTCGTTCGAGCAAAGACATCGACTTTGCTCACTCTCTTCGCTAAATCTTGATCAGAGAGTCGATCGATATCGATTCCTTCAAGGACATTACTCGTATGCTTCAACCCGATTTGATCAGCAATTGCTTGGGCTGTGTCTTTATGGTCACCAGTAATCATTTTCACCGAGATCCCTGCTTGCTGACACTCTCTTACCGCTTGGATCGCACTCTCTTTTGGTGGATCAATGATTCCTGCAATCCCAACAAATGTCAGTTGTTGCAACTGTGCATGGTCTAACTCTTGCTCAATAGGCAATTGCTTGTAGGCGAACCCTAATACACGTTGGCCTTTTTTTGCTAGTTGTGATGCTTGGTTGATCCATTGTTGCTGTTCTGATTGTGACAAAGAAGATTTCGATAATAAAACTTCTGGCGCTCCTTTGACAAACACTACTGCATGGTCCTGTTCTTCATGCAATGTTGCCATATATTTATAACTTGAGCTAAATGGCAGTTTAGCAAGCGCCGTTTTTAGGGGAAGATTCTGTTCAGCTGTGTATCGTAATAAAGCCAGCTCAGTTGGATTGCCACTCAACGTTTCAACTACTTGATCATCTTTCGTTTGCACTTCTTGACAATTTTTCATGATTTCAAGTAAGCGTGTCTCATCTTCTGTCATTGTTTCCACAACAGTCATTTCATTTTTAGTCAACGTACCCGTTTTATCTGAACAGATCACCGTCATTGAACCAAGTGTTTCAACGGAAGGTAGTCCTTTGATAATCGCTTGTTCTTGTGCCATTTCATTGACCCCCAGTGAGAGGATCATCGTCAATACCGCTGGCAAGCCTTCGGGGATCATAGAAACGATCAACGCAATGATCGTTGAGAATAAAAAGTTCCATTCTAAGCCATACCTAAATGAGGTAAAGAAAATCAAGAATAAACTTAGAAAAACGATTCCTCTGAAGATTTGCTTGTTCAACTGATGGATCTTGCGAACCAAAGGGGTCGTTTGTTGTTGAACTGATTGTAATGCCTGATTGATTTTACCAATCTCTGTCGTATTCCCTGTTTCAACGACGACACCAAGCGCCGATCCAGCTTGGACAAGTGTACCTGAAAAAGCCATATTGAGTTGATCTCCTGCGCCTAATTCATCGACTAACGGCTCACTCATTTTCTCTACCGCATCGGATTCACCGGTCAACGCAGCTTCTTCGATCATCAAACCATATGTTTCGACTAAACGAATATCGGCAGGCACGACATCTCCAGCTGTTAAACTAACTATATCCCCTTGCACGATCTCAGTGGCAGGGATACTTTTCTTGACGCCTTCAGAAAGAACCACTGCGTCTTGACTCATTAAACTTTTTAGCCCATTGAGTGACTCTTCTGCTTTTCTTTCTTGCCAATAACCAACAAAACTATTGATGATCACTACAAGTAAAATAATACTACCTTCAATATAATCACCCGTTAAAAACTTCAAGACAGAAGCCACCATCAGGATGATCATCAACAAATCCGTAAAATGCTTCAAAAACTTCCGAAGCGGACTGACTTTCTTTTTCACTTCTATTTCATTTCGTCCTTGTATTTCTAAACGACTGGTACGTTCTTGATTTGAAAGACCATCTTTGGTCGTCTTTAATTTATTCATTGTTTGTTCAGCAGTTTCTTTGTACCATGTCATCGGCAATCCCTCCTGTATTTCATTTGATAATACTTATTATACGTAAGAAGGAGGGTTTCTTATGTCGATTATTTCAGGCAAACATGAAATAATTAGTGTGATTTAATATGAGCCAGGTTTCTAGGTTTGCTTTTCAAACGAAATTTTTCCCCTTTACTCCGATTGCTTCATTGATTTTTGTTCACTCAATTTGTTTTTTATTTCTTGTTCCCAAGAAGGTTTTCTAATTTTTTCGATACATAATGGGGCAACAAAAAGAATGCCGCTGATCAATACGACAGCCACAAAGTTGATCCACGTACCAGCTTTTAATGTAAGTCCGACAGAAAAAACGATTGCTGCAAATAAGACTAACACAACAAGCCAAGCACCGAGATTCCCATTTCCCTCTTTTTTACCAATTCGAAATGGACGAGGGATAGCCGGATTTGTTTTTCTAAAACGTAAGAATGCGACACCCATGATGAGATAGACGATACAATAAATCACTGTCGTTGCATTTACTAACATCAAAAATGCTTGATTGACTCCTGGAATCAATAAATAGAATAGGGCAAACACAGAAATGATAATAGATTGTGTCAAGATCACCGCTTTTGACACATCAAATTCATTGGTTTTCCAAAAATTGAAACGAGGAGGATACGCGCCTTTTCTTGCACTTTCTGTAACAGTTTTGGCTGGACCAGAAGCCCAAGCAGACAATTGTACAGCGACACCGACAAATACAAGTAAGCTGAATAGGTTCACAATCATATGTGGCAAGCCAAGAATTTGGCAATCGATCGAAATGGATTGGGCAATATTATTCAACTCCATTTGACCCTTTGGTACCACATTGGCAACGACTAACGCATTCAGCGTGTTTACTACAAATAAAAAGACTAACGCAGCGAAAATACCGCGTATATAAGTTTTAACTGGATGTGCCAATCGAGTGATATAAACAGAAGACATTTCGATTCCAGTAAAAATGAACATGATCGGTGCAAAATAAACGAATGATTTTGCAGTACTTGGATCGGGAACTAAAAGATCCCAAGAAAATTTTCCTAATGTTCCATTTGGCATGATACCGACCTTGATCCATGCTGCGACACCCAATAGGAGCATTAATGCCAACGGGATATACAACCCCAACCAGACACCGATTTTCCCGCCAATTTTTGCCATGTCGAATTTTAAGTTCAATAGTGTGATGATCCAATAAACGACTAAAATCACGAGTAATGTGAATTTACTATTCAAGCCCAATGGGACGTTATTGACCATGTTGCCAAACAATGGGGCAAGTGCTGAGGCAACCATGACCATTCCTGGAAACATTTGAACCCATAAAAGCCAAGAGACGACAAATCCCCATTTTCTACCGAGGGATTGAGAGACCCATAGTTCTGGCCCTCCCTTTTGAGGAAACATCCCTGCAAACTCTCCTGAAATCAGAGAGATCGGAAACGCATAAAAGAGTACAGCGACTAACATATAAAACAACATCGTCCAACCAGTGGCAGCGACATCAGGAATATTACGGACGCTTGCGACTAAAGCGCAAGTCATCCCAATAAACGTTAACGTTGACAGTTGTTTGGTAGATTTTGAGTCTGTCATGATCGATCCTTCTTTCTATCACTAAAACTACGCAAGAACTTCTCTTAGTTTTTCTTCCATTGCGTGTTTGATGGCTTCGGTGTAATAAGCAAAGATGTTGTCATCGGTTAAATACGGGGTCATGATCGCAGCTCGCAACAAAGTAACTTGTTGTTCTTTTTGCCATTCTTCTTGTGGAACACCCATGCTTTCAACAAATGCTACTGGAGAATCGCCATAATCCGCTTGCGTGAAGGTCGTATGAGAAGTGATAAAGCGTTCTGCGTACACATCACCTTCCATATAAGAGGAGACATCAAACATTTCTTCATTCAAACGGTTGATTTCTTTTAAATCTGTACAACCTTGGACTTTGAATGCCCAATCGACCATATTGAAATCTGGATGATTCAATGGATAGACTTCGATTGTTTTCCCATTGACAGTAAAGCTTAATTGATCAAGAAATTCTCGGAAACGTTGAGCGGCTTCGATCGATGCACCAATCAATTGACCATAGCCAGTGACATTCAAAGGCAGAACTCGGTGTGCCGTCCAAACTGCCGCAGCCGTTGCCCCAGCTTTTGAACCTTCTAAAATATAGGCACCTAACATATCCGGTGCTTTAACGGATTTTTCAAACACATAAGGTGCAAAATAAGAGATGATATTCCGCATACTTTTGTGTTTGATCGTGATTCCTCCTGCTGCATAAGGTACATAGCCCATCTTATGGGGATCAACAGTCACTGATTCTGCTTCACTGATTGCCTTGAATCCTTCATAAACACTTCGTTCGATTTTCACTTCATGATGGAAAACATGATGTTCTTCATAAAATTCTGCTAATGATGCGTAAGGCACAAATTCATACGCTTCATTCATGAACAAACAACGAGCATAGCCACCATAAGCTGCATCCACATGAAGGTAGAAATAAATGCCTTCATCTTTCAATTTTTCTCTAAGTTCAACGATTTGATCGACATGATCGACTTGTCCTTCTTCAGTTGTACCTACAACAGCAACTACACCTAGGATGGGGATATGTTGGATAGCTAGTTCACGAATCGTTTTTTCCAATACTTGGACATCCATTCGGTAGCAGTCATCAACGGGGATCGCGATCATTTGATCCAACCCGACACCACAAATATCTAATGCTTTCATCCATGAATAGTGTTTGGTTTGAGGAACAAGCCATTTGCCCAATTCTTGGATGTGTTTCCCACTTCGTGAAGATGCAGCTTTGACATTGTCTAATTCTTCATCAGTAAATGTTTCGATCATTTCTAAGATTTCTTCTACAGATAGATTAAGTAATTCCCAGTCCGATAGGTCTTTCACTTTTTCAGGATAAGTTTCTTTGACCGCTAAAGGAATCGATTTGATACAACGGGCATACCATAGACCTTCTAAATTCGCAATTGAACCATCCGCTGTCAGATGTCCCCAACCATTCGGCATACTAAACAGCTTCGCAAAGTCTTCTCCGATTTCTGCTTCCATTTGTGATGTGGCCATTGAGGATTCCAATGCCACGTTATTAGGATTCCAAAGCATCGCAAAGTGATAAGCCAACAAAGCTGGCATCAATGTTTCTGCATTCATTTGTCCCCAATAACGTCCGGCTGAATGCCAAGGAATTGAACCGGCACGCATTCGTTCACTGACTTCATCTAAGACCTCCATCATATGTTGTCGAGTCGTAAGATAAGACGTTGTTGATTTGTCTGCTTCACTGATTGCGGGAAGGTCAGCTGGTAAATAATTTTCACGCCAACCTAAATGTTCATCCAACATCTTATTCAATAACATTCTATACACTTGGCCATTTTCTGCTTTGTCGCCAATAAAGACGGCTTTGATGTCCATATCTTTCATGATTCATTTCTCCTCTCTTGTTACCTGATCACAGGAAATACTCAGCCGGCTGTTGTTGCTTGATCAGTTTACGTGTTTGACTATACGCTCAAATTTAAAAAAAATTTTTTTAATAACATATCTTTATATTTCTTACTTTGAAGACAAAAAAAATAAAGTCTGATTATTCTGTATTTTTAGCTCAAAAAAACGAACGTTGTGACTAAACTTCCTACTAAGAATGGTTCAATTTATTGATTATAACGTTTAAGTCACGAACAAAAAAAAGAAATCAAATGTACTTATTCGTTGAAAAATAGTCATATTTTTTTTTTCTATTTGGTTCTTTTTATCAATCAGTTCCCAATTTTTTTAATTAAAACAGATACAATAACAAAAATAAGTAAATTTAGCATTTTGTTTGCTAAGAAAGATTGGGTGATAGATGCGTATCTACAAAAAACATGGCATAATAGCTACGTGCTTGTGCATGACTATACAAATAGGGAGGATTCCCCATGATTGAACATTATCTTGAGAAAAATCTCTTACGCCAACTCTTTCTTTGTGGACAGTTTTATGTAAATAAGGAAGTCGATCTTCCAACGACAGCTACTTTGTTACATGTTTGTCAAACCACTCTGTTGAATGATATCAAATCATTAAGTAGAGAATTGAGCGACCAAATCATTTATCAATCAAAAGAAAAAGAAACCTATTCTTTATACTTCGCACCAACAACTTCTCGCTTCCAATTGATGCAACGACTCTCTCGGCCGTCTTTATTTTTAAAAACTTGCCTTCTTTACTTAGAGGATGAACCAGATTATATCCAATTGACCGAACTCGAATTTGTTTCAGTCAGCAAAGCTTACGCATTGAAGAAACAAGTGTTAGACTACTTTCAAGCATGCGATATCGCCATTGAACATCATTCCCCTCACTTTACTGACATCGAAAGACGCTTGGTTTTGCTAAATGTGAGCTATCGGACAGGCACATTGCCTGACCTCTCTCTTCCTTGTTCCTTTGATGTCCAAGCGCAAGAGTTTATTCAAGCAGTCACTAAAAAAAGTGGGCGAATCTATGATCGGGATACCCAAGAGATTTTGCAAACAGGCTTTCTGATCAGTCTGTTCTATCAAAAAGATGCCCCGCTATCAATCGATCAATCATTCATCGATGAAATCAAAAAGAGACCGATTTATCATTTCGTTCTTGCTGCTTGGGAAGAAAGTCCGTTTAAGCAATTTTTTCAACCAAATGAATTTTATTTTATTCTGATACTCTTCAATCTATGTGATTATGGATTTGATTCTTATGAAGCAATCGAAGAGGATTTTGCCCAATTGCATCAGGTCTTTATTGAAAATAATCCAGAGACAAAACAATTGATCCAAAGATTTGAACAACATTTTGACCATCCTTTTCTTGGAAACAAAGCTTTTGAGCGTGCGTTGATACGTATTTTGCGTTCTGCTTGGAAAAACTATCAATTGTTCTTACCTGAAAAATTTCATTTATTGACCGATGAACAACGAGAGTTATTTGAAGAAGTAAAACGGATCGTTAGTGATTGGAGCCATGCACTTCCTTATCAATTAAAGATCAATCCAAATTGTCTGCGGTCATTCGTTATTGAATTGACTGGTATTTTACGCTTAGATAAACAAAAATTAACTGTGCGGATCGTGACCAACTCAGATATCAAATACTTGATTTATCGCGAAGCTTTAGAGGCCGTTACGACATGTGACATTTCCGTTGAGCCAATGATTTATAAACAATTAAGTAAAGAAGCTCTCGATTTTGTGGCAGCCTCTTCTAACCGGCTGTTGTGTGAACGTACACTCTACACCCCTGTTGCCTTGTCCATGGAACATGTTATTCCAATCTCAGTCGAAACAGTGGAACAAGCGATTATATTGCTTGTAAAAAATAGTTCATGAGGGAGGCATACTTTCGTAATAGTAACTCTTGCACACATTTATTCTGTCGTATAAAGTGTGTGAAAAACTAGACAGTTCCATAAAAAAAGCTAGAAAACCAAAAATTCATCCTACAAGATTTTGGTTTTTCTAGCTTTTTTTATAATTGTTACTTTCTGAAAAACTATTTATCCAATTTTAAGAGACGTGATCACTAATATCATTTGCCCATTCTGCCTATGATGATTATGCAAACTTAGACATCCGCTGGACCGATTTCTTTATTCAAGAAGTAAGAGATGATCGTACGAATCACGACTAATGCGGCCAACTGAAAAATATCTTGTAATGTCGGTTTGATGATCGACTCGATGATCCCAGCAGAGATCAATATCTCTAAACTCAATAAGATATACCCACCCAGCATTTTTTTGATGCCGTTATTTTGGTGAATCCGTTCATTTTGTTTGAATGACGGGTTCAAGGAATCTTTCAAAAAATCTTTGATCGAAAGAAAACCACCCCATAATAAGACCGCAATGGCAAAAATATCTAAAATCAAGACCAACCATTCAAGATATGGATAAAGAAGTGTCATCCAACTGATTTCCATCAAACTTTCCTTCTTTCATGCGATACATGACTCGCGATTTCTAAATTTAAAAAATAAGAGATGATCGTGCGAATGATAATGATCAATGCTAATTTTAAAATGTCTGTCCAAGTTGGTTTAATGACAGATTCAATAAGATCTGCCACGATCAGTACTTCTAAACTCAACAAAATATAACTAGCTAGTAACTTTCGAATATCCGCATTCCGCCGATTACGCGTCGCATAATCTTTGATCAATGGACGTTCCATTATCAAATTTTTAAAAACTAAAAAAATACCAACCAACAAGACTAAAATCGAGAAAATATTCAAAATCGCAGTCACCCATTCCAACAAATGGACCAATGTTTCACTAAACATCTTTACACCCCACTTTTTCTTCTACTCCTATCCTACTAAGAGTACGGAGTTTCGTCCAGTTTGAGCAAATATTACCAATCAAAATAAGATGTTTCTTTTTAACTATTCGGTAACATATGCATATTTTTTTCGATTCGTATATGATATGTACGTTCATAAAAATGATATAACATAGATACTTATTCATGGATTTCAAGGAAATTTTTAGTGAGTTCTATTGATTGATCGATCATCCTTGTAAAATGTCGAATATTTTCTTTAGATAAAAATAATTCATTTCCCCATCCATTGATCAACTGCTCTAACCTCTGGCGAAAACTCTCCGAATACACAATCGTATCTACCATCTACTCACCTCAACCATACTTACTAAATGTATCTTTCATTTCAGATTCGGAGACTATCAAACCTTTTGAGAAATCATCAAATGCTTTTTCTATTTCTTTACGGTCTTGTTCTCTCATCACTTCCTTTGTATCAATTATCAATGTTGTACCTTCTTTCGTATAGCTCAAAATATCCCCCTCATATAACCCAAGTTCCTTTGGTAAAATGCTACCGACAATGTTCCCAATTTTTCTCACCTTTAAACTCTTCATCTTTTCCACACCTTTCTGATTCACATGAATTAAAACGCGTTATAACTCATTCCCAAAATTTTTTTACTTCTCTTTGTTAAGAATTTATTACAAAATACACTAAAAAACAGACACTTCCTCTGAACTGTCAAAAATTCTGGTTGCTCACTTACCCTATCATTTGGCTTATTTTTCTAAACGTTCTATGCTTTGAAGTAGAAATAGTTCACAAACCAAAAGGAGGTTTTTTTATGAGCAAGAAATGGTTGAAAGTAGGCATTGGCTTAGGACTAGTTGCTATAGGTGCTGTTTATCTTGGCAAAAAAACAGGCTTACTAGAAGATGATAGTCACCTTTATGATGAATTTGAATCAATCTAGAAAAATCGCTTTGAAAATGAATTGGTAAATATTGGAGGAACGCATGATGCAAAAAAAGAAAGCAATTATGATTGGTGCAGGAATCGCGAATATGGCAGCAGCTGTTTATTTGATCCAAGAAGGCAAATGGCGTGGAGATCAAATCACTTTCTACTCCTTAGATGACCATGGATCAAATGATGGCGCTCCTGTTGACACAGTTACTGATGAATATTGGAACAAAAATCACCCCTTAGAAAATCAAAAAGGCTACGTTGCACGTGGTGGACGTATGCTGAATTACCGTACGTATGTCGATTTGATGGATCTACTCAGTCGTATCCCTTCTGCCACAGAACCGGGCATGACAGCCGAAGAAGATACACGAGATTTCGATGCCAAACATCCGACATTTGATAAAGCTCGTTTGTTGGAAGGTGGCAAGGGAATCGTTGATGGCGGTAAATTGGGCTTCAACAATAAAGATCGCGTATTATTAACGAAACTAATCGCCATGCCTGATTCAGAAGAAGAAAAATTAGATAATGTGACGATCGCTGAGTATTTCAAAGATGATCCTCATTTCTTTGAAACAAACTTCTGGTTTATGTGGGAAACGACTTTTGCTTTTCGAACACGTAGTTCTGCACAAGAATTACGTCGCTATATGCACCAAATGATTTATGAGTTTACTCAAATCGAGCATTTAGTTGGGGTCAATCGGACACGCTATAATCAATACGAAAGCATCATGTTGCCACTGATCAATTATTTGAAAGAACAAGGTTGTAAAATCATTTTGAATCGTCGTGTCGTTGACTGGGAATTCAAAGAAACAGCGATGCAAGATGAAATCACTGTGACTGGCTTGAAAATGATCAATACAAAAACACAAGAAGAAGAACATGTCATCGTTGATGGAGATACTGGCGTATTATTTACGAATGGTTCGATCACTGATTCAGCAACACTTGGCGACTACGAAACACCCGCAGAGGAAAATATGGATTACGGTGCTGCTTCTAGTTTGTGGAAAAAAGCCAGTGAAAAATTCTACAATTTAGGTAATCCAGATAAATTTTTCGCAGATCGTGACGCAAGTGAATGGGTCAGCTTTACGTTGACAACAAAAAATCATGTGTTGCTAAACGAGATCACACGTATCACGACACAAGAACCAGGTAATGCGTTGAATTCATTTATTTCAACGACACCGATTACCCCACTTGGTCAAAAAGATGTCAATATGTCGATCGTTGTGCATCATCAACCGCATTTCACTTCACAAAAACCGAATGAAACAGTGATTTGGGGCTACTTCTTATATCCAAGACGACGTGGTGAATTTGTCGACAAAGAGTATATTAAAATGAACGGAAAAGAAATGTTGGAAGAATTGCTTGGTCAGCTTTCAAAAGTTGATCCTGGTCCAGTAAACATTCGCGAAAAAGAAACCGAAATCTACGATAGCGTCATCAATAATATTCCGGTTTACATGCCATATGCTTCTGCCTTATTTAACAATCGTGCGAAAAGTGATCGACCAAAAGTCATTCCTAAACATTCAACAAACCTTGCCTTTACTGGTGAGTTCGTGGAACAGCCTTATCAAATGATCTTTACCGAACAAAGTGCTGTTCGTTCAGGAGAAATTGCGGCATTCCATTTTGCAGGTATTCCAATGTCACGTTTGGTGAAAACACCACGTTATGACAAAGATATCCCTACGTTGATGCGTGCAGCGAAAAAAATGTTTGATTGAGGTTCACTAAAGGAGTCCACTTTTCTGTGCGACTTCAGTCCTAAAACAAAAGTCCTCCACCTATGGAAATAGGCGGAAGACTTTTGTTTTTTCGCTATTTTTGATTTTGTCCGACAGTTCTTTTTTTGTTTTCTCTTTTTGCAAGGAGCCATGCGAAGCCGCCCACAACAATCTCACTTCCCCCGATCAATAAAACACTCAGGGTAAAGTTAGTGAGATATGTTCGCATCAAGCCTTGAAGTGACTCCATTTGCTCATCCGTCTGCAAAATCTGCGCATAGTATAAAGTTGTGGCAAATGCTAGACTGATCAGTCCAGCGCCCATCAGACTACACGCAAATTTTTTGATACGTGAACGGATAGAGCCTGGATTGAAATAAATGAATCCTGCTAAGATCAATAGGCTCACACTCACAATGCCCCAAGCATAGTGAAGTACCTGGTGGCTCAGGTCATTGATTCCTCGAATAAAAAGATGCAGATAACTTGGTTGGACACTTCGTTCAAAGATCCCGCCGATCATATGTAAAGCGAGTTCTTCTCCCGCAATCCCTTCTTCAATATTGATCTCATGTTCTGTTTTATATGTATGGATCGTCTCTTTGATATGTTCTTCCAACTCCGTTGCTTGGATCAAGCTTGGTTGCTTGTCACGATAAGTTTCTTTGACAAAATGCTCGATATTCTTTTTGACTAATTCCTCAGATATACTGTCGGCAAGCACCTCTGGAGTGACTCTTGCTTCTTGGTGATAGCTCTGGACACGACCATTGATCTCTTTCGTTACCTTTTGTATGTAGTTTGCTTGTTTGATTTGTTCATTCATAAATCCTTCATTTGCTAAAGTCGTATAAAAAAGTCCGCCAATCGATAAAAAAAAGAGCCAGACTGTACACACAACTCCTATAATTATTTTGATTAATCGACTATTTCTCATTTCTCTCCTTTCCTAGGTCAGCACAAAAAATTGTTCTTTTACGTTTTATTTCGTTGAAAATCAACTACTATAATTATAACTTTCAGTCAATAAAACTACAACTTCCTTTTTTCGTCAAAAGTTATTTTACTGTTTTAAACTAAAACTAAAAGCGCGTTTCATTGTGAAAAAAAGTAACATTCCCTTAGAATGAGTTTATAAATAACTATCGTTAGTTTTATTAACGAAAACAGGAGAGGAGCACTACGATGAAAGCAGTCACTTGGCAAGGAAAGCAAAAAATGGAAATTAGAAATGTTGATGATCCAAAAATTTTAGCACCAACCGATGCAATCATCCGTATCACTGCAACAGCGATTTGTGGATCTGATCTCCATCTTTATCACCATGGGGAATCCGTTATGGAAAAAGGCTATGTCGTTGGACATGAACCTATGGGGATTGTTGAAGAAGTTGGTTCTGAAGTGAAGAAGTTGAAAAAAGGACAACGTGTCGTTATTCCTTTTAATATTAGTTGTGGTCATTGCCATTTTTGTGCAAACCATATGGAAAGTCAGTGTGATAATTCCAATCAGGAAGAATTATACGGCGGATTATTCGGTTTTGGTAAATTGAACGGAAATCACTGGGGTGGTCAAGCAGAATATCTTCGGGTACCTTTCGCCGACTCTACGTCATTTATCGTTCCAGATAATGATTTACCTGATGAAAAAGTTTTATTTTTATCTGATATTTTACCAACCGCTTATTGGAGCGTTGCAAATGCAGGGGTTAAAAAAGATGATACAGTCGTCGTCTTAGGTTCAGGTCCTGTTGGTTTATTTGCACAAAAATTTGCTGTAATGGCAGGAGCAAAACGTGTCATTGCGGTCGATCCAGTCAAACACCGATTAGACAAAGCAGTCCGCTATAATCAAATCGAAACCTATCTATTAGACGACGTGAACCAAGCCGGAGATGATTTATATGAGTTAGCTCGTGGCGGTGCAGATGTCATCATTGATTGTGTCGGAATGGATGGTTTAGAGCCAACAAAAGAAAAAGCTAAAAATTTAGTTAGCTTACAAAGTGGAACGATCTCACCTATCCAAATGGCTGCTAAAGCGGTCAAAAAATTTGGGACAGTGCAAATCACTGGTGTTTATATGACACCTGCTTCTTCCTATCCACTTCAAGAATTCTTTATGCGCAATATTGACGTCAAACATGGGCAAGCACCAGTTGTCCATTTGATGCCAAAAATTTATGACATGATTGCAGAAGGAATGTTTGATCCAACTCAAATCATCACTCATTCGATGCCGTTAGAAGAAGCGGCTCGAGCATACGAGATTTTTGATAAAAAAGAAGATAAAAATATCAAAGTTGTTTTGAAACCGTAGAAATAAAAACTAGTTAGGTGATTTTATATGCCAAGAATCAAACGAAATACCCATGATGTCGAGATTGGCAAAGAAGAAGATATTGAGATCCGCGGACGGCGTTTTCGCTTGTATTTCCAAAATCGTTACACATTGATTTCTTTAGCGGTTGATTTACTCACAGGGATTTTTTATGTCTTAGGGAGTATTGCTTTGCTCACGAAAATCCCTGATTATTACAGTAATTACTTGTATTTAGCAGGCGCCATCTTCTTGACCACTCGCCCCATCTTACGTATCGTGCGAAATGTCTTTATTTACGATGAAAAGAAACAACGAAGAGAACAAGCGAAAAAAGAGAAGCATGAGATTTGATTCAACATCTCATGCTTCTCTTTATGTTGTTGTAGTGATTTGATACAACCGCGCAGTTGTTCCACTTTCTTCCTTGACCATAGTTAAAAATGACCAATCATATCGTTCATAAAAAGAGGTGTGGTCTGTCATCAAATAAATTTTTTTGAACCCTAATCGATGCATCTCTTCTCTGGTTTGTTCTAATATCCATTTTGCTAATCCCTGATTCCGATGCTCCGGTTCAACATATAAAGCACAAAGATTAGGTGCTAAATCTGGGCGGTCATGGAAGTCATTTTCGATGACACCTGCTCCTCCCACGATTGCACCTTTTGCATCGAGAATGACATACCATTGAGGAATACTTTCCTTCTCGATGATTCCAGTACGTATACTTTCCGCATAAACCTCAGCAGGAATGCCCCACTTTGAGGAAAACCAACTTGCGGTTTCTTCCAGTAATTCTGGGTGTTCATTTAATTTGATCCATTGATACATATTCAATTTTGCAACCTCCAGTCATTCTATACGCAGTGTCAAATTAGACCACGAAGTACTTTTATCTGTTGCTTGGATTTTTGCTTCTTTTTCTAACCTAAGCTAGAATAGAAATCAAAGGAGTGAGCGAGATGATTGCACACAAAAGAGACGAGCTCCATGTTGTTTAGTGGTATAAAATAATGACATGGAGGAAACAATTATGACAAACATTTACGACGATCAACAATTTTTTGACCAATACAAAGAAATGCCTCGTAGCCAAAAAGGCTTACAAGGTGCTGGAGAATGGCCCACGCTTGCAACTATCTTCCCCAATCTCCATGGACAAACAGTCCTTGATCTTGGATGTGGCTATGGTTGGCACTGTCGTTACGCTGCTTCGCAAGGGGCAAAAAAAATCATTGGTGTTGACTTGTCTGAGAAGATGCTAGAAGAAGCTAGCGCTCGAACAAATGATGACACGATCAGTTACATGCAAGACGATATTTCAACGATCCGGTTTGCGAAAGACTCATTTGATTTCGTGTTCAGTTCTTTAGCGATCCATTATGTAGAAAATTGGGAACAACTCGTCCAGCATGTCCATCACTTCCTAAAACCGAATGGGCAATTTCTTTTTTCAGTTGAACATCCTGTTTTTACAGCAGATGGTCGGCAAGATTGGATTTATACAGATGATGGTCAGATCATGTACTTTCCAGTTGATCATTATTTTGACGAAGGGGAGCGTGACACAAACTTCCTAGGATCTTCTGTAAAAAAATATCATCGAACGATTACAACTTATCTTGAGACATTATTGTCTAATGGCTTTCAAATCAACCATGTGCTTGAACCAATACCACCGTCACATATGTTAGATATGCCTGGTATGAAAGACGAATTAAGACGACCGATGATGTTGATTATTTCTGTGACAAAAATGTAGAGGCGAATCATCGATCCAAACATTCTTAGTCCATCTGCACAAATTTTATTAAGCGTCTGGAAATAGGTTGCCCCTATTTCCAGACCTTTTTCATCGACTAGAAAATGATTGATGCCCCTTCAAGCTTTCAATCACTTTCTATCACTTTCTATCACTGAGTTTTTGATTTCTTCTTGTTTCTTTTTAGCGAATTTAGCTAGTACCAATTCATAAGAAATCAAAATCATTTTCTCGATTTCCTCGTCTGACAATTCATCTTTGCCTAACATGATCGAATTCCAATGTTTCTTATTGGCATAGTAACCAGGTATAATGATCTCAGGGTACATCGTTCGTAATTCCTCGTTTTTTTCTGGAAAATGTTTTAACGTGATCAATGCTTTTTCATTTGCTTCTGGACTCATCATCCCAAACTGTTTACCATCCAAATCAAAATAAAGCGTTTCCCAATCTTCACGAAAATATACCTTAGCTCCTGGAAGTGTGTTCCCATATGCTTGGAATCGTTCGATCCTTTTTTGAATATCTGTTGTATTCATACGCTATCCTCCTATTCAAATAAAATGCTTACAAAAACTATACGTTGCTTTCTGAAAAATAGCAATGATAACAGTAGTAACACAAAAAAACGGAAAGCAATCACTTGCTCTCCGTTTTTTATTTCTTACGCGTTCAATGCGTCTTTTTTCATTTCTTGGATCGTTGCTACTTTAACGAATGGTAGATAGATCAGAATTGAAATCAGTAAGTTGACAGCAGATAACACTGCGCCTGAAAGACTGTTTGTTGCTAAAAATCCGCCGATCACTGGTGGTGTTACCCATGGTGGCATTACTGTAGCTGCTGGTACAAGTCCTGTTGATGTCGCAAAGTACGCAACAGTTACTAAAACCATCGGTGTTAAAATAAATGGGATAAACATCACTGGATTCAAGACGATTGGTAGACCAAACATTGTTGGTTCGTTGATGTTGAAAACACCTGGTGCAATCGATAAGTTCGTTACGACCATATAAGGTTTGTTTCTACGTCCTACTAAATAGATCGCAATCAGTAAGCCTAGTGTTGCACCTGTACCACCTAAATTGACAAAGCTGTCAAAGAAAGGTTTGTTGACGATAAATGGTGCACTTTGACCGTTAGCAATCGCTTCGACGTTTGCTTGGATCGCTGGCGCATTGATGGTTTGCATCAATGGATCGACCATGTTTGCTCCATGTAATCCGAAGAACCAAAGGAACGGTGTAATAAATGCAAGCAATAATGCAGATGGATAAGAGTTAGCAAGACCCATAAATGGTTCTTGAACCACCGTGTAGAATGCTCCGACAATATCAGCAACACCGAATGCTGCAAAAATTGCAGCGATTAGTGCGAAAAATGAGATCGTGATCATCGCTGGTAATAATGACGCAAATGCTTTTGCTACTGCCGGTGGCACTCCGTCTGGCATTTTGATGATCAATTTTTCATTTCCACTTAAACGAACAAAAATCTCTGTTGAAATAATTCCGACAATAATTGCAATAAATAATCCGTTTGAACTCATACCTAAAGCGCCGCCTAGTGCGAAGAATGAACCTAATGAAATCACTCCGGCAGATACGCCATCTTTACGGTAACCGTTTGCTAAATGATAAGCTAATAAGAACGCAATCAAAACAGAAAGAATCGCAAACGTTCCGTTCCAAGCAGCCGCACCGAATCCTTTCCATGCTTCACCACCAAAAATCGAATTCATCAATTCTTGGAATCCAGGGATCGGCAAGTTATTGATCATTACAGCTAAAGCGCCTAAGATCATTAATGGCATACTGACCATAAAAGCGTCACGAATGGCCACTAAATGGCGTTGCGCACCGATTTTTGATGCGACTGGTATAAAGTGTTTCTCCATAAATGCTACAAAGCTATCCATATCTTTTCCTCTTTTCTCCTTTAAAAAACTTTTATTTAAGCATCTATACGACGGTATAGATCAATAATTTCTTTTGCTAAATCTGTAAACGCGATCGATGTCATCAAATGATCTTGACTATGAACGGTCAACAAAGTAACTTCCATGTGTTCCCCTTGTGCTTCTTGTGTTAATAACCCTGTTTGCGAATGATGTGCTTGAACCAATGATTCTTCTGCATCTTTGATTTTTGCATCTGCTAATTCAAAGTCACCTTTTTTCGCAGCCGCGATCGCTTCCATTGCATCGCTTTTTGCGTTGCCGCCGAACATGATCAAGCCCATGATCGCTTCTAAATTTTTTTGATCTTCCATTTTCTTCCCTCTTTTTCTTGTTTTTATTTATTAATCAATGATTCTGCTTGTTCCAATACTTTTGCCCCGTTCATCATGCCATAGTCTTGCATGTTGATAACATCTAACGGAATCCCTTTTGGTGCTAGTTTTTCAGCAAATTGACTTTGCATGAAACGTACTTGTGGTCCTAATAATAAAACGTCTACATTTTTTGATTCTAGTTGGCTATCAGCTTCTGATGCTGAAACTGCAAAGATATCCGCTTCTACGCCTTTTTCTTCTGCTGCTTTTTGCATTTTTGTCACTAATAAACTTGTACTCATTCCTGCAGAGCAGACAAGCATGATTGTTCTTTTTTCCATTGTGAACACTTCCTTTTCTTCTTCTTACACTTTTATATAATGCAAGTATCGTGCCAACTTTGAAATCGCTTTATCAAGTTGGTATAAAAGGGTTTTCATGTTAATTTTTATCAAGCACACTCTATTTTTTATATTGCACACTATTTTTAGTGTGCAAAAAGAGAGGATGGAGTATTAAAAACCACCAAGTAAGTATAGCTACTCCTTACTTGGTGGTTTTCAGTGATTGTTTGATAGAATAAATCAACAAGCAGTTACTTCGTTGACTTATTTTTTGATTCAATTGCATCGATTCTTTTCATAAATTTCAATTCTTGTAACACTTCGATAGAAGTAACACGTTTCTTAGCCAACACTTCTAATTTTTGTCGTTTGTAAACCCATGCGCTTTTATTGATTCCTGTCACCTCTTCAACCTCCAAACTTTTTCTTGCTGAACTAATCCAACGTTTCCCTCTTCTTATTCCTTAAACTTTCGCTGATGTTTTCATTTAGCTGAGTCATCGAACTGCACCATACTTCGATATTCCTTGTTCGAAAATCTTCAAATTCATATAACCTCTGTTTTAACTCGTTCTTCAAACAATGGATTCTTTCTTTTTCAATAGATAGCGCTTCTTTTGCTTGGGTGATTTGAATCGCATCCGTTAACTTTTCAGTCTGTTTGGATGGGGAAGCCCCTTCTAACACCTTTATCTTAGACATTTTTTCTTTTAATATAGAAGAAACAGTGGCATTTGCTTGGATCAAATTGATTAATTCAGTTGTTTTCTTTGCGTTCTCACGTATTAGCTCTTGAATCCTATGATTCTTTGCTTCCTGTTCAGCCTTGAGCTTTTCCAAAAAAGAATCAACTTCCGCTTTATTATATCCTCCGACTAAGTTCGTGGTGAAAGTAGGGGAAGTCGAAAGGTTGTCCGAACTATTCACTCCCATCACTAACCGTTTGTTTGACTGCATTTATCCAGTTTTGCCATTTCCCCTCAGACAAATTATTGATGGCACGTTGATATTCTGAAATGATTTGCAAGCGGACATTGTTTGCTTCACTTTCTAACTGGATGATTTCTTTCGTCCTTTTTTCTTTTTCACTTTCTAGCTTCGTCATCTGTTCTTCATAATAAGTGTTCGCTTCACTGACTTTTCCATTTGCTTCAGCTAATAAATGATAGGCTTCGGCTTTGATATTATTCCCTTCGACCTTTGCTTCTTTGAGAATATTTTCTTGTTCAATCCTTGCTTCCTCTACGATACGTCTGGCTTCTAATTCAGCATTTTCTTCAATCTTCAAGGCGGCATCTTGCGCAATAATCAAGGCATTTTCAAAGCTTCTTTTTTTCGCATGTACATCTCTGCCCTCTTTACTTGCTTCATCCAACTTAGCATTTAATTCATTGATTTCAGCTAAATAATCACTTTTTTCTTTTTCAAATACTTTTACTAAATTCTCTTTTTGATTTTCTGCAAGCGTCAATTTTTTCTCTAATTCTGTGGTTGTCTCTTTCATCACGTCATAATCATTTGCTGCGTGTGTCAAAAAATCATCCACATCTTGTTTTTTGTACCCCGCTAGAGAAACCGTGGGGAAAGTGATTTTCCTTAATTGCTCTGCATTAAAGTTCATAGGTTACTCCTTTTCATAGTTGTATGATTTCAAACGGATCGATTAAAAATCGTTGTTCCATACTGGCATCTGTTGATAGCTCAAAATGCAAATGTGGTCCAGTTGAATTCCCCGTCGAACCAACAAAACCAATCACTTCCCCTTTTTGAACGACTTGCCCTGGTTCAACAACATTGACACTTTGATGCGCATATAATGTAAATAATCCGTTCTCATGACGTATCGAAATGACATTTCCCCACGAAGCGTGATATTCGGATTTTATAACTGTTCCTGCTTCACTGGCAAAGATCGGCGCTCCGGCATTGGCTGCTAAATCGATCCCTCGATGGAACTCCGCTCCTCTCATACCGTAGTGACTCGTAATCGTAAAGTGTTCCAACGGGTTGATAAATCCATTTTCTCCAATCATTAGTTGATCGATTTCAATATCAAACTTTTCCAAGTCATAGACATCGATCAATGCATCTAATTTTTGATAATAGGACGTATCAGTGGCATATCTGCCCGTTAGAAACCTTGTAGCCTCTTGATATGAAGAAGTATTCGAACGCCAGACACCAGAATAGAAATCAGCATCTTGAGTTAATCCTTCTCTTAATAATTTGGCGTAATCTAAAAAGCTTTCTTCGTAGGATTCATAAGATTTGAAACGTGCGCTAAGTGTGTATAAGTTTCCTGTTCCATCATCCTCTTGTGTTAAAAATTCCACCGAATTTTCCTCGGTGTAAGCTTTTATTCCAAAGAGATTATAATGAGGAGATGCACTTAATTGACTACTTCCACTACCCGATTCTAAAATGGCTTGAGCAATCATCACAGATGCATATAGATCGTTGCTTAAAGCAACTTTTCTAGCCTCCGGCGCAATTTCTTGAATAAAAGCTTCCGTGGTCGTATTGGCAGAAAACCCTCTAAAAAAGGGACTACTCTGTTCGGTTCGGGCAATCGGTCCTTTGGTTATCGTTATGCTTTCTACGGTTTCAGTTGGCACCGTCTCAGCAGGGGCCGCTCCCAAAGATGTTTCAGGTGGAGACGTCCATACTTCTCCCTCTGATTCCGTTTGAACTGGGATTGACTCAACACCATTCGTGCCTGAATCCTCATTACCCTTTATTTCTGATCCTATCGGTGGAGGCGTTGTTGGCATCTCAGGTGTGATTGCTGGAGGTCGTGATATTGGTGGTTTAGGCGTTTCTGGCACAGATGGTTGAGGGAAAGTTGGTTCTGGTTCCGGATTGTCCGGCAAATCAGGAATAGGTGAAGGAGTAGTCACTTCATTATCTTCTTCTGTAGATACTTCCTCCTCCTCTTTCGCTTCAAGTCGCTCACTATCTGAGTTTGTGGTACTTTCTGATAAGACCATCTCATCGATTGGCGAAATGGGTGTATCTTCCATTTCTATCGTATTCGTAATGATTTGATCAGCTGATACAATACTATGACTAAAACTACTTGCCACCGTACCAATGACTATAAACGCCCCAGCGATCTTTCGTTTATACACATTACTTTTTTTGATACTTGTACTTCTTATAGTTATTTTCTTACCATTTTTATATAATATTTTTTCTTTTTCCATAAAAAGTTACTCCTTTGACTATCCCATTGATTTTCAGCGATCCTATTTTATCTCCTACATACAAGTAGCTAACAGCTTAATATCCTTACACTAAACTTAAATGGATCTAGAGTGTCAGAGAGTTTCATATATGACACTACTCTTCTACGATTTATTAGGTACGTTCTAAGAATTTTTTGTACAAATTTTCACAGAAATCAAAATAATAAACCAATTCTTAAAATTTTCTTAACTTGAAAATAGGTTGACTCATTCATAAGCAAATAACTTTATCACTACATCAAAAAAAATTACACTTAAGATAATAAAATATTATTTTTAAATAACAAAACAAAAATAATTAATGTTATCTAAAAGTAAATATATATTAGATTAACCTTATTATTATAATGTTTATATTTAAAATAGTTAGATATAATTTTATTTATCAATACAAAACATAACTTATTTTAAAAATAAAATAACTTATATATTTTTATTTTCCAAGATAAAAGAAAGGGTGAATCCGATGATCAACCATGTAAAAACTCCTCTTGCTTTGGGGGAATTATTGAATGATATTAGAAAAGAAAAAAAAATTTCAACAAAAACGATTTTTGCTACAGGAATCACAAGACCTACTTATTATCGCTTTGTTCGCGGAGAAGGTGAAATCAGTCTAAACAATTTTTTAAAAATCATTGACATTCTTGGGATCGAATTAACTGAATTTGAAGAAGTAATCCCTTTGATCAAACAAGGTTCTAAAATTTTAGAAAACCAGTTGGCTGAAGCCCTTGCTAAATTTGACTATCTTGAAATCGCAAAAATAAAAACTCAAGCGTTGGACCAATTTGTTAAAACAGATGGTTTAGGTTATCAATATGTATATTGGCGCGCTGGTCTAATCCACAGCAAGTTCATTGGCGATTATCAAGAATACGAAACATTGATCCAACAAGTAAAAACTTATTTAAATAGTATTGATCTATGGACAAACATCGAGCTAAAACTTTTTTCTTCAATTACGGAAACGCTTAATTTTGAAGAATATGATTATTTTTTTAAACGATTTTTATACCGCAGAACGAATCATGAAGAAGTCTTAGACCCATTAGTCTTGGATCTATTGTATTTTGGGTATTACGAAACAGCCCTAGATTCTTGCCGTAAAAGCAATGTCACCGTTGCAACGACATTTATTTTGAAACGAACACCTCACCGTTTTAATTATCGCTTTCGGATTTGGCGATTATTTTTATATGCTGCAAAACTAACGCTTCATGGTGAATTGGAAAGAGGGCAAAAAAAATATAGTCGATTACAAAAAATCATCGCCTATGTCTTCCGAGACGAACAAAAAGGGGTTTTCGAAATCAAGACACTCAATACCTTATGGGAAAAAGTAGAGATCATTGCACAAATGTCCGAGTAATGACAATCACCTATTCCATCAGGTTACGCTTTTTATAGCCATTGGTCTGATTTTTATTATCTACTTAGAAGCTACATTTGCTAAAAGTTTTTTAGTAAATCCAATATTTCATTTACTTTATTCTTTTATGGATGTTCATCTAGTACAATCAACCAGCAAACGTAAATTAATCTTATTACCATCATAAACTCACCTTATCCTAATGATAAAAGTGTCATTTATGAAACTTTTGCTTTGGAGATCACTTTCATCCTCTACTCTTGACCTATGTATGTAAGCAGGCATACATGTTCAATCACTCAGCAAATCTAACGTACACATACATTTGAACATGCATTGCTTGATAGTTGAGGAGGGAGAAAATGAAGAAGAAATCCATAATAAAAACATTATCAAAATTAGTATTTGCTACAACACTTTTATCAATCGGTCTATCTTCTATTGACCATTCGTTGCGATTACCTCATGTACCAATCGCCTTAGCTGAAACAGTTGATAACGCAATTGCCAATGAAACATCTAGGCGAAGCTTAACGATCTGGAAGTACGCGATCACTGACTTTAGTGAGTTGGAACCTCGAGGAGACGGAACCCTCACCAATCCAGATAGAGAGTTGATTCCTGGAATCAACTTCAAAGTGGAACGGGTGAAAAAATTATCGAGTGGTAGCTCTTTAACTGATCCAAAACAACAACAATTGGGCACAGATTACGAAATCGACACCACTTTCAACGCCCAGACAATTACAACTGACACAAGTGGAAAAGCAACGCTTGACTTAGGCATTGGTCGAGCCAATGATGGCATCTATTTAATTACTGAATTACCAGATGAACGTACAGGCGAAAATTTAGCTGCAACCGATGGAAAAAAAATCGAAACAGCTGTTTATCCTTTTTTTGTGCATATTCCCCAAACCAGTCGTACCGATTTATCTTCATTGATCTATGATGTACAAGTTGAACCAAAGAATATTTTAGAAGATTTATTGCATCCTGACAAAACAATCAATGGTGAAAAAGGCGATTCTGTTCAAGCCGGACAATCCTTTCGCTGGGAATTGACTACTAACATCCCAGCAGGTCTCTGGCAAGTCGCCAGTCAAACAGGAACGATCGATATTTTAGATGCCGCTGGACAGACGGTGGATACTGTCGAGATGATCGCTGGTCAGCCCATTGTATATCGAGATACTAGTGGGTTATTACAGCCAAATTTTTCAATGGTAGACGAACTGAATAGTGACTTAACTTATGTTCCAGATAGCGCAAAAATGCAAGTTAGACAAGCTGGTGGTGAATGGACAGACTTGGCGCTTACCGATTATACGGTCTCGTTTGATGCTGAGACAAATAGACTGACAACCACTTTGACAGAAGCTGGTCTGATCAAAGCCGGATCAGTCGCAAATGGCTATACTGATATCCGTACGGTGCTTACCACGCATGTTCCAGAATATTGGAACAATATTGTTGAAAATACCTTTACTGTCAACCATCAACTTCCGGGCCAACGACCA
Source organism: Enterococcus mundtii (assembly GCF_002813755.1). Lineage (NCBI taxonomy): Bacteria > Bacillati > Bacillota > Bacilli > Lactobacillales > Enterococcaceae > Enterococcus > Enterococcus mundtii. The sequence continues at coordinate 58,452 of NZ_CP018061.1, read as the reverse complement.
AAAAGTACAACACCACCAGAAACAACGAATCCAAAATATTATACTGGTGGCTTTGATATCGAAAAAATTTCAGAAAATAGCGGGACTGGTCTAGCAGGTGCCGAATTCAAAATTGCCACCTCTGAGAGTAATGCGAACAATAAAACTTTTATTGCTAGTAATGGAAATAGCTATGCAGAGGATGCCAATTTACCATCAGGGATAACTTTCTTAACTTCTACTTCTGATGCAAATGGTCACGCGACTTTTGATGGGTTAGCCTTAGACTGGACGGATGCCAATGGTAATAATTACGTGGAAAATAACGAGGTTACACGCGACTACTGGGTTGTCGAGACTACTGCTCCTCAGGGCTACGAATTATTGAAGGCTCCCCAAAGAGTAACTGTCGATTTGACGACCGCAGATGATGCAATGATTGAGCTGACAGTCACTAATAAACCGCAAACAAGCTTGCCATTTACTGGCGGTATAGGCAGAAATCTGATCATCACAATTGCACTTGTAGCCATCGTTATTGGCACAACAGTGGTCATTATCCACAAAAAGCGAAAACAGACGTAAGTCCAGAATGAAAGGAGACTGCAATGAATACTAGTTTTTCTAGACTCAAAGTAAAACCTCCTATTCTAATAGTGATTGTTTTAGCGATTATCCTTGGTATAATCGCTAAAGTCGTTATTGTAGGTGGTCCCCTTCGAGCCAAAGAAGAAGCACATTTAGTTGAAGTAATCAATCAGGATCAAACCTTTATGACAAAAGAAACACAAATTTATGATGATCCTGCAACCATCACGATCAGAAGTACTGAAAATCGTTTACTCGCTCTCCCAGCTAGTACGGATTATGCAATCACCACCTTAAATGAGGAACAGGAGCAAACCATCCCTATCTATTCCACCGAAAATTTTGTTCAAGAAGAAGAGCTGGCTCGTCTAGGTATTGGTGTAAAAACGACGGAAACAACCGTCTCCTCAACTACTGCGTCCATGGTTGAGCCTGCCCTCCCTACAATTGAACAAGCAGTAGCAAGTGATGTAATTGGTGTAGCATCCGAGGAAAACTCGGAGCAACCGACTATTTATTTACGCTTAGTCAAAGATCAGCCAGTCACTCTCGTTTTTCGGGAACCAACGAAAGATATGAGTATCGTATTGACGGATGTTTATTCTCAGCAGTATCAATCCCTTTTTCAATGGTTAAGACCAGATGATGTGACTGCATTAGAAGAAACATCCGAATCCCACGTTGAAGAAACGTCATCTTCAGCCGAAGACTCAGACTACGAGGCCCAAACAGAACAAGCTGAAACCCATGATGAAAGAAACGATACAGCACTTCCTCCATTTGAGGAAACTATCGCCGATGAGAATATCTTAGTGGTCGAAACAAAGGAAACTGATTTAACAATGGAAGAACTTCTCGAAGAAGAGTTCCCTGCAGAAGACTCCATCATTACACCAAAATTAGTGGCTGAAGAAATAGATACCAGCGAAGAAACTAGCAGTAATCCTATCGTCATCAAAGATGCCAAATTAACGATGGCCACTGGTACAGACAGTTTTGATTCCCACGATGATCCTGGCTATGATAGTTCTCCAAATAACGATATCGTTCGTTCCAATGATCAAATCTTATACCGACTTGGCTTCTCAATACAAACACAGTTACCGAACGATTACACAAATATCCGCTATCGTGTCGTTAGCACCTTGCCTAACGCGACTACCCTGATTAATGATGCGCCTTTTATTAATGGAGAAATTGCCAATGGCACGTATATTGATACAGGCATCGGTGATGGCACCATGTATTCTGAAGGCATCATGGAATCGATCATCAGCACTTCGGGACAAGTTTTCGTGCCCATCGTTGTCAATGTGTCTGGTGCAAAGAACGGAACGATCATGCAACCCACGTTCAAATTGCAACTGATTGATGCCATAAATATAAATACTGGTGAGTTAGAAACATTTAATCACACTTATACAGTCGAACATTTAGCAAATCTAACTGCGCCGCCAACAATCGTTTCTTCCGCACCTTCTATTGCTGCAACACTCGTCCGTGGCGAGCAAACGACTTATCAAATCTATGATCCTAACGCTACAAATAATGATTCGGTATACAACCTAGGATTAGTCATTGAGCTAAAAAATCTAGATGGACGAAGTATCGGTGATATTCGCGGTTCCACCTACCCTGAAGGACCGATTACTTTTGATCTTATTCAAAATGTCACCGGAACTTTGGGAAATACTCAAATACCTGTAGATCCATCTGAATATGACTCCGCCCAAACACGTTTCTATTCTGTCACAGATGCCGATCGAACGACTGCTGATTGGCAAGCAACCACAGAAGGTAGTCCGTATGAAGCAACATTTGATCCGACAATATTAGCGCACCCATTGCCTGTACCCCACGGAAAAACAAATGAACTTTACTTTTCTGAACCTTATAGTGATCACAAAAAAATCGGGGTGTTCAACTCTGGTAATGTCATGATTGAATTAGGAAATTATCAAGAATCTTGGGAAATCTCAAACTATAAAGGAATCAAAAATATCTATACTTATGACACTTTAGGTCATACCTTTTCAAACAAAGCTTTTATCAGCATTGAATTTATTTTTGACTGGGATCATTCGAGGTTACAGGAATTAATGTTAACAAACAATTGGTCGTATTACACATTAAACTTAAGTATTCCTACTTTAACTTATGATGGAGTAACTACTACTAATGACGCTAAAGTACATTTTAGTAGTTATATGATTCCGACAGGAGATATTTCCTCCGGTCCAAACTTCGTCGTTTTAAATCCTCCAGATCCCATAACAGGCAAGATACACAGTTGGGGAAATCAGGATATTGGATTCAATACGTGGGAATTTAATGTTGGCAAACCGACTCTTATGAGAGGACAAAAATTACATTTAGGAGGCTGGTTTGTCACACAGAATGTTCCTGGAACAGCAACCTCTGACCAAATTTTCCAATGGAATTCCAATGGATTTGAGTATGATATTTCTAGACAACCGTATACACAACGTTATTATCCAAACGAAAGTGATTACTCTTATTTAACGTATGGTGTTAGAAATAATGGAAATGCTATGCCCGACTTAACCGTCCCACATATTGATACAATCGTTTCAAATTACACTTGGTACGACACTCCCCAAGAAGCACAGGAAGCTGGGGTGATCAGTGCCGTCCGATTCCAATACCATATCAATAACGAGCCTACCTTTTTACACTGGAATGGCGTTCCAATAAGAGTCATCGGTCAATCAGGCGCATTGGATGAGGAGGGCGATCCTTATGTCCACCTATCACGTGCTGCTCTCAGAAATGATTCAGGTGTTGTTTTTAAGCAAAGCCCTGCGGAAAATAATCTTACTTTCTTTCCAGCTACTTGGGCCGCGGATGGTTCTAATGTAACCATTCCCTACGATAGTAGTATACCAAGTGCTGTTACTACGCCTTTTCTTGGTACAAATGCCTTTATTAAGAATTTTGGAATTGAAACAGAAACACTTGTATCGAAACCTTTGTATCAATCCGACGAACAAATCGATGTCAAAGTTCGAGGAACATTCTCTGGATCGGAAGAAGTTGATTATGATAGTGCGCTGAATACCATTCTTCCAAAAGGAATCAATTACCTAGCTGGTTCTTCGAAAGATGAACATGATAATCCTTTACCTGATCCAATCATTATCCAACACGAAAACGGAGAAACGACATTGCGTTGGGTGTTTCCTGACTCCTCTATTACAGAGGGGATTGAAGTGAATTTCACGGCTATCAGTGATAGTTCGCAACTAGCATTCAATGACATGGGCTTAACTCATTCACTCGTCATACGTAGTGTTGGTGAAATGTGGATTTCCGATACTCCAGAAATTATAGATACCCGTGCCGAATCAGCTCGATCATCTCAAGACCAGTTCATTCAAGAGCTTGTCCAGCAACTAACAATAAGCAAGTCCGTCAACAAAACATCAATTGAAACAGGAAATCAAGAAATGAATCCTTTGACCGAAGCGGATGCTGATACTTCGTTCACTTATTCGATCACTTCAGCCAACAGTGCCTTACAACCCGCTCATGATTTTCGTCTGATGGATATCTTACCGTATAACGGTGATTCTCGTGGCTCTTCTTTCAATGGTACGCTAGAGGTTCTTTCAGTGGATATCGACACAGAAGGATATACGATGTATTACACCACCGAACCAGTAGAAGATGCGACGAACCCAAATGAGATCGACCTTGCTACATGGACGGAATACACACCCGGTTCAACACCTGATGAAGAAATCAAACATGCCACAGGTTTTATGATCACTAAACCAACTGTTCCGATTGGTGAATCGGTCACTCTCTCCATCACTGTCCAACCAGTTGACCAATTACCAGGCGACCAATATCGAAATACCGCCCATATGAATGCGCAAATCGACTTACCTGTCCATTCACAAGAAACGATTACCCGAGTATATGGCAGAGAGTTGAGCGGGTTCGTATGGTTAGACGAAGATCGCGATGGTCTATACGATGATGGCGAGGAAAGGCTAGCAAATATCCCTGTCAAACTCTATCGAACAAGCCTGACTCACCCAAGCGAAGTAGCCGATCAGTTGGTCGAGCATAACTTGAAAGGAACATCATTTGTTGACAGTAACGGAAATGCCACACTAAAAACAGAAGCAAACGGACATTACAGTTTTAATTATCTACCAGAAGGAACCTATATCGTAGAATTCCAAATCGGCGATCAAATCGAACGAAAAGAAGTTGCAGTAACGAGGCCAATGGTTGGTGAAGATCCTTCCATCAACTCAAAAGCAAATCAAACCACCTTCCGAACCAATGAGTATATCGCTGAACCTTTAGCCAATTTGCCGGGAATGATCACGACAGATGATTCTATCTATCATATTCCTTATTTGAATCTAGGGCTTGTCAGTACACTCGGAGAGATTTATTTGTATAAGTTAGAAGCAGGTACCGCTGTAGATGATGATCAGGATGATCAACCAGATATCAATGACGAAAATCAGTTGATTGGAGGAAATAAACTGGCTGGCGCTGAGTTTTCCCTCCACGAAAAAGAATCAGGCGTGATCCTCCAAACGAAGACAACTGACGCGAATGGACGTATTCATTTTGAAGAGGTTCCCTTCGGTACCTATGAGTTGGTTGAAACAAACGCACCCGATGGCTATGAACTATTGAAACAACCAAGCGAGGTCACATTGGATGAAAACAACACGATCGTTCATCTCTTTGCCGAAGATGAGCTGATCACTGAATTGCCTTTTGCCGGTAACAGTTCAATCATGCAACGTGTCCTTATCGCAGCTGCTAGTTTATCCCTGATTGGTTTAATCGGATTAGGTACAAAATACCAATTGGAGGAAATGAATCGAAAAAAAACAGGAGGAAAGAAAGATGAACCCAAAAAAAGATGATCATTCCATTTTATTTATTCGCCTCCTGTTGGTTCTACTATTCCTCTTCGGTGGTTCAATTGGAAAATGGACTACTCCTGTGGCATACGCAGAAGAAGCCTTCCAATTAACAATTGTAAAATATAAGCTTTCAGAGCAGGAAATGGATAATCACCTACTTCCTTCTGAGCCAACTGGCTCCTTAGAAACGGGATTAACGAACGAACAGGGACAGGCATTAACCCCCTTTCCTGGGATTCGTTATCAAATCAAGAAGGTCACACCGAGTAATGATGCCAGTGATCCTTTTACGGAAATCCCAAGTTTTGAACCAATCGAAATCATCACGGGGTCAAACGGGCAAGCGACTATTCCATTGACTGAAGGACTCTATGAAGTCACCGAACTTGCAAACGATGCATTGTCTTCCCCAGCTAAGCCAGTCGTTGTCCAATTACCTGCAATTACTGCCGATGGCACTCGTTTAGATCAATTGTTTATTTATCCAAAATCAAGCGTGGTCGTCTCTCCTGAAGAAGGAGCTACTCCTAGATCGATTATACCGAAACAAGGGCAAGCGACTACAAAAAGGATTCCACAAACAAGTGGGAATCTCGGTTCACTTTTTCCGGTTTATTTTACACTGGCATTGATCATCTTACTAGGGATCGTCACAATCGTTAATTTTAAACCAAAAGGGAAAAAAAAGCCTTAAACAGTCTAGAACCAATTGTTTCTAACCTAAGAAGTAAGAAGAAATTCACAAAAATCGAGTGTTGATTTTTGTGGATTTCCGCTTATTTCAGAATTTTTCACAACTCTCGTTTTTACATTTCCGAAAGCAGAAAAGAGAAATGACTTTGCTTTTTTCGCAAATCTAAAAACAAAAATAATGAAATGAAAATGAGGTGAACAACCTTGATTGAAAAAGAAAAGAAGTCTGTTCTTTTGTTATTTGCTTCACTATTGATTCTTTTAGGAACGCTCACTTTGATCTATCCGATTTTTGCGAACTATCTCGCAAATCGTGAACGTAGTACTGCTTCCATCAATTACCATCAAGCATTAGAACAGCTAACGAAAGATGAATTAGGGCATAAATTCGAGCAAGCAAAACGTTACAATGAATTGATTTATAAAGAACAACAAGGAGACTTGGTTGACTTCGATGAAATTGAGTACCAAACATTGATCAATACCGCTGGGGTAATGGGTACACTAGACATTCCCGCTTTGGCAATCGAAACCATGCCTTTTTATCACGGCACTGATTTTTTGACACTTAATCGTGGCTTAGGACATTACGAAGCGAGTTCGATTCCAGTGGGCGGTGAAAACACACGATCGATCATCACTGGTCATAGCGGTATCCAGAACCAAGTTTTATTTACTGATATCATCCATCTTCAAATTGGCGATCTATTCTTTCTCACGATTTTAGGTGAACGCCTCGCTTATCAAATCGAATCCTTTGAAGAAGTCTTGCCTACTGAAGTCGATAAAGCCAAAATCATCCCTGGAAAGGATATGGTCACCTTATTGACTTGCACGCCACCAGGAATCAATACGTATCGATTATTAGTAAATGGTGTCCGGATTCCTTACAACGAAGCCGTTAATCGACAAGTTGAAAAACGAAATTTCTGGAGTTATCAAACCATTGTATTAGGCTCTTTCAGTGTTTGTCTCACTATCGCTCTCCTACTTATTGTTCGTTTTCGTTATCTAGTCAAACGCTTTCGCTCTGAAGACCCCTTTGTCAAAGAAAAATCCAGAAAAAAATTGCTTCGCCTTTATTTCTTGACCAAAGGACTCTTTATTACTTTAGTTCTTTCAATGGTTGCTTTACTAAGTGTCGGAATCTATGGCTATACACAAATTCAGAAACAACAAGAAATGGAGAGCATTGATATAGGACAAAATACAGACCTTTCAACGTTCAACTTGCCAAAAATAGCGGCAGCTAACTACTCTGAAATCGACATTGCGAGTGTCAATCTCAGTAATTTTTCCAAAGCGAAGATCAATTACCAACAAAGCATCAATGACTGGGGCATCGGAAAAATAATGATCCCAGAAGTAGCGATCGACTTACCGATACTTGCCGGTATGAATAATGACAACTTGATGAATGGCGTAGCCACTTACACGCAAAATCAACAACTCGGCAAAGGAAATTATGTCCTCTTATCACATAATGTATTTGAACAAAATGTCTTGCTTCATCAAATCGCTCAACTTCGTCTCAATGCAAAGATCTATGCGACAGATTTCAACGAGCTATTTGTCTATGAAGTGAGCTACAACGATGTCGTTGTTGATACAGAAATCGAGTTACTCGAAATCAAAAAAGAAGCACCACAAGCTATGATCACTTTAGTGCGTTGTGAAGGTGACATCGGCACACGTTTTCGTCGAGTCGTTCAAGGAAATTTAAGTAGCGTAAAAAGTCTAAGCACCTTATCCGCTACTGAATTAGCCCAATTAGGCTTAGAAAAAAACCGTACAAACATAGATGGCACGATTCTCGCGGACTCTCCCGTCCATCCCATTAATTCGTGGTCAATGTCCGTGGCGTCTAAGATCGTCGCCGAGCCATTACAGACCTTGATCCCGATCGTTTTTTTCTTATTGATACCGATACTGTTGTTCCATCTTGTTTAAGTGTTTTCCCCCATTGAGCAAAACATCTTCAAAAGAACTACTTATAAAGGAGGTCTCTTTCATGCTTATCAACAGTATCTTATCCCTTGTTGTGTTGGCTATTTTATTTTTCTTGGGAATCCAAATGATAAAACAAGGGAGATTGATTTTGCTAAAAAAGAAAGCCGGTGATCAACCGCTTCTATATAAAAAAATCAGTATTTATGAACTGAAATTATTGAAAAAACAATTTTTTTATCTTTTGATCATTAATAGCTTGCTAACTATTGCATTGGCCTTTTGTGTCTACATGCTGTTTGAACTACAAAATACTCGAATAAATGACCATCAGACAATCCTTGAGTTAGTTGAACGGGTCCAAGAACTAAAAAATCGATTGGACTAATCAAAAAGAACAAGCAAGTAAAAAAAGGGGGCTGTTTTCTTGTTTATTTGGGTGAATGGTCAACTTCGAAAAAGGAAAAAGAAAGGACCCTATTTCTTAATATGTCTGCTTCTATGCGTTACGTTTACTTATTCGCTTCACCGCTATCACTTTCATCAAGTTACTGGAACATCGATGGAGGATACTTTAGTCAACGGCAACATAGTGATCGTGGACAAATTTTCTTCGCTTACACGTTATAGCATCATCGCTATTCAGCGATCCTCTACGGATGAAATCGTAAAAAGGATTATCGGAATCCCAGGAGATTCTATAAAAGTACATGGGAATGAACTGACCTTGCATTTAGGCAACAAGCCGCATTCTCCTACAGAGATTTTTCGACTGAGTCCAGAAGCAGTCGCGCAAATGAAACATTTGACCTATCTTCCTGAAAATACCTATTTTGTTTTAGGCGATAATCCGGATATTTCTGAAGATAGTCGGACATTTGGACTTGTTAGTCATTCTCGTATTTTAGGAAAAGTTATTTTTAAATAAAAGGAAGTGTTTGACAACTATGGGTAAAAAAAAGAATGATGGTTGGTTTTTCTCAAAAAGTTTATTAGATGAAATTTATCAACTACCACTAGAGGAAGAGATTGATTTGGAAACTGAGGAAGAACTACATGAACCATTCACAAGAAAAATAAGTGAGCTAACGCTAGAAACAGCGACAGTGTCAGAAAAAAAAACAGAAATCGATAGCCACTCGTCTCCCGTATCTTTAATAAAAACCGCAGAAGATGGGCGTATGTTGTATGTGAAGGCTCCTTCTGTTGCGTCTGAAACAAATTTGGAACAAATAGAACAGGAACAAAAAAAGCAAGACGATAAAACCTTCACTTTAGAAGAACAAGCAGGCAAGTTATTGTACCAAGTAAAAAAGAAGTGAAGAAAACAATCTGCGCCGTCTGTCCCTACATCACCTCTCAAACACAAAATACGATAGCAGAAACAAGAGGAGGTTGGAACAGAAGTGTTTAGCCTCGATAAATAAGGCGCCATCCACGAAAATTGTTTTTCAAATTTTTGTGGATGGCGCCTTATTTCCGAAGAAGTTACTCCTGTTTCCGCCTTTTATTCGGTTTTAAAATATGCTAGAGGACTAATGCCCCAGACACTCTTGCTTTTGTTGTATCCACTTCAACGTGATTTTCTCACACGTTAATTTTCTGCCAAAATCGTTTCGATCGTTGCTAGTTCTTCTGGTGCAAAGACGAGATTATCTTTCATTTTGACACTTTCCTGCAACTGACTCAAACGGCTAGCACCGACTAAGACACTTGTCACTGATGGTTGTCGCACATTCCACGCCAATGCCATCTGAGCCAATGTTTGTCCTCTCGCTTCCGCCACTTCCTGTAACTGTGTGATTTTACGTAGTGTCGGTGCAATCTGTTCTTCTGAAAGAAAAGGGATTTCTTTTCGATGGGCACGTGAATCTTCAGGAATACCATGTAAGTAGCGATTCGTTAACAAGCCTTGTGCTAAGGGACTAAACGTGATTGCACCTAGTCCATTTTCAGCAAGAACAGGTGCTAAGTCCGTCTCAAGTAATTCTCTTGAAAACAGATTGTAACGCATTTGATGGATCACGAAGGGGGCATCTTTTTTGCGTAAAATTTCCGCCATTCGCTGTGTGTCCGCCCCATTGTAGTTAGAGATACCGATATAAAGGGCCTTTCCTTGTCGAACTAATTGCATCAATGCCTCTGCGGTTTCTTCCAAAGGTGTTTCAGGATCTGGACGATGATGATAGAAAATATCCACATAGTCCAAACCCATACGTTGCAAACTCTGGTCACAACTGGCAATGATCGACTTACGAGACCCCCAATCGCCATATGGGCCATCCCACATATGATAGCCTGCTTTACTAGAGATAATCAGTTCATCTCGATAGGATTTGAAATCCTCTTTAAAAAGTCGCCCAAAGTTTGTTTCAGCTGCTCCAGCAGGTCCACCATAATTATTGGCTAGATCAAAATGGGTGATGCCTAAATCAAAAGCCCCCCTTAAAATTTCCCGCTGATTACTGATGGGATCATATTCCCCAAAATTTTGCCATAACCCTAAAGACAGTAAGGGCAGCTTTAAGCCAGATCGACCGCTTTTACGATACTCCATGTTTTCGTAACGCGTTTTATCAGCTACATACATTTCATTCACTCCTTATTTTTTATGATTATCACAGAAGTCTTCCACTCCGAAAAAATAAGGAGTTACTTCTGGAATGCCGTTTTTCATTTTCAAGGATAGCAGATGACTACTAACCCAGCTTTTTGATCCATCTCTATTTCAAGTACCCATGTAACCTCGTCTACTTTCAAGTGATACATCAGCTCTGGCAGAAAACGCTATCATAATTGTGTTAACTTATTTATTTCTTGGCTTTTTTTCCCCAATTGTGCGTCATTCTTTGCAAAAATGCTAATTGTCGACGGGTTTGTTTTATTTTTTTGTAACGTTTTGGTTGCTTCTGGTAAAATTGTTGATGGTAATTTTCAGCCGGCCAAAAAGCTGTCGCTGGCAAAATAGCTGTAACTATCGGTTTTCTGTAGCGACCTGATACGCTTAATGCTTGTTTCGACGCTTCAGCAGTTTTTTGTTGCTCTTCATTTTGAACAAAAATGATTGGGCGATATTGTTCTCCGCGGTCTTGGAATTGTCCAAATTCATCCGTCGGGTCCGTTACTTGCCAGTAAATCTCGACTAGCTCTTGATAACTGATCACTCGCTTATCAAATATGATCTCCACTGCTTCCACATGACCAGTATAGCCGCCACTGACTTGGTCATAATTAGGGGAATCAAACTGCCCACCTGTGTACCCGGACATCACAGAAACAATCCCTGCTTTTTGCTCAAAAGGCTCTACCATACACCAAAAACAACCGCCAGCAAATACTGCTCGTTCTTGAACAGTCGGATCTGTCATTTCGTGTTTAGAAAAATCATACCGCGCTTCCCCTAACGGATCGCCGACCATTTGCAAATAGAAATCCATGACGTCTGGCGTTAGATTTTGTCGTAAAGCTAATGGTCGTAAAGAAACTTCCAACTTTTCAAGTACCTCTTTTAGAGAAACAGAAGTTGCTAACTCTTCTTTTGCTGTAATTAGTTGTTGCCGTTCCCAGTCTCGCGTGTTTGGGTTTAAAATCAAATTATAGAGAGTGGTGATTTCTTCCTCTTTCTTCATCGGATCTCCTCCTCCCAAAGTGTCCACTGTCGATCCAAGGAAACAGGAAAAAGCTGAGATTGCTTTTTCACTATTTTCTTTGAATCATTTAACATCTCTTAATAATACACTTCATCTAGAAAAAGCGCATGTGCGGGAACTGTCTCGCCTGCTTGCTGTCTGACTTTCGTTTCAAAAATCGTATCGATCAAAGATAAATCAGCTTTACCTGAACCAATATCTAAAATCGTTCCCATTAAGATCCGTACCATTTTATACAAAAAACCATCTCCTACAAATGTAAAATGAAGCATATTGCCTTCTTGTTGGACCGATAATTCTTCAATTGTACGTACTGTTGATTTTTTTGTTTTTTTCAATGCTGAAAATCCAATAAAGTCATGTTTTCCTTCTAGTTTCCGACAAGCTTCTTCCATTTTCTCCAAATCAAGTGCCTTCGGATAATCAAAACTATGGTTTCTTTCAAACACTGTTGGAATCGGTGCATTCCAAACGTAGTAACTATATTTTTTCCCTTTTGCATTATATCGAGCATGAAAACGTTCAGGTACTTCTTCCACTTTTTTCACCACAATATCTCTTGGCAAATAACGATTGAGGAAATCCAGCATCTCCATTCGACTCATTGTACTAGCTGTTTTGAAGTTAGCTACTTGACCTCTGGCGTGTGTCCCAGCGTCTGTTCGACCAGAACCGATAATCTCAATCGTTTCACTGGTCATTTGCGAAATGATCGCTTCGATCTTTCCTTGGATCGTTTTTTCATCATTACCAAGTCGTTGCCAACCAGAATATCTTTTTCCATCATATTCGATCGTTAATTTTATATTTCTCATGTATTCTCCTTCTATTGGATCAAATGATCCATTGTTTTCATTTAGTGTCAGTATAGCAGATAACACCAGCTTCTTCTCAAAAAAAAACGCAATCCAGAAATTTCTCTGTTTTGCGTTTTTTTCTTTTATAATTTTGATCAACCTAAGAATTTGAAGACTTCTTCCCGGTCGTAAAGTTTTAAGACTTTTTCAAATACCAATTGCGTAAATAAAGCAGCCGCGACTGGTACGACGAACCAACAAATCAACACCATCACGATATTTAGTCCAGCATCTAATGAAGCAAGAGGGCCAACTAAACCAACGATCCCAAAGCCCGCAGAAGCTGGTGTTCCTGATACAGAGAAAAGTGCAACAGGTATCGCTGTGATAACCGCACTTACTAAACATGGAACTAAGATGATCGGTTTACGGAATAAGTTCGGCATCATCATCTTCATCGCACCTAACGCAATCGCGATCGTGACACCTGATTTATTGACACGCCAAGAATTGACGATCAACACAAAGGTTGTTGCTGCAACACCCATAGCAGCAGCACCAGCAGAGACACCGTCTAACTGGATTGCTAAACCAATCGCCACTGTTGAAATCGGTGAAATGATCAAAAAGGCAAATGAACAACCGATCAAAATAGACATCAAAAGAGGTTGCAATGTCGTGAAGTTATTGATACCTTCACCGATTGCAGAGGTGATCGCTGTCACATAAGGGAATAAATAAAACCCAATAAGACCTGCGCCCACACCGACTACGATTGGTGTCAATACGATTGCGACTGACCCAAAACGATCGCCGATCAATAGGATCAGACCAACAGCAATCGCTGCAGTAATCATAGTATTGATGATATCTCCTGTACCTGACCCTACATATACACCTGCTTCACCAAGGTCTGGCATAAAGCGGACAACACCAGAACCGACAAATGAAGCACCAGCTACTACCATCATTTGCATCGGATTAAACCCAAATTGTAACCCGATCAAACCACCAATGATCAACGGAGTCGCTAATTGGAAGATCACAGCTAGTTGTGCGATCGTCACAGCAACAGGATATTCACTGAAATACTTTAAAATAGCTCCTAAAACAGCATTTGGAATCAGTCCTACGATGATCCCTGTTGCTGTTCCAGCTAATACTTTGTTCAAAAAAATTCTTGGCGTTAATTTATTCGTCGTATCCATTTATTTGTTCCTCCTATTTCGCCTGTAAAATCTGTTCTTTTGCATGCACGAGCGCTGTCAAAAAGTCACAGTAAGGCGTAGCGATCCCGTATTTCTTTCCTTTACGTGAAATCGCACCGTTGATATAGTCGATTTCTGTCAATCGGTTGTTTTTGATCAAATCTTGATGCATCGATGGGAAATGCATACCGATCGTCTCAGGATCAAAACAAGTTTCACAGTGTGCGACTGCTTCTTCCACATCTAAATCAATATTTTCTGCTTTTGCTACTTGACCAAATTCATTTACGATAGCAACAACCATATCATGAGCCGTAGAAGTACGACCAAGTCCTGCCATGTTCACGTCTAAAATCGTACATAAGCCGTTCATCGTGCCATTGACACAAGCTTTACGATAGATCGAGTAATGGATATTACTTGAATACTTCGCATTCAAACCCGATTCAGCTAAAGTTTCTGCCAATTCTTTCGCAGCTTCTTCTTGTCCGTCTCCTAAGTTTTGTAGTTCTACTGAACCACTACCGAATAATTTCACACGTCCAGGCCCTTCTAAGCCTGCTGTCCACATCGTATTACCAATAAAAATATTTTTCATTGGTACAAATTTTTCAATAATATCTTCATGGCCGATCCCGTTCAATAAACAAAGGACTTTAGTATCATCTTTGATCATTGGACGAATATCTTCCAGCATTTTTTCAAGTTGCATTGCTTTCGTGAATAAGACGATCAAATCAACTTTTTCTGCATCATTGATTTCTGATTGAAGAACGACTGGGATATCGACAACGATGTCCTCGCCATTAAAGTTTGCTTTCAATCCATTTTCTTTGATCGCTTCTACATGGTCTTTCCAACCATCGATCAATGTCACGTCATTTCCACCTTTTTGCAACATGAGTCCAAATCGACTCCCCATTGCACCTGCACCAGCAATTGCTATCTTCATTTCTTTGTTCTCCCCCTTTAATTTGGTTATACGACGAATAAGCAAATAATTCCCCTTACGATCATTCAATCATTCACAATGTCCGCTAGTTATGACTGATCATTCGTTTGAAAAACTATTTTACTTGACTCATTTTCCCATTTCCTTTGATTTATTTCAAATAGCCTGATTGATTGCTCATAAACGTAAGCGTTATCTATTGATTCCAAGCTAAATCAGATGGGTTGTCGTACGACACTAAGGAGTATTATACACTAAAAACAGCCCGTTTTTTTAATATAACCGCGATTATTTTTCTTAAATTTAAAATCATAAGTGTTATATAACTAATCACATAAACTTGTGAACTAACACACGATCGTATTCTAAAAATAGTATATCTTGTATTTGGCGGACATACATTTCGCTAAAAAAATACCTATTCCTCTTATTCGACACAAAAAAGCAGCTGCCAGAAATGTTCTTTGGCTTGCTGCTTTTCATTACATCATCTTATCTATTTTTATCTTCAATCAGGGTGCCGCATCAATCGATTGATATGCACACCTAGATAGGTGACTTCCTCATTCGTGATTTCCTGTTGGATCATTTTCTGGATATACTGCCTTACTTTGTCTGCATTTTCCATCGCCAATGGATACAAGATACACATTTGTTGATATAGCCCATCATCTTGACCATCCAACATCTTATTCGCAAACAACCGTTCAACGAAAAAACGAACATGAGTAATAAAGCGACTATAATGGATCGAGTCTGGAGCAATGTCGATCCGAATCGAATATTTTACTAAGTTGACGATCCCACCAATCAGCTTTGCTTGCTTCATACTATCGGTTCCTTGACTTTCTTGAGACAATGAATTGATGACGTGAAAGGCGATATTTGCCGCTTCTTCAATGGGTAACTCCACATCGGATTTTTCATTGAAGATCATCAAGGCTTCCTCCGCTGCTTGATATTCCTCCGGATAGTAATTCTTGATTTCCCAGTATAAACGATTGGTGATGATGATCCCTTGGGTCATACGTTCAACTGAAAAATGTAAATGATCAGGTAATGTTAAATAAATACTAGAGTTCAACCGTTTCTCTAGTCGTTTTTCCATACTAGAGACCATTGCTTTCGTTAATTCAAAATAGGTCAAAGGAACTTCTTTGATCAAATCCAATAATTGCATGGCTTTGCCTTCATCATAGGGTAGATAGATTTCATCAATCGAATCATCCGAGATGATCTCCCCGGGCTTTTTGCCAAAACCGATCCCTTTTCCTAAAGCAATCATTTTTTGATGATTGCTGTCGATCAATACCACACTGGAGTTAAGCACCTTTAGTATTTTTCTCATGATACCCTCCTTCGATCCAGTTCACTCCTTGAGCGCATCGAACAGTTCCTTCACTTGATCGATCGACCATTCGTTCTAATAACTTCTTTATACCAGTAAAATGAATCTTTACGCAAGCGATCATAACTTCCATTTCCTTCATCATCCGCATCTACATAAATGAATCCGTAACGTTTTGACATTTGAGAGGTTCCGGCACTGACTAAATCAATAGGTCCCCAACTTGTATAACCAATCAAATCAACCCCTTCATCGATGGCTGCTTTCATCGCTTTGAAATGTGCAGTAAAATAGGCGATTCGATAAGGATCATGGATTTCATCGTCAATCACTTCATCAAAGGCTCCCATGCCATTTTCAACGATCATCAACGGTACTTGATAACGGTCATATAATTCTAGTAAAGAAATTTTCAAGCCTAAAGGATCGATTTGCCAGCCCCAATCTGTCGCTTCTAAATAAGGATTTTTAACACCCAAAACGGTATTCCCCGGTGTCCGCTCTGCCTTTGGATCTGCGGATTCACACATAGACATATAATAACTAAACGATAGGAAGTCTGCCGTATGTTCTTTCAATAATTCTTTATCACCAGGTAACATGTCGATCGTGATATGACGGTTGGCTAAGTCTTTCAACACGAGTGGTGGATACATACCTTTTACTTGAACATCCGCATAAAAATGATTGTTCATATTCTTTTTCAATGTTCGTTCCACATCTTCTGGTCGACTCGTCAACGGATAGGTCATCAATTTGGTCAACATACAACCAACTTGGCTACCAGGGATCTTTTCATGGCAATGTTTCGTTGCTAAAGCTCCTGCTACAAATTGATGATGTAACGCTTGATAGATAGCTGCTTCAATTTTGTCTGGTTCGATCGTATCAGTCAAAATCCCGGCAGTCGTAAATGGGTGTCTAAAAATACTATCCACTTCATTGAACGTCAACCAGTAATGAACATACTCCCCAAATTCATCAAAACAAGTATCTGCAAATCGAACAAAGTCATCCACCACGCTTCGTTGAATCCAACCGTTGCCTTTCATCGCTAATGCTAATGGCATCTCATAATGAGACAAGGTCACAATCGGTTCGATTCCTAAGCGCTTCATTTCTTTAAAAACTTCTTTGTAAAATGAGACACCTTCAGGATTAGCTGTCTTTTCATCCCCATTTGGAAAGAGTCGGGACCACGCAATCGACAAACGTAATGTAATAAACCCCATTTCTGCAAATAACGCTAAATCCTCTTTGTAACGATGATAGAAATCGACCCCTCGTCGTTTAGGGAACCACTTGTCTGTAGGGTCGGCTATTGCTTCTTCTACTTTTTCGATCGTCACACCTACATGAGCTGCGTAATCTTTGTTGTCTACATTGGGTTTGTAGGTTGCAACATCGGCCACAGATAACCCTTTTCCACCAATATTCCATGCTCCTTCTACTTGGTTTGCTGCAATTGCACCTCCCCATAGAAATCCTTCGGGAAAACCTGTTTGTGTCATATCCATTTTTCTATTCCTCACTTTTATTTTTTCATTTTGCTAAAGCAGAAATCATCAATAACTCAGTTTCGGGTGTCACTGATTGATTTTCTACTTGACGATCGATGTGATACTCCTTCTGATTGGTCACGACCACCACAACGACTGGATCAAATCCTGCTTGTTTGATTTTTTCAATATCAAACTCAAGTAAACGCTCGCCTGGTTGCACCATCTGCCCTTCTTGAACAAGGGCATGGAAACCTTCACCTTGTAACTTGACTGTATCGATTCCTACATGAATCAGTAATTCTACTCCGCTCACCGTTCGTAACCCGATTGCATGACCTGTCTCAAATAGCATGGTCACTTGTGCTTCTTCAGGAGAAAAAACAATACCTTCTTCTGGAATGACCCCGACACCTTCGCCAACCATCCCACTAGAAAAGACATCATCTGGGACTGTTTCAAGAGGAATCACTTGCCCTTTGACTGGGCTCACGATACCCCAAGTTCCTCCCCTACGACTCTCGTTCTCTTCTTGTGTGGTTGCTTCTTCTTGATCTTTAAAAAATACCAAGCCACCTACAAACGACACAACAAAAGAAAGAGCTGTACAGACGAATGCCCAGACAAGATTCATCGGTTGATCTGCACTGGCAAACATAGTGATACTCGCAATCCCTGGTCCAACCAATGCGAAAGCTTCTAAAGCCATGATTCCGGCAAATATCCCGCCGATGAAACTAGAAACCATCACGATACTCAATACCCTTTTGTGTAAGATCGTGACCCCATATAATGCGGGTTCAGTGATACCAAACAAAGCTGAGATTCCTGCAGAAATCGCTGTTTGTCGCAATTTCATATTTTTTGTCTTTAAACTTACGGCAAAACATGCACCAGATTCAGCGATATTGTGAGCCAAAGAAGCCGGTAAATAGAGCATCTCTTTTCCTAACTCTCCCATTGAAGAAACAGCATAAGGAATCATCGCTTTGTGCATACCAGTAACGACCATCAATGGTAGAACTGCGGCAAGTAAGCCTGTTGCTAACCAGCCTAATCGTTGATATAACTCGACGATCAAATACGAGAATGCGCCACCAACGTTATATCCTAAAGGGCCTAAAATCAGCAGTGCAACTGGAACAGTCACTAATAAAGCAACCATCGGAACAAAGAAAATACGAATCGGCTTCGGAGAAACCTTCGTGACATATTTTTCGACGATACTGTAAAACAACACCGTTAAGATTGCTGGGAAGACTTGAGAAGCATACGCAATATTTTCAATTGAGAACCCTAGAAAGGAGGTTCCGTCTGCTAGAAGAGTTGCCATCTCTGGTAAAAGCAAAGCACTCACTGCTGAAACAGCTACGATCTCATTGACTTTTAGCTTTCTTGCCGTCGTCATCGCAACTAAAATCGGTAAGAAATAAAGAGGCGCTCCTCCGATCAAATTCAATAGAAGGTAAGTAGATGAGTTTGCATCCATGACACCCAATAAAGATAAGAGCAGTAAAAGTGATTTTAAGACACCGCCACCTGCAATCGCGGGAATCAACGGTTGAAAAACTGAAATGATAAAATCAAGTAAAATTGTTCCAACAGGTTTCTTTTCTTTGTTTATGTTCTGATCTGCAGAGATTTCTCCGATCAGTTTGGCTAATTCGTCATAAACTTCCACTACTTCATTCCCAATGATTACTTGGAATTGAGCATTGCTACGAACACCGATGACCCCATCTAAGCGTTCTAACTCTTCACGATTTGTTTGTTTGACATCTTTCAACGTAAAACGAAGCCTAGTTGAACAATGTTCCAAATGAATGATATTTTCTTTTCCGCCAACGAATTGTAAAATATGCTTTGCTAAAGTTTGATAATCCATTTTTTCCACTCCTTCTTTCGTTTTCCTTTTTCGCTGCGCAGACAAAAAAGAAAAAAGCAGGCAAGACCATAAGAAATAACAACAAAGGATTCTTTGTGTGTCTTTCTTTAGGTCCTGCCTGCTTTACCAGTCACATGCCTGTTTTATTTACATTTACTATAACAAGTATTTTTTAAAATTGCAACCCCTTTCTTTTTATTCATTTAGCCACGGTTAAAAATCTCATAATCGATTTCATCGACTGATTTTGCCACTAGGATCGCTGAATACACATCAGAATTGACATTCAAAATCGTGCGCAACATCCCTACTAACCATTCAACACCAGTCGAATCAATCAATTTGTCATTAATTTTTATTGGTCATTCGCCACTCGCCACTCTAACTCGTCTAACAGCGGCGTATAATCCACTTTGGTAAAATCAGTCACATCGAATGTATAAAGCGTTCCAAGTTCAAAGTGTTCATACTTTCGATCATTTATAACAGCTCTAAATTCTTCTTTGGTGATATGATTGGTTCCTAACGATCGATCGTCCAACGTATCTCCATAATGATAATGGTCCATGATATAACTCAAATGACGTTCAGGATCACGATCTCTTTTATAACGTCGTTGCCATAGTACATCAAAGTCTGCGTGCAAGCGAATCGTGATCACTTCATAGCCATATTTTTTTGATAACGCTTCTAATGGTCCTTTTTGTTTGTCACTGAAAGGATACTCTGAAACAATCACTTTCTTCCCAGCTTCCATGTACAGTTCCAACGCCTGATAAAAGAATGGATACACCTTGTTTTTTTCTTGCTCTGCTCGTTCAGCTAAATTATCGAACCCAATTGATTCAGCGTAATACTCTTTGACTTCATCTAAGGTAAGACGATACATCGTTGGAAACCGTTCGAACAGTCGTTCCATCAAATAGGTTTTCCCTGTCCCAGGACTTCCTGCCAAAAGAAACAAATATTTTTTTATTTTAGCTCTTTCCTGCATAGATCTCACTTCCTGTATTCAAAAACAAGCCGATTTTATGTTTGATGATTGCCTTCACTGCTTCATTGGCTGGGATCACGTTGTGGCGTAATGATCGGCTGACTTCTGTTTCACCAAAGCTTTCTTTTGCGGTTTTCGTCCAGTTGACAAGTAGCTCTGTCCCAACATTGAATTTACGGATTCCGTGATTGATCAACTCTGGATAATCTTCCTCTTTCACTCCAGTACCACCGTGGATGACCAAGGGAACATCGACTACTGCGTCGATTTCTTTCAGGAGTGGTAGATTGACTTCTGTTTTTGATTTGAATTGCCCATGATTTGTTCCAATAGCAATTGCTAATGCATCTACTCCAGTTGCTGCTACGAATTCTACCGCATCTTCGGGTTTCGTATACACTTTATCATCTTCTGCCACATGGATTCCTTCTTCCGTCCCACCAATCGTTCCTAGCTCCCCTTCCACTGAGACACCACGAGCGTGGGCGTATTCAACGACTGCTTTTGTTTTCAAGATATTTTCTTTAAAAGGTAAATGGGAACCATCATACATCACCGAAGTATAACCGCTATCGATTGCTTGCTTGATATCAGAGAAATCACGCGCATGATCCAGATGAAGAACAGCATCCACCATTTCTTCTTCAGCGATCGTTTTCACTACATTGACTAAGACATTCATCCCAATATATTTCGCCGTATCCACACTTGTTTGGATAATGATCGGCGCACCCATTTCTTTGGCTGCTCGTAACATTTCTGGCAACATCTCTAAGTTATGCGTGTTGAATGCGCCCACGGTAAAATTCAAAGCTTCTGCTGTTTTTGTTACCTCTTTTAATGTCGTATACATTTTTTTATAGCCACCTTTATTCTTATTTATTCCCTGTAATCGTGAGTTGTTTAGCAATTTGTCGCATCTCGTCCATTTTCCCCATATAATGCTCAATTCCTTGATCGTCCCCAGCTCGTGCAGCTTCTGCTCTTTTGGCATTATATAAAGACATCAACCTCTTGTACCCATCATTGATACTTTTCTTCAGTGATAAACTTTTCTCAAGCTGTTCGATTGCCTGATCGTTATCCCCTAGCTCAGCGAGTTTTAGTCCTACTTGTTCAAAAAGAACAGCTAGTTGGTCTGTTTCTTCTGTCTGGTCGATATCTTTTTTGAGACGTTCGATCGCTGTTTGAAGTTCTTCTTTTTCTTCGCTGGAAAGCGTCTGTATTACTTCAGGTTGCTCTTTTTTCTTTTTCAAAAAACCAAACATCATGATCCCTACTTTCACATTAGAATGCTTTTAAAATCGGACTTAAGATCCAAGCGTAAAGTAGTGCTACCACTACTGTATCGACATCTGTCGCTGTCGCACTAACAAATCCCATTGAATTGAAAATCGTTACTAGTAATGCTGGCAATAAGGTAATAAAGAAGCCATGAGCGATTCCACCAATGATTGCTCCTCGTCGTCCACCAACTGCATTACCAAAGATACCCGCTGTCCCCCCAGCAAAGAAATTCGTCAACATCCCTGGCAGAATCATCGCTAATCCAAACATCGGCAACGTAAACATCGCAATGACCGTACCGATCGTTGTGGTGATAAACCCTAAAATCACCGCATTCGGGCTATAAGGGAAGAATACCGGACAGTCTAACGCTGGAATCGCATCAGGAACTAGTTTCATCGCAATCCCCCGAAACGCTGGAACGATTTCGCCTAGTAATAAGCGTACCCCTGAAAGTAATACGTATACACCCACAACAAACTGGATGGCTTGTAAAAAGGCAAACATGATGTAGTTTTGCCCCCCTGATAGCTCAGCCGCAAACGTCTCTCCTGCAAATAACACAGTCACAATATAAAGTGGTACCATCACCACCATGACGGATAAATACGTATCTTGTAAAAATTCAAAGTGAGCAGGCAATTTGATGTCTTCAATCGATTTCTTGTTCTCGCCTCTTTCACCAAAGATTTTTGCTACCCCAGCCTCAAATAAATAACCGATCGTACAAAAATGCCCTAAAGCAATATCGTTTGAACCGGTGACCTTACGTATGATTGGTTGCGCCATCGCTGGCATCGCAATAGCAAAAACTGCCCCAATGAAACCACCAACTAAAATCAAGAAAAACCCACGTAACCCAGCAAAGTACCCAAATACAGTGGTCATCGTCGCCATCCATAAGATTGCTTGACCAGTCAAGAAGATATATTTCCACTTCGTAAAACGGGCAAGTAAGATATTAAAGATAAAAATAGCTAAAAATGTTAATGCGATATCTCTACCTAGACCAAGTTCATTCATTGCTTGACCATTGATTGCTTCAATTGACGGGATGATCCCTTCCATTTGGAATCCTTCGGTAAAAATTTGCCCAAAATACGTCAAACTACCGACGATGATACTCGAACCCGCACTTAAAACTTGAAAGCCTAGCAATGTTTTCAATGTACCCGAAATAATTTGACCCGTTGATTTCTTTTGCAGGATCAGCCCTAGCATCGCAATCAAGGCAATCGTGATCGATGCTTGAGTCAAAATATTTTCGATAATAAAATTGATAACGCCCATGTTTTCTCCCCCTATTTTTTCTTGATTAGATAGCTCCCTTACTTTGTAAAACTGGTGTTAACTTCTCTTCGATCTCAACTTTTGAGACGATATTTTTCAAGTAAATCATGGCTGTTGTCGGATCAATGGTAAATTTCTCAAATTGTGAACGAAAATTCTCTGCGGTAATGATCACATCCGGCTTCATCGAAACGGCTGACGAAATATCACAATGATCCAGCTTAGCTGTCACTCCTAATTTATTCAATACATCTTCAGCTGACATTTGAGCGGCAAAACTACTTCCTAACCCTGCGCCACATACAAATAAAATATTCAATTTGTTCATTCCACTCTCTCCTTCTATCTACTTAAATAGTAGTTTTTTAAATGAATCTACATTAGGACTTTCGATCAAACGAGTCAATTTCGTTTCGTCATTGATCAACTCGATCAACTCTTTCATGATCGTTAAATGAGAATATGAATCCACCGCTGCTAAGCAGAAAATGATTTTAACCGGATCCATCTCTTCATTGCCAAAATCAACTGGCTGACGAATCGTCGCGACACTCACCCCTAACTTATTGACGCCATCTTCTGGTCTGGCATGGGCTAATGCCAGATGCTTGCCAATAACGATATAGGCGCCATACTCTTCTACTGCACGGACCATCGCATCAACATAACTTGACTCAACGATATTTTCTTTCAACAATGGTTTAGCCACTCGTTCAATCGCTTCTTGCCAATTGGCTACGTGTTCTTGGATCAATATATGATTATCTGTCAAAATGTCTTTTAGCATTGGTTGGATCTCCCTTTTATTGATTTCTAAATGATTTTGCTCAAATAATGTTTCTAATTTGGTGTAGATTGGCCGATCGATCTTGCCTCCACTTTCTTCCACGATCCGCAAGACGTCGGTAAACAATTCTGTTTGCCCACTCTCTGTCGGAATCAGTCGTTGGACCTTTTGGTGAGCATTTAAAAAATCTGCAATGATCGGACGATTCGCATCGGTTAAAATAGGCTCCAACACAAGCAGTGGTTTGTTCTGATCTGATAATTGAAACGTACTGAAAATCAAATCGACATCTAACTTATCCACCAACTCCGCTTCTTTAGAACTCAATACCGCGACAACTTCGATTTGTGGAAACTTCTCTTTTAAATTTTCTGCTAATAGATTGCCTGTCGCCAGTCCATGGTGACAAACCACCACTGCTTTATACATGGACGTGACATTCTGTTTGATCGTGCTAGCAACCGTCGAAAAATGGATCACTAGAAAAGCAAGTTCATCTTCGATTATCTCTCCCCCAATGACTTCCTCGATTGTTGGGACAAACAACTCAACGGCTTCATAGATGGGGCGGTAATTGGCCCGAATATTTTCTTTCAAAGGATTCGTGACTTGGATTCGATGTTTGATGCGAATGATCAAAGCTGTCATATGTTTATAAAGATTTTCACACAGGATTTCTTCTTTTAAGTGAAATGGGATACGGGTCTGTTCCTCGACGAATTGGATCAGTTGGATCGTCAACAGTTGTGCTTGGACCCATTCCAACGAATTACTGATATCTTTTGAACTGAATGTCTCGATCGTAAAACGAAGGTAGTTTCTTTCAACCGGCGGAACGTCTGTCAAACGAAACTCAGCGATCACCTTTTCAATAAAGTCAGTGAAACCGTCTTTTTTTTCGTTACTATTTTTCCAATTGATGGCTGCAATAAGTTCATGCTTTCTGACTCGCTGGACCCAAATCATCGTAAACAGCAACAGTTGATTTTTGTAGATATCATCTTCTTGTCTGATCATAGTATCTGTATAGATGGCTTCGAGCTTTACAATCTCCGAAGGTGGAAAATACTGTTGGAAACTTCTTTGAGCTGCAGTGATTTTCGTACCATTTCTTGCTGAAAAATCAATTCTTCCTAGATTCTTATTGATCAAGTCATAAATCATCGTGCGGATGGAGCGCTCCGCTCCTTTATAGACGAGTCCCTGTCTGCCAAAACTCACGATCTCGATACCGTATTTGATCAAATCCGCTCGCAAACGACGCATATCTTCGTCCATCGTACTTTTCGAAATCATGAATGCTTCTTCCTTACGATTCAAATAAACTGGCTGTTGCTCATAAGCAATTGATAACACTAAATCAAAGGTCCTCTCATCACGATTCAACAACTCCTCTTGATAAGTCACCAATGCTTCTGCCAGTCTTTTTTCTTCCTCATCGCTTAAACGCAACAGAAACCCTTGCTTACGAACCGTTTGGATCTCTCCCAGCTGATTGGCTCGCAACCAACTATTGGCATCCAACACATCTTGACGAATCGTTCGTTGACTGACTTGGTACTCTAACGCTAATTGTTCCGCTTTGATTGGATAATGATATGCTCTAAATCTTTGAAGTAACTCAATCGTTCTCGTTTTCATATGATTGATTTTCCTTTCTGAACCAAGTATATGTTGGCGCTTCCAAAATAAAAAGTAGAGATTTCTGCCAATTAAGTTGGCAGAAAAGTAAGAACACCTTTATAAATTTTTTTAAGCAAGTTAGTAGCAGGAGTACCTACTTTCGAGAAATAAGCCGCACAAGTCGAAAATAGTCTCTCCTATTTTTGGCTTGCGCGGCTCATTTTCTGAAAAAAAAAACTTCAGGAAGCTCGCTTATTCGATTGTTTAGAAATAACCCTTTCGCTCAACCAAACAGCTATTTTGTCACTCGTTTTAGTTGGTTGATACCTACTGATACGATCGTTAAATAATTGAAGAAGTAACTCAATCTTTGACAAAAACCTAGTTTATCCAATAGTGGAAGGTGATTCAGCACTGGGATCCTTGCCAGTCCGTAAATCATCGCACTCAGCAGACTCAAGCTTATTAAGACGATATACATTCGACTGATTGGTTGATTCGCTTCTTTTCGATAGAGCAATAAAGCAAAAACCGGAAATAAAAGAAAGCCACTATAACCTAAACTAGAACCAACATTATGTACCCACGTTGAGAAATCCCACGAAGTAGCTTGGGTGTTAAGACTAAACAATCCTGTAAAAAGGCAATCGCCTATTGCATAGAAACCTAGTGAAATAATCAACCATTTCGCTAAATGAGTAGATACTTTTTCAAACGAAGAATACAATGCAGGTAAGGATAAGATAAAAAAGATGCCTGAAAAAACAGAACAAACAAGAAAGAATGTTCTCACTGGACTTGTGACGTCACCGAATACACTGATTGGCAGCCTCAATTGATCTAAGCCTGGATAGAACAAGCCCAAAATATAAGGTGTCGAAAAATCACTCAACACTCCTAGAAATAAAAAATAAAGCCCATATCGTCGTAAAAAATCCATGTACTCCTCCAAAACACTTTTATTCTTATATACAGAATAACATTTTCAATTTAATTGCAAAACAAAAAATCCTATTGATTCTGTCACACTCAGTGAGTTAGGATCAAAGGATTTTTTGCTTTGACATAGCTTATTTACTATATTCTCAAAAAAGTTATCTTTTTAAAATCAATGGCTCACGACGCGCTAGTTTAAGTGAATGGATAATGAATGACCTCTTTGTACGTTTCAAATAATTCAGCATTCAATTGATCGCCACCATCTATATTGGCAGAATAGAAAATCGGTGGATGTTTCACTCCCTCAGAAATCAACTGTTCACAAACTTCTACAATGATCGTATTGAGAATGGACGCTCCAATCACCGTAGAAGAAGGCCCGACCTTTTGTGATAGACCTGTTAGTTCACAACACGCATCTCCGATATCGCCGTGGTTATCGATCACGATATCCGCAATTTCAAATAATCGTTTCCCTGATGAATGGCGACTAGTTACAGATTTCGAGTAGGATACATTTGTTAGTGCGATGATTTTTACTCCTTTTTCTTTTGCCACTTTAGCTAAGTCAATAATGATCGGGTTTCTGCCAGATACTGAATGAAGAATCAATACATCATTTTCTTTAAAAGGAATCGTTCCGGCTATGGCCATTCCATAGCCTTCTAATCGCTCCATTTGACTCGTAAAGGTTACTGGATTTCGATCCAACATCACTTCTCGTCCAAATATTGCATTGATCGTCATCATTCCTCCAGCGCGGTAATACATTTCCTCTGCTAAAATACCCGCGTGGCTGGCGCCAAAAATATAGATCGAATGTTTTTGTAAATTTGCTTGCGTCAATAATTTAATTGCTTTTCCAATTGATTGCCTTTCTTTTTCTTCGACAAGTGTTAATAGTTCTCTGATTTTATCCATGTAACGAAACATTTAAAACCCTCCAAACAAACTGCTGATTCCTCGTCCAATCATTCCCCACAATGACAAATCGTTTCCGCCAAAAATCAAGATCCAACTTTGGATCGTTGTACTGAAAATCATGGCAGAAAAACCAACTAAAGCAACCATTGCGACAGATGCTGCAATCGTTCCGATAACTGCCCCACGAAAACCGCCTTGGCCTTCACCAATGACTGCGGCTCCACCACATTCAAAGAAACTTGTAATGACCAATGGTACGATCAGTACACCAAATAACTGGAATGAATTTGCTAAGACAACTAAAATCGTTGAAGTGATCATCGCAACGATAAAACCAATAATGACCGCATTCGGACGATAGTTGAATAGAATCGGGACGTCAAAAGCAGGTTTCGCACCTGGTACCACTTTTTCAGCAATTCCTTGGAAAGCTGGAATAATTTGATTAATCAATAAACGAACACCATACAACATGATCAATAATCCGGCACCGAAATTCAACCCAGCTTCAATGGCAAACATAACAAGATTCCCACCTTCTGGAATCAAAACTGGTGCGATGATCCCAACTACCACATTCATAAGAAACATGACCAGTGCACCCGTTATCGAAATTTCACGGAAAAATGAAAGGTTCTCTGGAACATTGATATCTTCTGTCGATTTTTCTTTATTTCCCACACGCTTTGCCACAAATCCTGAAATCAATGATAAGATCCCTGTCGGATGACCGATCAAGAAAGAATCATCACCGGTAGCATCCCAAACATATTTGCGCATGATCCATGGCATGAATGACCAATAGCAAGCAGACAATAATGCACTGATCCCAATCAGTAAAGTGCCAGTTAGACCAGCCTCTACTCCGGCAGCTACAAATACAAATGGGAACCACCACAGCATGTGCCCAGTCAGAAAAATCGTTTTGACTGGTGTAAACCGAGCAATCAACAAATGGATGATCAATCCTAAAAACATGGCTAAACCGACTGTACCACCGTATTCTGCTGTAAAAGTCACATCAGATAACCCTTCAGTAACTTGCACACCTAATTGTGTCTGGACCGCTGTATTGATAGGAGCTATCGTCCCTACCAACATATTTACCCCAGCCGTTAACGCCACCATCCCAAAGGCTGCGGTCAAGGAACCTTTGATGATTTCTGAAAATGACTTTCGTTGGATGATCAAACCAATCATCGCGATCAGGGCTAAAAGAACAGGTGGATTTTTCAAAATATGATCGCTAATAAAATTCATCAGTCTAGCCCTCCTTGTTTGCTAAATATTGTTCTAATTGTGCTTTCACTTCATTTGTATCCATATATTTTTTGATTGGATAAACAGGCGCTTTGACCGAAGCTTTCAGTTCTGGAAGTAATTCATTACTAGTAAAATAAACATCTGCTTGAGTCGCTTTTGCTGAGGATAAATCAGTATTCTCTACTGTAGCTTTAAGCCCTAGCTCTTTGATCACCTTATCAATCGACATTTTTAAAACCATTGAACTTCCAACACCAAATCCACATACTGCTAAAATTTTCATTTTTTCTTCCTCCTTAGGTTAGTAATTGGATTATTTGTTCCTTATTTCCCGATAAAATAGTTTGATACTTCACTTCATCCATAAATATGGACATGATTTCTTGCAATTTTTCCAGATGGCTCTCACTATCTTTCGCAGCTAAGATCAAAAATATTTTCACCGCTTTTTCTTTCATATCTACTGCATTTTTTACGACTAAAAGACTCATGCTTTGTTCATTCACTCCTACGCCTGGTTTGGCGTGCATGAGGGCAAAATAGTCGGTTAAAACCATATATGGACCATGTTCTTCTACACTTTTGATCATATTATCCAAATAGGTATGCGCTATCATTTTACTTTTTAACAAAGGCTCACTTGCAATCTCAACGGCAGTCTCCCAATTTTCCACTGTATCGATTACTTGGATCTGCTCTTTTGCCAATAATGGATCAATTCTACTCATTCTTTTACCTCCAACATTTTTGAGATGAACCAGTTTTTATCACCAATCCCTTGCATGATCAGTTTCATCACTGCTTCAACTTCTTTCACATCTTCTTCTCGGATCATCAATAATACGATGATATCTGCTTTTTGCTTTCCCCAATCAACTGGTTTATCCGCTACTAATATCGCAATAGTAGTCTCTTCTACGAATAACGGATTACCATGAGGAATCACAAAACCGTTATCGAGATAGGTAGATTGGATTGCTTCTCGGTCAAAAATCGACTGGGTGTATTGTTCTTTTTTATAGTCATTTTTAAAGTTTTGCTGCTCAATCAGAAAATGGATTGCTTCTTCTTTTGACTCATAATGACCAAAATAAATATTGGCCGCAAGCAAGTGTTTTGTTTTTTCAGGCAATATCCGCCTTTCCTTCATATGCTCATGATCAATGACTAAATCGATATAATGATTCATGATTCGTTTCATATCACGACTAGTCACCATGGGCGAGATTCTGACGACAGGCTTTGATTGCTTGGGTATATCGACTGTAGAAATAATAAAATCAATTTCTGATAGATCCATGTAAGTCAACTTATCAATAGAGGCAGTTTCAATGCTGTCAATCTCAGGTAAGATTCTTCGTATTTTGGCTGAAACAAATGAACTTGTTCCAATGCCATTCGGGCAGACAAATAATAATTTGTTCAATCGTTTGATTCTCTCAATAGCAGCTTGAAAATGGATGGTGACAAACCCAACTTCATCCTCAGATAGATTCACTTCACTTGGCCAACAAAAATCTTTTAATGCAAACCATACAACCCCATAAATGGATGGATAATTTTGTTTGATTTCGTCAATCAATGGATTGACGATCGTTGTTTGCGCTTCAATTCGCAAAAGTAATTGATACAGATGAACTAGAAGATCTTCTTCTAAACGGTTATCTTGTGTTAAATCAATCTGGATACCTTCGCTAACCTTTTGGATCAATTGCCGAATTTTCCCACGAAAAGCAAAAGGAATATTTTCACTTTTCATAAAGAATTTCAAGCCACTTCCTACGATAATGTAAGTTAAATATTGGACCTCTTCTTGCGTGAACTGATAAATTTTCTGGTCTTCTAATTTTTTTAATAGTTCATACACAAGCGGGTACTTGTTGAACTCCAAGAAATATTTTCCATACTGATTCTTACCAATCAAATCTATTTTTTTACCCTCTTTTGAGCGTTGGACAATCAATAAAATTGAAATCACAATGCTTTTGAAATAACTCTCTGGAATCTCCATTTGTTTTTCGTTGATTCCTTGACGAAAAGCTTGCTCAATTCTTCTTAAAAGTTGCTGTTCTACCAGTTCTGCTACCACTTCTAGTTCATTGAAATGATTAAGGATGGTCCGCTTCAACACACGTTGGATTTGAATTTCATTTCCTTCAAAAAATGTTCCCGAACGATCAAATGTCAAATTCAATCCTTCTTTGGTAAAAATATCCTTCACATAAGAAAGATCATTGGCAATACTACTTCGTGAGACAAAGTATTCATCAGAAAGCTGTTGGTAACTTAAGTGCTCAAAATTCAACAGTCGATTGAGAATGGTTATTCTGCGCATTTTATTTTCCTGATAGTGCATAACTGTCATTTTCCATCACCTTCTATATTTACTATAATTTTTCTAACAACCGATTAGAAGACCAAATAAATCATTAGAAAATAATGAGATAGTCTGCACATTACTAATCGAAGTCTTTTTTTAGTATACTCAGAAACAACTAAATAATTCTACTCGCAGTAAAAGACATGAAAAAAGCCAACAGACGATTGCTGTGGGCTTAAAAAAAATGTACTTTGAAATGATGGTAGAAAGATTCCTCTATTACAATTCACTCAAACGACTTTTGATCGAAACAGCCTCGCCATTTCTTTTTCTAGCACCTAATTCACCAATTGCGGTAAATAGTAAGTCACTGGAAGAATTCAGCGCTGTTTCAACTGAGTCTTGGATGACCCCAATAATAAACCCAATTCCTACCACTTGCATCGCAATATCATTTGAGATGCCAAATAAACTACAAGCCAAAGGAATCAACAGTAATGAACCACCAGCTACTCCAGATGCACCACAAGCAGCTAAAGCCGCCAAGATGCTTAAAATCAATTTTAAGCCAAAAGAAGCTTCGATACCTAACGCTTGAACAGTCGTTAACGTCATCACTGTGATCGTCACTGCAGCTCCCCCCATATTGATCGTTGCTCCTAATGGAATCGAAATGGCATAAGATTCTTTTGTTAATTTCAGTTTTTCTGCCAACATCATGTTGATCGGAATGTTCGCCGCAGAACTACGAGTAAAGAAGGCAGAGATTGCACTTTCTTTTAAACAAAAGAAAATCAATGGATAGGGATTTTCTTTGATGAACAAAAAAGTAAGTAATGGATAGATGACCAAAGCAACAAAGAGCATCGTACCTACTAACACAAGAACTAATTGGAGATACTCGGTCAGTCCAGAAAGACCTGTTGTGGCAATCGATTCATAGACTAATCCCAAAATACCGATCGGAGCGAAAGAAATAATCAATTGGACCACCTGTGACAATGCGACTGAAATCTGATCGATAACTTCTTTCGTTGCTTCTGTACGTGTCCGCAATGCCAACCCTAATAATACAGCCCAAAATAACACACCTAAATAATTAGAATCAATAATTGCTTGAATCGGATTTTGAGTGACATTGGTCAACATCGTAGATAAAACAGTCCCTATATTTTGAGGTGCTTGTTCCGAAGCTGTTTCTTGTAGCGTGATCGGCACTGTAAAAATCGAGCTAGTGATCACCGCAACAAAAGCTGCTAAAAAAGTTCCGCTTAGATACAATCCTAAAATCGGCTTTACAAATGTTTCATTCCCCATTTTGTGTTTCGCAATCGAAGCAGCAGTTAAGAAAAACACTAACAGCGGCGCAATCGCTTTTAAACAACTAACAAACAACGTTCCTAATAAAGCAATAAATCCCCAGGTCGGTAAAAAAATACCTAATATTATACCAATTAAAATACCACAACCAATACGTTGAACTAACGACATGTCCAAGAATTTCTCTAACAAACAACCACCCCTTTATAGTTTAACAACCATTCTAACATCTTCATGAGAGAAACAAAAGGGTAATTTTCAGAAAATTCTTATTATTTATCTTTTTAGTAATTACTTATTTTTATAATTAAATTTTATCTAATCGTGCAATCTTACGCTTTATTATTTAGATTTATTAAAGGAACAAACTTTAAAAGTAGTTTATAAAATAACCAATATATGTTATAATATTATTAAATGTTTTTAGTAATAGATGAAAAAAAAGGAGAAAAAGATGAAAAAGAATAAATATCAATTAATAGATATCATGTTTATGCTTTGCTTAAGTATGATGTATGTACTACCTTTATTTTTGACACATGGAATCTTACATAACTCGTCTCAAGACACATATTTTCATTTGTCACGCCTTGTAGGTTTAGATAATGTATGGGATTCTCCAGTCAATTTTAATAATTTTGCCCATCATGGTACTATGATAAACGTTTTCTACCCTTGGTTAACTTTTTACCCGGCTAGTTTTTTCTTTAAAATTACAGGTAATCTTGTATTGAGTTATAATTTATACTATTTTTTCATAACATTTTTAACAATGTTAATAGCTTACTTCTCAATGAATAAATTAAAAAGAAACAGATACATCGCTCTACTATTTTCTATCATATACACATTTGCAGGCTATCGCGCAATTGATATCTTTTTTAGAGCCTCACTAGGAGAAGCAGTTGCTTTAACCTTTTTACCTCTAATATTGGTTGGTTGTTATGAAATATATGTGGGCGATTATAGCAAGTGGTATTGGCTTACTATTGGTATGACTTTAGTAGTCTATACACATTTACTATCGGTAGCAATGGTTACAGGCTTTATAGCTATCACCATAATTTTATCTTTTTATTTTTGGAATAATAAAATGTCTAGATTATTAAGCTTGTTAAAAGCAACTACAGTGACCTTTTTATTAAGTGCGGCTTTTTTAATTCCATTTATTCAGCAATCTAGCGCACAAGAACTCAAAGTACCTCAAGGAAGAGAATTAATCGGGATGGCTCCTAGTGATATGCTCTCTCATATTTTAAATAATAACTATAGAAATTATACAATCGGATTCTTTATTTTTATTGGATTATTAGTAACTTTTACTTTTGTAAAAAAATTGCAAGTTACTGATAAATTCATTTTCGCGCTTGGTATATTTACACTTTTTTGTTGTACTAGTTTATTTCCCTTAAAATTACTGAACAGTACCCCTATAAAGAGCCTACAATTTATTTGGCGATTGAATGGCTTCACTTCATTGTTTTTAGCTTATACAATAAGTATCTTAATCTATTATAATTTATATAATAAAAAAAATATGATAAAAATCATCAGTGTTACTCTAATTGGGATTACCCTTCATTTTTCTGGGATAATTAATCTAGTAGCGAATAATGACTCATTAACTCGCATCGAACCTGAAAATGCTATTTCTGCTGCCGAGAACTACCAGCATACTGATTATGCAAATAAAGAATCAATAAAATATCCAGATGTGATTAACAATCATAAATACTTCCTTAATAATGAGGAAATAAAACCCGAGACTTCTTTTACTAATAGTAAATATACAATTAAAGTTGATAATAAAAATAATGAAAAATCAGTTTTCACAACATCTCTTTACCATTATGATGGACAAATCGCAACAGTGAATAACACTCCAGTTGAAACTTCTTTATCTTCAATAGGTACAACTGAGTTAGTCATCCCACCCGGTAAAAACACAATTGTGATTACTTATACCTATACAAATCTCGCTATTTTCGCAAGATATCTCTCTCTAATTTCATTGATGATTTTCCTGATTTTTCTCTTATATAATTCCTATAAGACTAAGTTAGGATCCCATTATACTCATATCACGAATGACATTTTTTAGTTATTTAATCATGATAGAGAATCATCTATTTCAATAACTATAAAAAGAGGACTGAAGCATCTTATTGATTCTTCAATCCTCTTTTTTGTCATCTTATTTTATATGGTTGATCATTTATCCTCTAAAGACACGCTATCAATCTAAAAATATCGGTTGAATAAAATCTGCTTGCCAAATTTTGTCTTTTTCAGAGTAGTTGAAATACCATACTTGCGAAAAATAAAGCCTTTCCCGCTTATCTCCTGAAATCAACTGCTGGTTCTTTCGATCGACTAAGTAATCGAAACAACTAAAATCGATTCGAATAGAGAAACTAGTATCATTGATTTGTCGGTAGTTAGCCAATTCTTGAATGGCTATTTTCGTTGTATGATTTCTTACACCGTCATCTTTATTTTTTTGTAACACTTGCTGATGTTCTTCAAATAATCTTGAAGTATAACAATTTTTTGCTTTTTCAGGAGCCTCTTCTTCCCAAGATTTTTGTATTGCATAAAAGATTCTGTTGATCTCAGAAAGCAATTTTTTCTTTTCACGCTTTGTTCCAGGCATTCTTGATAACAAATCATTGATATCCATATTGTGCGTTTTCTTTTTTTTAAATAAAGAAAAAACAAATATACTTCCTAATGATAAGCCAACAAAGAGAAAATCTTCTGATGTACTGTTACTATTAGTCGTCCGACTCCTCCGATAATAGGAATTGGAACCTCCCCCTATCGAACCGCCACCAGAGCCCCCACCGGTTGAACCACCACCATGCCCACCTGCTACGGCAAAAGTTTGAACGGGCGTAAAAAACAAAAAAGCCATGATCAATAGACAAATCACTTGATAAGTTTTCTTCATCTGAACCCTCTTTCTCAATCCCCCACGATGATACCTTATCAAATAATTATTACAAGATTCCTATGGAACAATGAATGATTTCCTAATTTTCTTTATTTGGTAGGATTTCTTGATAGATTCTCAAAGATACAGCACCTATGCTCCTAAATGCTTAGAGGTGGACTAAAAAATACATACACATTCAACAGAAACTTAAATTTTGGTAGTCATATTATTTCTTTTCACACATTCATCTTTTGTTTATCCTCATAATCGATTAGAATAATGGGTTCAAAATATACAATCATTTCAATTGATAATCTTTTATGTAATTTTCATCTTTTTTCAATTTGATATTTAGAAGATGCATCTGGAACTTCTCTAAAATTTGATATGATTTTTCCAAATATTAATGAAATTGTAGGTGATACTAATGAAACAAAAATAACTTTCCAAAAGTCACCTGATAAAATTGCCGATATAAATAGGTAACCTATAAACATACCATATACACATGATAAAAAATTACTCAGAAATACATAAATTTTTGACCTTTTATTTTCAACAAGTACTAACTGTACAATTGTCGTATCTTTAACGATTTCTTTCACTTTCTTATTGTTATGTAATAGTCGACAGGTCGATATTATTCCATATGTACTAAGAACACTACCAATCAATAGAGCTAAATATATTGATTCAAGATAGCCCAAAAATATAAGAAAAGGACTAATTACAAAAACTCCGAAAATTCCATAAGATTCAGGAACATAAAATTGTATTTCAGGTATTTTTTTACCTTCAAAAATTTCTGCTGATCCAGTTACTTTATATGCAGTCCAACTTTTTTTCGGAGCGTTGTCGTAAAAGGTACTAAACGGAAAAAAGTTTCTCAGCCTCATTAACTTAAAATAATCAACAATGTACAATCCATCATTTAATTCCAGTAAATAATATCTGCCATTAATTCTTTTAATCTCTTGGGCACAGTTGTTTCCTATCATCTAAAGCCTCCTTCAAGTTTCTCAGTTGATTCTGGAAAATTTAGCACTATAAGCTATTACTTAATTAGTTTCAAAACAGTTCTATAGTATTTTATTTCTGTGATTTTTTCATAAAAAACCAACCAAAACGATCTTCCTCCTCATCTTTAAATTGTATTTGATGGGCTTAATAATCCTTGCTAGCATTCTCATTAACTCAATATAAAATTAAAAACCAAATGTTTCTCCTTCCAATAAAGATTTTTTTCCTAAATCCCCGTATTCTTTTTTCTTAGAAGTATGTTTTAGATCAATAACTTTACCTTTAGGGATATCCAAATTATTTTGCTTCCATTCTTCTAAGGCTGTTAAAACTGTTTTTTCATTTTCACTTATATATCCTTGATATAAAATTTCTCGAATGTCCTCGTTATTAAAATACGCTATTTCTTCAATATTATTTAAACCAGTTAGTTGATTTACTGCAGCATAATCTAAGTAATAAATTTCCTCTTGCATCTTCAAAATCGGTTGTCGCGCAACAATTAGTAATGGCATAATTCCTTCTTTCATGTACACAACACTACCCAAAGGCAATAAGTTAGTTTGTTCCATATGTATTCTCCATTCTAGTTATTATAGCTGTTGCTATTAGTAGGCTCAATCTCTGTATTTCCGACTTCTATTCCATAAGAAATTTAATACAAAAAAAGGATATACATATTTACCGATCATCTTTATCAAATATTATTTTATATTTCACTTTTTTTGTTGAATATATTTTGCCATTATATATAGTACTCACAAGAATAAACACTGTAAGAAAAAATAATAATCTTTCTTGTATCAAAAAAGGAAGCACTAGCGTAAATATGCCATAAAATATAAGCAATCCTATCCCTACTATTAATACCTTTACGCAATGAATCATCTTCATTCTTCTCACCACCACTTTAAATTTTTTTGTGTAATGATCAATGGAGTAATTGCATATCCCTTACCTATAAGCTTTAAAGAACTACCTCTTTTTTCTAATTCCATTTTTAATCTATTTTTTCTCCAATAAGAGACAACAGAAAGACAAACGACTAATGTTAACCAGAAGAATAATAAATTGATGATTCCTTCCAACATATCTATTGGCAAATTACTTTTGCCCCAAAGCCAATTCTGTGGAATAAAGTCCCTCACTAAGTTACTTAAAGGAAGTCCAATGGCTACTCCTAAATAACTTTTTTCTGATTTTTTCTTGATTTCCTTCTCCATTTCTAAACCAGAAATACTGGATTCACTCAAAGAAATACTGGCTTGATAGATCTTTCTATTAACTCTATATTGCTTTAAACCTACCATGAAATTGTTTTGTCTTATTAAATATTCTTCATTATTATCTGAAATCAATAGACACCAACCTGGAATTACTCTTTTTTTATCAAAGCATAAATTTCTAATCTCACCATCTTCTATTTCCATATCATTTACTCAAGATACACTTTCTAACATTATATATTTCACATCATTATTAACGAACCAAACTTTACCATTGAACAAAAAAATTTTAACTATATAAAAACTCAACAAACTTAGCAATCTTGCTTGTACTAAAAAAGGTATTATAAACAAAAAAATGATTGTAAAACAAATAATCAAAGCTAGACCAACTAGATTATTTATTGTCCATACTTTTTTTGTATATTTAGAATTATTAATCAGATTTATCTTTCCTAAAAAACTTACATCAAAATCATTATTCATCATTTTAAAAAGAAAATTTCTTTTTCTAAAGAAAGAACAAAAGTACAAGCAAACTATTATAGTTAGCCAAAAAAACAATAGATTTTTTATACCTATAGAAAAATTAAAAGATTGATCAGAATTATCCCATAACCATTCAACTGGAACTATTTTTCTTATTATTGGATATAATACTAAAGCAACCGCACTACCTATGTAATTACTGTTCGATTTTTTCTTATAATCTTTCTCTATCTCTTTACAGTCTACAGAAAAACTCATTAAAGAAGTATTAGATTTATATATTTCTCTCTTCAGATGATAGTTGCCCAACCTTAACAAATTTGAATTCTGTCGAACAACAAATTCTTCATTGTTTTCTGTTACTAATAACAACCATCCGCGAATAATTTTATTTTTTTGAAATGCAATATTATATATTTTCCCACCAATAATTTTACGGCTATATTCCATCTAATAGGCCTCCAATAAAACCACTCACCCCTTCAGTGAAATCACCCCATCCAGATACTACTGCTTGTCCCACACTATCTTCAAAATCTCTAACAAATTTAAATTTTTCTCTTAAAATATCATTCGCAATACCTACACCTATACCTACAGCTATAGAACCTACTATACCAATATTTACAGGAGCAGAAATTAGTCCAACTGCAGCTAATGCTCCAGTACTAAGCTTTATACCACTTACTACTCCTGCACTAGCTAATCCTGTAATTATTCCTTTTCCCCAAGCCTCTTCAGCACTATCACCTGAAACTATATCTATCCCTACACCAATTAATAATCCTGCTCCTTCTGTTATTACCTTACCTCCATATTTAAATACCCCTTTTATTGCATTCTCAGCCGATTCTCTTGCAGCTAGAGTGGCTCCAGGAACTTCTCCCAAAATCTTTCCGTCTGGTAATTCTAACGAATATCGGTTTTTCCAGATATAGTCGGAAGCATCTTGACCATGCTGTATTCCTTTTTGTATAAATAGTTTCTCTGTTTTCTCACTAGCCAGAGTCCCCCCTGTTGTTTGAAGTACTGAAATAACTTCATCATAATTTTCTATATCCATTTGATCAGAAGTAAACCACTTTTTATTTATCCCCTCGGGTAACAAATATGAACCATCTGTCCGCACTCTCGTATTCTTTAACACTAATACACCCTGCATTGCCAGTTTCAATTCATCCAAACTATGACTGAATAATCCACTAGTTTGAGAATTGAAATTATGTAATTTTTTTAGCTTATTTTGTAATTGATCAATATCTTGTTGAAAGCTCTCTGACATACGATTTAGATCTCGTTGGACATTTAGCAATGTTTCGAGAATGCCGACGAACGGATTACTTTGTGCTTGGGACTGAACAAAAGCAGAAGTCGTGTCTACTGATGCTTTCATAACTCGCGTCGTCGCCAGTTGCTGGTTCAGTTTGTTCTCATCCAAGTATCCTTCCATTGCTACAATCTGATCCGCGACTTTATACCTTTGTAGCTCCTGTTCAATTTTTTCAATCGCATTCGTTGTTCGTGTAATTGTCGGAATGATCAATTCACTAAATAATCCTTTTCCTGCTGTATATGCTGCACCAGATAATTCGTTTCCGTTAACAGCTGACACGACTTTTTGACTTCCTCTCTTTAGTTGATTGATCGTTTCTTTACTACTGGCTAAGTTCTTCTTTAACGCTGACATAAATTCTGATGATTCCCCACTCACATAAACTAATCCCACTCAAATGTTCTCCTTTCTGCAAACAACTCTTCTCTTTCTACTTCTAATCCTTGTAAAGTTTTCCTGTACGAAAAATCAAGTTCTTCATGTGCCTGATGAAATTGTTGTTGAAATGTTTGTTGCTTTGCTTCATACTCCTTCTGCATCCAAATTGCATTGGTCATACCTTGTTGGATATCTTCATGATTCAATTCAGATAATTGGCGAAAACCTCTTTGAAGTTCTTTTTCTAATTGAAGGAGCTGGTTTTCTAACCTACGTTTCCCATTTGCTAATTCGTCTTGTTGCTGTTCCACTTTCCAAATTTCTTTTTGATTCTCATAGATCATTTCATTGTCTATTGACATTCATTCACCTTCTTAGATATTTGATGGTTGATTTCTTGCAACATTCTTTTTCCTAAACGATAGCTTTGCTCTTTAGATACTGTCCTTCTTAAACTAAATACGAATTTTTTCTGAATTATTTTCATATTTAAAACGATTAAAACGATTTTTATTATTTCATAAAAAAATGAGCTCTTTGATCAAATAAAATAACTGATAAAATTAACTTTACACCTTCGATATATTTCCATTTTAATATAATAATCAATTGAAAAATAGAACATATCATAAAACGTCGTTTTGGTTTCATAATCGTTAAAATAACATTAAAAAAAGACCGTCATTTATTGACAGTCATTCGTGATATCGATCATTATTTCATTTATGATACGGAGCTGCCTATCATGAGTGAATGATATTAGGAAAACTTCATAAAATAAATCTTTTATACATTTCCACTTCTAGATGGTCATTCATGTTAGAAGAATCAAACTATTTTTTTACTGTCGTAATAATATTAAAACACTAGAACAAATCAATTAAATTCCATAAAATATAAATAATAGACCTAGCATCATCTGGTATAAAATGGATGCTAGGTCCGTTATATTTACTCAAAATTGATTCTACGAATAGATCTTCTTATCATTTCTATTTTAGTAGTCATGCGTTGTTGTTCTTCTAAAGGTGGTAATGGTATAAGTAGTTTAGATAAATTTGTACCATTTACATTTGGTTGCCCAGTTCCGTAAGAAATTTTTTCTAATAACTTCCAATATAATGGCGAGTCTAAGAAGCAGTCTACGTATTCTGATAATAATTTCTCAACTAACCTAATTCGAATCAAGTAAGAAGCAAAAACAGATTCCTCACTTATTTCCTTAACCAAGAAACTTTTTCCCATAGTTCCTCCTGTCCTTGCTATCAAAATGTCATTTTCTTCCAATCTTAAATCAACTAGTTTAGAATTACTAATATCACAGTAAGGCACACTGGACCAATTTACACGTCCCTCTTGTATATCTGTGATTCTTAAAAACTTAACATTGCCTTGTTTTTTCGCCGAATCTGTATAGCCATATTGAATCTTAGTAGAAATACTTCCTAAATAAACCCATAGTTGAACATCGCTAGATGATTTTTCTTGTCGTTCTTTATGAACAACAGTGATCATCTTGAGTTGTCCGACTATTTTTTAGTTGCAGCAATCTTTTTGGGACGCTTATTTGCATGAAGCAACGTTGCTAAGTCTAGTAATAAAACATTGGCTAACACAGGATTGGCTTTCTCGCGATACGCTGCGGCGCCACTTTCAAACAATACTGCTAGACGATCTTCTACAACAACGATTTGTTCCAAATACGGTGGAAATTTGATTCGTTTTAGGATCCGGCTAGGAGAGTCCCGCTCGGACACTAAGAGTTCCGAGGTATAAGGACCATAAGAACGACTGGCTAAGAGATAATGGCCATAAAAAGCCACACCTTGAATCTTATCAGATGTTTTTCTGCTCATTGTCACGGTTGGTTGGATTTTGTCTTTGCGGCGAATTGCTGTTTTCATTTCAGCTATCGTCGGCAATAGATAGAAAGTCAACTGTCCTTCACCTTTTAGTGTGAAGTTGCCAGATACCAGTTGATCATTGTTTTGAGTCAAATACGATGCTTGTGGAATCTCTGAGAGATCAGTTGTCAGCCAATAAGCGATTGGCTGTCCCGTCTCTTCAGATGTATCTGCTAAGATATCGATCAAACGTAAAGCGGCTACTCGTCCAGTAGCAGATCCTGTGATTGTCAACCATAAAAGTTCCCGTTTTGTATCATATACTAAGCCCCCTACATGTGGCCGTTTAGGTAAAATCAGCAGTTTGATCGGCTGTCCTGTTTCTCTATCCAGTACATGAATAATAGAATGATGCTGATGGTCATAGCAGTAGGCAGAAATAAACACAAAATCTTGAGAAAAAGCCAACCCTTGCGGCGTCATCCATTGACAAACCTCATTTTCGCCGGTTTCCGGCACCACCATTCTTGTTTCTGTTAATCCAGGAATGTTATATTGTTTTGCTTCAGCCTTTTCCCAAGCTGCTTGAACAATAGGATACCGTTTTAACTTTTTTTCAATATCCTGATGTATCCGTTGCTGCTTCCAATGCTTAAACTTTAGGACATAGTAAACAAGGAGGCCAATGACCAGCAACACTAAAATCATTATTGCTACCCGCTGTGTCATTTTTTTGCCTCCTTGTTCTATTCGATCAATCGTACATATACCGCAATTAATTACCGTAACTACATGTTTCTTTTACTAGCGTTTCTTTATAGGATCTTTCATAATCTCATTTATAGTAACATTAAGAATCCCTTATTCTACTATAGTCACTTCCACATCAATATTGCCTCTTGTTGCTTTAGAGTATGGGCAAAATGCGTGGGCTTCTTCTGCGATTTTCTCTGCTTGGTCCTTCTCAAGTCCTGGCAAAGAAACTTCTAAAACAACCCCGATTTGGTAGCCCCCATCTTCTAATTGAAATAAAGATACCCGTGCTTTGACTTCAGAATCAGACTCAAGATTATTTTCTTCCAGCATGTGTTGAACCGCGCCGTTGAAGCAAGATGCGTATCCAGCCGCAAAAAGTTGTTCCGGATTTGTCCCTTCACTATGGATTCCTGGGCGGTCGATCTTCATGTGCATACTTCCGTTTGGTGCCTCAACCTCGCCATCACGGCCTCCACGATTGATCATTGCTGTTTCGTACATTTTTTTCATTGAGATCATCCTTTCTTTCGTCGTTCTATATTAAGTGTAACGAGTATTTTTTAATCTGACAAAGGTAATGCTTGCATTCGGCGACATCAGTTAGACAACATCGATGATCAGTGATAGAAGCAGTTTATCTATACAAAAAAAGAAGCAGCGAAAAGCTGCTCCTTAAGATAATAGGTAAAATTGCTGATATATTGACGATTAACCTCTTGAACGTCCCAAGCAAAATGATACTACAGCAACAACGATGATCGCACCAATGATAGAAGGAATCAAAGCCATTCCTGCTAATTGAGGACCCCAGCTACCTAATAATGCTTGTCCAATTGCTGAACCAACTAAACCTGCAACGATGTTAGCTATCCATCCCATTGATCCACCTTTATTTGTAATTGCTCCGGCAATCAAACCGATAATAGCTCCTACGATTAATACCCATAACCAATGCATAATTTTCTCTTTCTTTCTGTGAAATATTTATTACACATATTATGTTACGCTTCTTCTTAAGAGAGTGTAAAATATTTTGTGTAAATAGAAAAAAGGAAGTCCCTTCTGTAGAATAGAGTTACCACAACACATTCACAGAAAAGAGGACTTCCATAAGAACGATTTTACTACAGAAATTCTAAAGACTCTAGCGAACAAAGGCGATTTGAATGAATTATTCCGTGTCCATTTGGAAAAAGCTGTCAATACGCTTCTCAAAACGGAGTTAACGGCTTTCTTCGATTACGAAAAGTACGATCGCATTGGTTTTAACACGGGTAATTCTCGTAACGGCTCCTATGACCGTACGGTCAAGACCGAGTACGGGGAACTTCATCTCCAGATTCCGCGCGACCGCAACGGGCGAGTTCAAGCAACAGACTGTTCCTGCTTATAGACGGACGAATGATACCTTAGAGGAGACCGTCATTCACCTCTTCCGAAAAGGTATTACCATGTCGGAAATCGCAGACTTGATTGAGAAAATGTATGGGCATCACTACACGCCCCAAACCATGTCCAACATGACTAAAGTGCTGACTGAAGAAGTAAATGCATTTAA
The DNA here is from genome assembly GCF_002813755.1 of Enterococcus mundtii. Taxonomy (NCBI): domain Bacteria; kingdom Bacillati; phylum Bacillota; class Bacilli; order Lactobacillales; family Enterococcaceae; genus Enterococcus; species Enterococcus mundtii. Next base: position 14,704 of record NZ_CP018061.1, on the reverse strand, counting down.
AGTTAGAACTCTAAATGATAAGTATGTCGCTATTTTCATGGATGCTACTTATATTCCTTTAAAACGGCAAACCGTCTCCAAAGAAGCAATCTATATTGCCATTGGTATACGAGAAGACGGCACTAAAGAAGTACTAAGTTATGCGATTGCTCCGACTGAATCGACCTACGTTTGGAATGAGTTGTTACAGGACATTTACTCCAGAGGGGTTCATGATGTCTTACTGTTTATTACCGATGGCTTAAAAGGCATGAAAGATACGATTCACCAGATTTATCCTAAAGCTAAATACCAACATTGCTGTGTTCACGTTTCCCGTAATATTGCTCACAAAGTATGTGTCAAAGATCGAAAAGAAATCTGTGATGATTTTAAGGCTGTTTATCAAGCTAGCTCAAAGGAAGAGGCAAATACCTTTTTAGGGAGTATGATTGAGAAGTGGCAGAAAACTTATCCTAAAGTGACGCAGTCACTGATAAAAAATCAAGATTTATTGACTTTTTATGAGTTTCCGCCGAAGCATTTACTCAACTAATTTAATCGAATCTTTCAATAAACAAATCAAGAAATACAGCCGCAGAAAAGAGCAGTTTCAAAATGAAGAATCACTAGAGCGTTTCCTAGTATCCATCTTTGATACATACAATCAAAAATTCTTAAATAGAAGCCATAAAGGCTTCCAACAAGTGACGGATACATTAGCTTCAATGTTTACTGAGTAACCCATTATTTTGCAGAAGGACGAGTTATTTACACAAAATTATTGACGCTCCCCGATAAAGCAGAACAAGTAACAATGGGAAAAGTAGAAAGCCTGCATAGCCTAGCCCAGAACCTATATTATGGATCCAAGTCGATAGATTCCAAGAGCTTTCATTCGTATTGATACTGAATAACCCAGTAAAAATACAATCACCTATCCCATATAAACCAACTGTTGCAACAGCAAGTATTGCAAGTGTTTTTGATGTTCCAACAAATAGGTGATACAACGCAGGCAACGAAAGAACAAAAAAAAGTCCAGATACAACTGACCAGACCAAGAAAGCACGTCTGACTGGACTATCTACGTCACCAAACACACTAATTACGGTAGTCATTTGATTCAGTTTGGGATAAAAAAGGCCAAGGATATACGGTGTCGATAAATCACTAATCACACCTAATAATAAAAAATAAAAACCATATTTTTGCAAAAAAATCATTTTCTTCCCCTACTTTTTAGTGATTATTCGATACATCCAACAATCAAATTTTTTCTCATTTTAACACATATTTTTATTCTAGTTGCCTTTTGAACAATCAATAACATAAAGGTGAGTTTCTTCTACATTTTAAAAAATCGAATGGCACTGAAGAGTTCAGTTGTCAGCATCAATCTCCTACTCAAAAAGGCAAAAAAACGTAAGTCAGATGTTGTTGACATCTCACTTACGCATCCATTGATTGAAAATTTCTTAGTAAAATCTACTAGCCTAAAAATTTGAAGACTTCTTCTCGATCATACAGTTTAAATACTTTCTCGCATAAAAATTGAGTAATTAGTGCCGCAAAAACAGGGATGACTAACCAACAAAGAACAACAAGAAAGCCATTTAGCCCTGCATCTAAAGAAGCCAACGGACCAACAAGTCCGACCACGCCGAAACCAGCAGAAGCAGGCGTACCTGAAATAGAAAATAGAGCGACAGGAATAGCTGTAATCACTGCACTAACTAAACAAGGAATAAGAATCACAGGTTTTCTAAATAGATTAGGCATCATCATCTTCATAGCGCCTAAAGCAATCGCAATTGTCACACCTGACTTATTAACCTTCCAAGAGTTCACTACTAAAACAAAAGTGGTTGCAGCTACGCCCATCGCAGCCGCACCAGCAGAAACACCATCTAGTTGGATTGCCATTCCGATTGCTACTGTTGAAATAGGAGAGATAATCAAAAAGGCAAAGGAACAACCAATCAAGATAGACATTAACAGCGGTTGTAAGGTAGTGAAGTTATTAATCAATGATCCAATTGCAGAAGTAATTGCTGTTACAAAAGGGAATAAATAAAAACCAAGTAAACCTGCACCTACACCTACAACAATCGGTGTTAACACAATCGACACTGACCCAAAACTATTTCCAATCAGTAAAATCAGCCCGACAGCAATCGATGCTGTCAGCATCGTATTAATAATATCGCCTGTACCAGCACCAACGTAAACACCCGTTTCACCCAAATCAGGTGTGAATTTGACTACACCAGAACCAACAAAAGAAGCTCCGGCTACAACCATCATTCTCATCGGATCAAATCCAAATTGTAAGGCAATCAAACCACCAATGATCAAAGGTGTTGCTAATTGAAAAATAACTGCTAACTGTGCGATCGTTACCGCAAAGGGATACGCACTAAAATATTTTAAAATGGCACCTAATACTGCATTAGGAATCAATCCAATAATGATTCCTGTTGCTGTACCAGCGAGGACTTTATTCAGAAAAATTTTCGGTGATATTTTTTGTGAAGTTTCCATTCAATCTCTCCTTTATTTTACGTTCAAACTATCTTCTTTTGCATGGACAAGCTCAGTCAAGAAATCACAATAAGGCGTCGCAACACCATATTTCTTCCCTTTTCTAGAAATTGCGCCATTGATATAATCGATTTCTGTTAATCGATGGTTCTTAATCAAGTCTTGATACATTGAAGGATAATGTAACCCAATTGTTTCCGGGTCAAAACAAGATTCACAATGTGCAATGACTTCTGGGACATCTAGTTCAATCTTCTCTACTGCTGCTACTTTGGCAAACTCATTGACAATCGTCGCCACCATTTTATGAGCAGTCGATGTTTTTCCTAGCTCAGCCATATTAACGTCTAAGATTGTGCATAATCCGTTCATTGTTCCGTTCACACATGCTTTGCGATAAATAGAATAGTGAATATTGTCAGAAAAATGAGCATTTAATCCTGATTCAGACAATTTGTCTGCTAATTTTTTGCAGCTGCTTCTTTTCCATCACCTAAATTTTGTAATTCTACTGAACCACTTCCAAATAATTTGACCTGACCAGGACCTTCAAGACCTGCCGTCCACATGGTATTTCCAATATAGATATTTTCCATTGGTACAAATTTCTCAATAATATCTTCATGCCCGATACCATTTAATAGACATAAGACCTCTGTATCTTTTTTGATTAATGATTGGATATCCTGCAGCATTTTTTCCAGCTGCATCGCTTTGGTAAATAGAATAATCAGATCAACTTGATCTTCTTTTTCTACTTCGGATTGAAGAACGATTGGTAGTTTTGCTTCTACCTCTTTACCATTAAAATTTGCTTGTAATCCATGTTCTTTGATTTGTTGGACATGTTCTGCCCAGCCATCGATTAATAATACTTCGTTCCCACTTTGGTGAAGCATTAACCCAAAGCGACTTCCCATTGCGCCAGCGCCTGCAATTGCTATTTTCATTGATTCTTCCTCCTTTTTCTTTCTATTATACTCATTTGAGAATCATTTCACAAATTTGTTTTGTTATTCTTCTCTTATTTATCATGTTTATATCCACCATTCAAGTTATTTTATCAGCAAATCAATAAAAACTGGAATAGAATCCAAATTTCATCGTAAGAGAAACTAGACTAGCAATAAGAAAATAGAAACATTCATAGAAAAAACCTCACTCCTCTGATTATAAAAGAGGGGGCATTAACCTCGTGTATACTAAAACCTTCCATTCATTCGATGGATGATTTTCTTTTTGTGAAAAAATATTCATTGTAGTACGATGTTGCGCAACACAGACGGATGGTATTGCTTATTATTTATTAAAATCGAACAATACACTTATTTAAAAACTTCTTTCCCAGATTTTCTTCCATTTTTACAGTTATAACTAGTATTATCATGAAAAATAGCCTTTTATTGTCTATGGGAATAATAATTTAAAATTGGTACTTTTTTATTAATTAGTTCATCGCCCAATAATCTCTCCAGTTTCTTAGCATCTCCTGACTCAACCGGAATTATCCAAGCCCAGTCCAAATAATTTTTTAAAATCTCATCATATTTTGCAAATATTTCATTGCCATATTCCGTCCTTAAAATTATATTTTCAGTGCCAGACAAGTGATTTGTATTGAGTTGATAAAAAAGATCTCCATCTAAAAAAATATCATTAGAAGAAGATTTCCCCACAGTAATGACCATTCCATCAGCTCTATGTGTTACATACAAATAATTGTATGACCTCATTTCACCTAATGAATCAATTATTTCTTGCCCTTTAGCTCTAATATATTGATCTCTATTACCTATCTCACTCTTATTTAACAAAAGTTTTTTCATGTCAAATTTAATCGGCTGTTTTATTTTTGTAAATTCGCTTCTACTACTAATCCAATCCGAGATTAATTTTTCAACATGTCCCAGAGTAAACTCTGATTTATTCGCTAAATACTTTTTTTGTTGTATTAAAGACATCTTTCCCCGAAGCTCAAAATTGAGCCTACATCGATTCTCTATCTCTTCAAAAAGCATCTTATCTTCATCATTCATTAAACCAATCCAGCTCCTCGATTAAGATAATATTTTAATCTCATACAAAAACTAGCTCTCATCAAAACAACCATTGTTTTGATTTCTCATGAAATTTCTTTATACTTTTCTCCGATTATAAATTCCTAACCCCTTGAGAAAATTACGCATATATTTATCTCCGCAATGCTTAAAATTTCGTTGGCCTTCTTTTCTCAAAAATGCCCCGATTTCGCCTTTTGATGGATAGATTTCTGCCTCAGCAAAAACGTCTAAAATATCATCAGTGGTCATAGACAAGGCGATTTTTAATTTTTTTAGCAACACATTGTTGATATATTTGATTTCCTTGCTTTTTTGCGGCGTGTCTACTATCGGCTTATCTTTTTGCGGACCACGCGCCAAGAGAATCAGGCCATTTAGGAATGCGTCAAAAACTTGGTTGTTGATGGTTTTTTCATACACATTATTTTCTGCATTATCTTTGTTCTTATCCTGTACTTTGGTCAGTACCGCCTGAGCTTCTTCTTTAGTCAGTGGTACACCGCCTAGCTCAAAAGCTTTAATCAAATCCGTATCTTTCAAATCAATCGCAATAACCTATCATTGTTATTCATTTGTTCCTCCGAAGTATTTAGTCTTTACTTTCTTACGTACTTTTTGTCTTGCTAAGATTTTTAGGATCAATGATAAAAACCGCATCACTTATGATAAGGCGCCCCAGTATTGATCCGAAACGCGCGATAAATTTGTTCAACGAGGATTAGACGCATCAGTTGATGCGGGTAGGTCATTTTGCCGAAGGAGATTTGGGCATTGCTGCGTTGCATGACGTCATCGCTTAATCCTAATGAGCCACCGATGACAAAGACGAGCTGGCTTTTTCCTTGGATGCCTAATTGATCAATTTGCTTTGCAAAGGCTTCACTGGTAGGATTTTCGCCTTGGATCGCTAAAGCGTAGACAAATTCATGATCTTTGATTTTTGCGAGTATACGCTCGCCTTCTTTTTCTTTGACTTGGCGCATTTGGGCTTCACTAAGATTTTCTGGTGCTTTTTCGTCAGGTACTTCGATTAGTTCGATTTTTCCATATGCTTTAAGTCGTTTGACATACTCATTGATTCCTTGGATCAAATATTTCTCTTTTAATTTTCCAACTGAAATGATTTTTATATTCATAATAATTTCCTTCCCTCGGTCTTTCATATCGAATTCTTCTTTCTTATTATAATAGAGTATTCTTATTCGACAAAGAGATTTAAAAAAGTTTTCCCACATAGTTATACACATCTTCCACAGGTTTATCCACAGCTTATCGTTGTTTTATTGCTTATTTCATAAGTATTTCTTAAGCAAACATATGTTTCGCACAGATTTTTCCACTTTTTCCACAAGTTGTTGATAACTTTTATGGGCATTTATACGCATTTTTTACAAATACTTTTCCACAATTCCTGTGTATAAGTTTGTATTTTATTTTTTCATCTGAAAACAATTATTTTTCCTAATGTTTTTCATAAAAAGTTCACAGTCTGGAAGTAGACTAAATTTAGTAAATAAGTCTATACTTAACTTATCAAGAAAATAATAAATGGAGGCAGATCACATGGACAGAAGAGATGTGACACCAAAAATGAAAAAAAGAAAATCTAATGGCATTTGGCGAAAGCTAGGTCTTGGCGTAGTTGGTGGCGTGATTGGCGGATTACTGACTTTCGGTATTTTTTATGCAGCAACTGGAGGTGGTAACTCAGTAACGACTTCTTCTAGCAGTGGGACACAAAATGCATCAGGCGAAACAGTTGTCGAAAATGTAAAAGTCAATGTAGATTCAGATATCACTTCTGCAGTAGATAAAGTGCAAGGAGCAGTTGTTTCTGTTATCAACCTACAAAAACAAAGTTCATCATCTGACCCGTTTGGTTCATTATTTGGCCAACAACAAGAAAGTAGTGGCGAAGATGGCGAATTGCAAGCTTACAGTGAAGGTAGCGGTGTGATTTATAAAAAAGAGGGCGATTCCGCTTATATCGTGACGAATAATCACGTTGTCGATGGACAACAAGGACTAGAAGTTTTACTAAAAGATGGAACAAAAGTGAAAGCAGAATTAGTCGGTACAGATGCTTATACTGATTTAGCTGTTTTAAAAATCAGTGCTGACAAAGTCGATACTGTTGCTTCATTTGGCGACTCTGCTTCATTGAAAGTCGGCGAACCTGCGATTGCGATTGGTTCTCCTCTAGGTTCTCAATACGCAAACTCGGTGACATCAGGAATTGTTTCTTCCTTGAATCGTCAAGTGACAAGTACAAATGAATCTAATGAGACAGTGAATATCAATGCGATCCAAACAGATGCAGCGATCAACCCAGGGAACTCTGGTGGTCCACTAGTTAATATCGAAGGCCAAGTTATTGGTATCAATTCAAGTAAAATTGCATCGACTTCTGATTCTTCAAGTGTAAGTGTTGAAGGAATGGGCTTTGCGATTCCAAGTAATGATGTCGTAAATATCATCAATCAACTTGAAAAAGATGGAAAAGTAACACGCCCTGCACTGGGTATCACAATGACCGATCTTTCCGCCGTTTCTACACAACAACAGGAACAGATCTTGAAATTACCATCTTCTGTAACAAATGGCGTGATCATTCGTTCGGTTCAACCAGCAACGCCTGCGGAAAAAGCTGGCTTAGAACAATATGATGTCATCACAAAAATCGATGATACAGAAGTCTCATCTGGTGTTGAATTACAGTCTGTGCTTTATGGTAAAAAAGTTGGTGACACTGTGAAGATCACTTATTACCGTGGCGAAGAAGAAAAAACTGTAGATATCAAATTGACAATTGATAATACTGCATTAAATCAAGGAAATTCAAATAGTTCCAATGGCTCAAATAATTAATAAAAAAACGGCTACCTCAATGGAGGTAGTCGTTTTTTTATTCATGCTAGTTTTTGAATGCTTCGCCAACTATCGCATCTTCAGGTAAAACTAAGATGCCTTTTTTCTCTGGGGCGTTAGGTACGTGAAGTTCCTTTGCAGAGCAAATCATTCCGTCACTTTTGACCCCTCTTAATTCTCCAGGCCAAATCATCATACCGTCTGGCATCATTGCACCAGGTTTAGCAACGACTACTTTTTGACCTGCTTCAATATTCGGTGCGCCACAAACGATTTGTAAAACTTCACCACCATCTACTTCTGTTTCAGTTACAGATAAATGATCAGAATCTGGATGAGGTTCACAAGTTTTGACGTAACCAACAACGATTTTCGGTTGGTTGTCTTTTTCCAATGTTTCTTCAAAGCCAGCTTCTTTGATCAAACGGTTCAATTCAGCTAGTTGTTCTTCTGAGATTGTTACTTGGCCATTGCCTTCAATTGTTAGATGATCTGAGATATGGAAAAAGTTCCATGCAACGATTTGACCAGATTCATCTTTGATTTGCGCAACATTCCATTTACGACTAACAGTGTTTTCCGTGCCTTTATCGTCGGCTATGATCACCATTAATGTGTCGCCCACATGTGCGCGATTATAAGCAAAAATCATTTTGTTTCCTCCAATATCATTTGTTGAAGTTGTTTTTGATTTATGGCAACTGAGTAGATCGATCAGCACCAAACTCTCTTGTATTATCTTAACAAAAAAAGGAAGTTCTTGCATGATAAATTCTCTTAGAAAAACTTGCCGGAATAAAAAGAAAGCACGGATCACAAAAAAAGACGAGGAAACGAAATGCACCATCTTTCGTTTCCTCGTCTTTTTTGTTCAAGGATCTGCCTATTGAATCAAAAACTAGGCTTCTCTTGGTTCTGAAACGACTAGGACATCACACGGAGCTTGTCGAATCACGTAGCTTGCCACACTCCCAGTCATAAAGCGTTCAACGGCATTCAAACCTGATTGACCGATCATGATCAAGTCGATTTGATATTTCTTTGGTAGTTTTACTGCCATAGATTCTCTGACCGAACCATAAGCCACAATGCCTTCTATTTTTGGTAGTCAACGGATTTTCCGTAATTTTTACATTCTTCAATCAATTGTTTTGCTGATTCAGTCTGTTGATCGATCAAGGATTGGTCAATAGGCGTATACCCCATAAATTGATAAAATTGTTGGTCGATCACATTCGTCACGTACACTGTGCCTTCATTTCTACGAGCCACCTCGACAGCTTTTTTGAATGCAGCAAACGCTTGCTCGCTTCCGTCAATTCCAACTAATATTTTCTTATATGCTTGTTCCATTTTTCCCACTCCTCTCGTTTCTCACTGCTGAATCGTTTTTGTTAAAAATTGTTCGATTTCTTCTTTTGTTTTACGATCTTTATTGACCAGACGACCTAATTCTTTCCCATCTTTGATGACAATGAAACTTGGAATACCGAAAATATTCCATTCTGCTGCTAAATCGATGTACGCATCTCGATCCATTTCGACAAATGTCCACTCTGAAAAATGACGTTCGATTTCTGGCATTTGTGGTTTGATGAAGCGACAATCGCCACACCAATCGGCAGTAAAGAAAAAGATATGATTGCCTTTTTCAACATAACCGGCTACTTCTTCAAGACTTTTAGGAGTAATCATAGGTTCACACTTCTTTCTTATTCTATGTTCTACTTAAATTATACACCTTTACAAAAAACTGACCAAACTATATCTAAAAAATAAAAAACGAGCAAAAGCGGATCGCCTTTACTCGTTGATTACTTATTTTCCGTAAACGATCGTATTCACCGTTGATTTATCTAAGCCCTTCAATGTTTGGATCAACATTTCTCTGGCTGCTTCAAAGTCACGGATACTAAACATCGTTTGATGCGTATGGATATAGCGTCCAACTACACCGATAACGGTACTTGGGATTCCTTCATTTTGTGTATGAGCAGCACCAGCGTCGGTACCGCCTTTTGATACAAAGTATTGATAAGGAATATTGTTTGTTTCAGCAATATCTAATAAATATTCACGTAATCGCGGCAACATGATCAATCCTGGATCTTGGATACGCATCAAGGTGCCTTCTCCTAGATGACCAAATGTGCCTTTTTTCGTTACTGTATCATCTGCTGCAGAGCAGTCTACCGCAAAGAATAGATCAGGTTTGAATTTGTTCACTGAAGCTTTTGATCCACGTAAACCAACTTCTTCTTGGACATTGGCGCCGGCGATCAGCGTATGACCTAATGTTTCTTTTTCTAGGGCTTCTAATGCTTCCAAGACCATCGTACAACCGTAACGGTTGTCCCATGATTTACTGATGATATTTTTGCCGTTTGCTGTTTTGATCGTTTCTGCAAAAGGTACGATCGTATCTCCTGGTAGGACACCAAAACTCATTGCTTCTTCTTTTGATTCAAAACCAGCATCAAATAAAATATCTGTTACTTCGACTGACTTTTGACCGCTTGTACCACGTAATAAATGTGGTGGAACAGAAGAAGAAATACATGGGTAATTTTTCCCTGTTGATGTCTTCAATGTAAAGCGTTGAGCCGATACTACATAAGGATTCCAACCGCCTAGCGGAACCACTTTGAACAATCCGTTATCTTGGATTTGTGTCAACATAAAACCAACTTCGTCCATGTGTGCTGCCACCATGACACGAGGGGCATCCGCTTCTTGGTGATGGCGCAATCCAAAGATCCCACCTAATCCATCTAATTGTAATTCATCAACTAGTGGCTCCATGTGTTGTTCCATGTACGCGCGGATGTCTTGTTCAAAACCGCTTGTTCCTTGTAATTCTGTTAATTCTTTAATACGTTGAAATGTTTTTTCATCCATAATAATGATCGTCTATAATTCAGACTTGTCTCCTTTCAATCTCAGCTTTGATTTGTCTTAAAAAATAGTATCTGGACAAATCTATCGTGATTATTATACCGTATTTTATTTCAAAACGGTTATTTATTTCAAAGAAAATCAGATAGTGTGGTAAAATAAAGCCAAAGAAACTTGTGAAAGTGTAAAGGAGGGCAAGCAGCATGTATGAAGAAAGTGAACAGGCCTATTTCAAAGGTGGTTTAGCTGTCGGACTTGGTTTAGGATTATTAAGTGGCGTGGCAACTGCACTATGGTACAATCGCAACAAAACGATGTCCGCTGATGAAGTCTTAGCTACCATCAAAGAAGCGTTTTTAGATGAAGGCTCGATTGAAGGCTCCTGGATCTCTTTTGAGAAAGAACCGACACGTAAATTTGCAATTCATTCAAAAGCTTATCGTGGTGGGATTTCTCGCATAGAAGATGGTGAAGTCGTCTATTATGAATTTTTAGCAGATGCCTATACTGGTACTGTTTTAGATATTTCTAGAAAAAAAGGAACAGATGCTTGATTTCATTTTTAAAAGATTCTCTTAGAAATAGGCTTTCCTATGGATAAGAGCTTCTTTTTTTGCATAAAAACTGGTATAAACGTACATGATAGGTTATGCTTAGTTTAAACTTTTTCAATTTATTTAGGAGAGTGAAAAATGAATCACACAGAAAAAATTGCTGTCCTGATTCCTTGTTATAATGAAGAAGCAACGATTCCTACAGTCATTGCCGACTTTAAACGAGAATTACCAGAAGCAGATATTTATGTATACGACAATAACTCAACGGACAACACCTACGACTTAGCAGTTGCAGCGGGTGCTATTGTAAAAAAGAACCTCGTCAGGTAAAGGAAATGTCATTCGTCAAATGTTTTTTGATATTGATGCGGACTACTACTTGATGGTAGACGGAGATGATACTTATCCAGCCGAAGCCGTACATGGACTTTTAGAAAAATTACGTTCTGGCGAAGCGGATATGGTCATTGGCGACCGTCTTTCTAATGGTACTTACTTTGAAGAAAATAAACGCGCCTTCCATGATTTTGGCAATAATTTAGTTAAAAATACGATCACTCGTTTATATAAAACAAAAATAAGAGACGTGATGACTGGCTATCGAGGATTTAATCGTATTTTTGTCAAAAGTTTTCCGATCATGAGTGCGGGATTCCAAATCGAAACGGAATTGACCATTCATGCCTTAGATAAAAAATTCAAATTAGTTGAGCTCCCTATTGATTACCGTGATCGCCCAGAAGGTAGCGAATCAAAATTGAATACCTTTTCTGATGGCTTCAAAGTCATTATGATGATCATTAAAATGTGTAAAGATTATAAAACCTATCCTATTTTTCAATATCTGGACAGTCATTTTCTTTTTAGCTGGTCTGTTCACTGGGATTCCTGTCATTCGGGAGTTTATGTTGACGAGCTTTATTACTAAAGTCCCTTCAGCCATATTAAGTACAGGATTGATGATCCTAGCTTTACTTTCACTAGTTACTGGTATGATTTTAGATACGGTCGTTACAAATGCAAAGAAAGAGTACGAACTGAACCTCTATCATGTTTATCATGAGTATCACCAAAATAAAAAAGAAGAGAGATGATTTTATGCAATCATCCTCTCTTTTTATCTTATCATTTATTTCTCTGATGCAATCGTCACAAACTTCACTTCGACATATTCCTCTACCCCAAAAGTTCCGTTCTCACGGCCAAACCCTGAATGTTTGACTCCCCCAAATGGTGTCGCAGAATTTGAGATCGTCGTATCATTGACACCGACCATGCCATATTGCAATTTATTGCTTACATTGTTGATCGTATGGATATTCGTCGCAAAGAAATATGATGCTAAACCAAAAATCGTATCATTGGGCATCTTTGATTACTTGTTCTTCGTCTTCAAATGTAATGATTGGGATCACTGGTCCAAATGTTTCATTGTAGAAAATATCCATTTCCTTTTTCACGCCATCTAATACTGTCGGTTCAAAGAAAAAGCCATTTGCATATTCTCCGTCCGTTAGACGATGACCACCAGCCAAGATTTTCTGCTCCTTTAGCTACTGCATCTTCTAGTTGTTCTTCAACTTTTTTTACGCCTTCTTCATTGATCAATGGCCCGTAGTTGGATCGTCTAAGCCATTTCCAACAGTCACTTCTCTGATTTTTTCCACAATCAATTTTGTTGCTTGTTCTTTGATTTCTTTATGGATAAAAATTCGATTTGGGTGACGTACATACTTGTCCATTGTTGATAAATTTCGTTTTGATCAATGTATCGACTGCTAATTCTACATCGGCATCTGGAAAAATAATAAATGGCGCATGTCCACCTAGCTCCATAGAAACTTTTTTCAAGGTAGGTGCTGCTTGTTCATTTAGAATTTGTCCAACTTCTGTTGAACCTGTAAATGTGATTTTTTGGATATCATCCGATTCAGACAAAATCTTTCCAATAGTTGAGGAGTCCCCCATGACGATATTTACGACGCCATCTGGAAAGCCAGCTTTGTGGAATAGTTCCATCAGCGCAAGTGCTGATAGAGGTGTTGATTTTGCTGGTTTAAGATAACCGTACAGCCTGCGGCGATTGCCGGCGAGATTTTACGAATGATCATGTTGGATGGAAGTTCCATGGTGTGATGGCGCCGACGACACCTACTGGTTGTTTACGTGCTTGCCATTGTTTCCCTTCAGGTGAAGGAATGATTTCTCCCATGATTCGTTGGCCTTGCGCTGCATTCCAGCGAAGGTTTTCGACATTTGTTTGGATTTCTGCCGTCGCTTGAGCAGCGGTTTCCCTTGCTCCATCGTCATGATTTTTGCTAAACGTTCGCTGTCTTCTTCTACTAGATCAGCCATTTTATTCATTAATTTTGCTCGTTCGCTTGGTGCCGTTCTTGACCAACCTTCGAATGCCTTGTTGGCAGCTTCAATGGCTTCTTTTGTCTTTTTCGCCCTTGTTGAACGCTTGCTAACGTTTCACCAGTTGCTGGATTGACGACATCAACTGTTCCTTCAGAGCCTTCAAGCCATTTGCCATTAATATAAAGATGAGTTTCTACTTGCGGTAAATCATATTTCCCCATAGTTTGCCTCCTCTATTCTTAATTACATAACAACCGTAACATTAATAAAGTCAAACCTCAAACCATCTGTTTAACGTGACTTTGTCTCACTCAGCCTTACAAATTCAATTTTTTTATTCTTTTGAAGAATAAATTGCTCGTTCATTCAAAAGCTTTGTTACAATGAGATAGAAATGAGATAGAGTACTACAATGATTTTATCCTACGACTAAAGGAGTGTTTTTATGGGGCTATTTGATGGCTTGATGGGAAATGCTACCCAAAAGATACAACGAATATCACAAGAGAAGTTCAAGAATCCTGATTCCAATGGAACAGGTAGAGTTAGCGTTCAAATTAGTACGTGATTTGATTATTTTTACCGACCGTCGGATGATTATCGTCGATAAACAAGGAATGACCGGTAAAAAAAGTGAATATAAATCGATCCCTTACCGCTCGATTTCACGTTTTTCGATTGAAACAGTGGGCATTTTGATTTAGATGCCGAATTGAAAATTTGGATTTCTAGCGCAGAACTACCCGCAGAGTCTTTACAATTCAGAAAAGATAAGAATATCATCGCCGTACAACAGGCGCTAGCAACAGCTGTCTTATCTTAAACTTACGATCAACACAAAGAGCTTACCACCCAAAATACTTCAAATTTTGGGTGTGTAAGCTTTTGTGTTGACGTCTTCTGTAAAACTCTTCCTAATAAAATAAAAATTTTATAGTACACGTCCTTCATTTTTTTGATGATTCGCTCTTTTTTCTTTAAATTCCATTTTGTCTACTTTTAGTTTTTTATATTATTCACTTTGATTTTACTGATTTCTGCAAAAGAGCGCTGTTTGATACCTTCGATTTCTTGTCTTCTTTTCTCTTTAACTTATCTAGATCTTTTTCTTTCATCATGCTCTCCTTTCTTTTAAAAAGCTTGGTTTTTAAAATTCACTGTAACCATACAAATCTAGAAAGTCGCATCAATCGAACAGGATGCTGAGACGTTCAAGTATCTTCTATTCATATTCTGGATTTTTGAAAATTTATCTCTCTTTATTTTTTTCGCTTTGCCCCACAGCCTGAGAATCATCTCTGTGTAATACTTCTTTACTATCTTTCGTTACTTCTTTATTTCTGTCGACTTCATTTAATGCTTGCTCTTTAACTGATGCTAATTTACGCTGTTTTCTTTCTCTAAGCCCTTCCAATGTTTCGTGTTCCATCGTAATTCCCC